>JACJZV010000001.1:1102912-1470550 GCA_020635395.1 Flavobacteriales bacterium
CTTCAAAAAAATGGCATTGAAACATTGGAAGCATGTACGTTGGTTATGCTAAATTTGGGAAATTATTGAGGTTAGCCCCGATAGTTATCGAGGTGAGATAAGACAACTTCTAATAACTTGGCACACTTACCTAAGCACACAATAAAAAATGAAAACGTCGACACATAGTGCACAAAAATTCACCACCCAAAAAAGGGAGGAAGTAAAAGATGTGTTGACGTATGAAACTCCGTTGCAAATTTTAGTAAACGACAAACCTTTTTCCGTAACCATGCAAACTCCCGGAAATGAGGCAGATTTGGTGCGGGGTATTTTGCATAGCGAAAATGTTTTTACCCAAAAAAATGAAATCCTCAAAACCCAAACTACGGGTATTGATACGGTTGGAAATATATCGGCTATAAACGCTATTATTCCAGAAAATATGCTCGACTTTGGCTATTCCAGCAATCGGTCGTTAACCTCGGTATCGAGTTGTGGCATTTGCGGAAAAGAAGATTTGTCGGGTATTGAGCTTTGTGGAAACCCCATAACCGACCAAACCACATTTACACTGAAAGAAATAAATGCCATGTTTGATGAAATGGCCGCTATTCAGGAAACTTTTATAGCCAGTGGCGGTTGCCATGCCTCAGCGGCTTTTGGAGCCGACAAAAAAATGCTGGCTTGCATGGAAGATATAGGCCGCCACAATGCGGTGGACAAGGTTATTGGGCATTTACTCAACAATAAAAAAATGGAGCAGGCCAAAATCATTTTGGTCAGCGGCCGGGTGAGTTATGAAATTGTTTCAAAGGCCTATTATGCCGGCATACCGATGCTGGCTGCCATTTCCGCCCCATCTGGTTTAGCCGTAGAAATGGCCGAAAAATACGGCATCACCTTATTAGGTTTTTGCCGAACGGATAAGCTGACGGCGTATAGCTGGGCTGAGCGAGTGAGGTTGTGATTTTTATTGTGTTAAATGGGCTATATTTGACTGAAAAAAAGTTAATATATAAGCATGCAAATGACTCTTTATATAATGGAAATATGCGTAATAGGTTGTTTGTATTGGGTATATACGGATGTTAGCACTCATTTTAAAAGACGACACGTATGAAAATATTGACAGTAATTTTGACCTTTCTACTCTTGACTTCATTTAAGCCAAAGGACGAAGTGTATATTTTGTTTCCTGACGAAGTAGGGGTTGTTCAAACCTGCATTGGACAGGAGGTAGAAATAGAAATTAAAATAACGACTGAGTCTGTAAAAAAGATAAAAGTTCATTCATTTTCTTTAGACCAATTTGACTTTTCTTTTCTCAAAGATAATAAAATACTTACACAAACCGACACAATATTTCTGAGTAAGAACAGTCCAATTACATTGAAAGTAAAGTTTAAGATACAATCTTCAGACAAGCCAAATTCGTTCAGTTTTAAGACTAATTTGGACAAGTATTCAACTAACCAAATAAAATTAAGTTACGGACAATATTTAGTTACAACCAATGACATTAGAGAAGGAAAGGAACAGTTTATTAATGTTTCAGAAAGTTGCCAAGACAGCATTAAAGTAATCTTTCCATATGGCGGGACAGTTTCTAGTGCAACATTATACAGTGACTCTACTTCCACAAAAAAGGAATTTAAATCGGTTTCTTATGGAATAATGGATGAAGGAAATTTTATAACATTTACCAAAACCGACAAAGGACGATATTATGTAGATTTTGGTTCTTGTCATTGGGGAGGGGAATTTTGGCTAACAATAAAATAAAAACGAGTGCTAACAGGCGTTTGGCAAAAAAGCGGGTTCAGTGCTTAAATGTAGCTTTGTGCTTCGTATCAAGTTCAGTGCTGGTAGACAGTTTAGAGCTTCGAAATCCGCCACATCGCCAAGCCCCAACCCGTTGTGTGCATTAAAAAAAACCGATGAGAATACTTAAATACATCCTTTTAATTTTGTTAGTGATTTGGGGACTACTAATTGCGTGGACTAAATTATTTTCTGTTGGACATCACTTTCCTTTCCTTACTGTATTAACTGTAATTGCCATTATTGCGGGAATTAGTAAACATAAAAAAGCGAACTTAATTTTCATTATTTCGGCTTGTCTTTGGATGGTATTTAGTGCTGAAACTATTGGATTTGTAATATTCTTCGATGTAGGAAATTATCAAAGAATGTTAATAGGTATCATTCCTTTTCTATTGAGTATGGGAGTTCTATTCTCGACTCAAACTGAGATTAAATTTCTAAGTACTATTATGCAGAAATTCATTTTAGTTCCTCTGTTAATGTTGATAGGAATTGGCTCATATATATACAAACCGACCACTGAAGAGATCAATTGTTGGTACTATTTTGACAACAATAAAACATACAATGTCTTGTTTGCAGAAGCACCAGAAAGAACCTTTGAAGTTGAACTGTCATCTGACGAACTAAAACATGAAGTTGAAATAGAAGCCCTACAATATGAAGGACGAAATGTTTACTACTGTCCAGAAACAAAAGTTCGTGTCGTGACCAGTTTTGGAAAAATAATTTCTGCCAAAATAATGTCATTTAGAAATAGTGAAATAGATAAGAAAGTGAATTTTAGTAGCCCAACAAAAATTCCGTTGGAAAAGGTTAGTGGAAAATTGGAAATACTGAAACCATTCATACTCAGATTGTGGAATTAAAAAAAAAACGCACAACAACAATGTATATAAAAAATAGGCGAAATATTAGTAAATTCAATGATTTTGGCTCGTATTGAACTTTGTGTTTAACCGAAAGTTCTGTGCTTCGAAATCGCCTACTTTTCATATACTAACCGTTACCAGTAATCCAAGATATAAAGATTCAGAAATGAGTCTAATGTAATTTCTCATTTCTGAATTTTCTTTATTAATTTCGTAGGCAGACGTAGTTGAAAAAAACGATGAAAAAGAAGTAAAAAATGATATTTTTGGGGAGTACTATACCATCAACCAACTCAACAAAAAGTAAGGCGTTTAACATTATCATTTCGCCAAGAGCCCAAAAAGAAATTGAAAATGCAATAGATTATTACTGTTTGTACAGCGGCAATGCTCCCGAAAAGTTTGTTGTAGCACTTAAAGAAGCATACCAAACCTTGCAGGAAATCCCGTATTAGAGGGTTAGATATAAAAATATTCGAGCTTTGAAGATTCACAGATTTACACATTCGCTATACTTTGTGGTTGATGAAGATAAGAAAGTGGTTCGAGTGCTTTCCACTTTTCACAGCAAACGAAACCCAAAGAATAGGCCGTGAGCAATAGGTAGTCGCAAAAAACAAATTATATTTGGCTGGAGGCAAAACAGTAAGAAGGTAAATGGAATTTCTAAAGGTAGGAGTGTCACATCGAATATTCTAAATCGTTTTGTAGGAACTTAAAACACTATAGGTGTGAAATTTAAGAATCATAGATATTGGTTGTTATTTTGGATTGGTCTAACTCTTTTGGCACACTTAATAAGTCTGACAGGGGGAATCATTTATTTACTCATTATTTTTATATTGGCTCCTCTGGCTCAAACTATAGCAATTTGGGCATTAGAGCAATCGAATAAATCCTTTTTTTGGATGACCCGCCCAATACTTTGGATTCTGTTTATGATTACGCCAAATGATACCCAATCGGCCTTCATATTAGGATTAATGTTAGATGCATTATTATCGGAATTTCTACTTTACAAAATTTTCGGGAGCTTGAATATTGGCTTTTATGGAGTTATTCATATCGCAATAGTTAGTCTCCTTTACTACCTTAATGAGTATCTCTCCGACTTGTGCTTGGGTGCTACTCTCTTCGAAAAAATCTTAACACTAACTTGTATGTACACATTTTATACTTTTGTGTGTGGCCTAACAATTGCCCAATTATACGGGAATGAAATCTTGAAAACTAAAATGAAACTCAATCATTAGTTTCAGTTGATTATGGCAAATTGGAAATTTCAAATTGTTTTACCCTTAAATAGCAAAATCTCAAAATACGATTGAACAATATGGAGGAAGCTAAATTTAGAGGTGGTGCCAGAGTTGGAATGGCCAATGCAACATGGCCGTTTGCAACTTTGACTATATCAAAAAACAATATAACCTTAAAAGTTAGAATGTTTGCCATGCTTGGAGTAAATGGACTATTAATTTTTAACCCGGAAGATATTACCTCAATAAAACCTTTGAATGGCCATTTTTTCAATGGTGTTCGTATAAATCATATTGTTAAGAAATATGAAGAAACGGTCGTTTTCTGGACTTCTGGTGATCCGTTTGAGATTGTGAGAGCCTTTAATAGAATATGTGACATTGATAGAAGTTGAGTTTAGAGTGAATACTTTATGAGCTCGTAATCACAAGTCAAATATCAAATTCAACACCATTTATTTGAACAAACATTAAGAACCAATCAAAAACCCTATTTTTGACTTTTGAAGTAAAGGAAAGAAAAAAGAGACACGATGTCTAAAAATCTTAGTGAATTATCAGGCCGAAAAGGCATTGTTGACAATCTGTTTGACAAAATGGGAAAAGCTGCCGAAAGCAGCGGAACGGTTGGGGCAAACGATTTGGACAAACTGGCAAAAGAATTTTTGATTGGTAAGGCCAATACCTACGGCACCATCACGGCTTACGATTTTTTAAAACCGGAAAATCAGGGTAAAAAGGCGTATGTGTGCAATGGGTCGGCGTGTTTGTGTGCCGGAACACAGGGAAAGGTTTCTGACGAATTAAAAAAGCACTTTAAAGAAGAAGAAATTGGCCACATGACCTGTTTGGGAAGGTGTCATGAAAATGCAGCTTTTCATGTGGGAGGATTAAATTATTCGGGCAATGCCGTGAACAATTTGACCGAAATTTTGACCACGCAAGGTGCATTGCAACCAGTGGATACATACAACGTTCAAGCCACCAAAGAGGTGCTGACAAAATCCTTTTCAAGTTTTGATAATCATTATGGTTTGCTGAAAAACGTGTTTGCAAAAACACCTGAACAGGTGTTGGATGAAATAAAGAAATCAAACATCAGGGGCCGCGGTGGTGCTGGTTTTCCGATGGGTGTAAAATGGGATTTTTGCCGAAAGTCAGAATCGGATACTAAGTTTATTATCTGCAATGCCGACGAGGGCGACCCAGGTGCATACAGCGACAGATATTTGTTGGAGGAACGACCACATTCCGTATTGTTTGGTATGATAGTGGGCGGCTACTGCATGGGAGCCAATTGGGGTATTTTGTATATCCGAGCAGAATATCCGGAAGCGGTTGAAACCGCTCAAAAAGCCATTGATGAGCTTCGAGCGGCCAATTTGTTGGGAGAAAACATTTTAGGCAGTGGCTTTAATTTCGATTTTAAAATTATAAAAGCCAAAGGTGCCTATATCTGTGGCGAAGAAACTGCTCTGATAAACTCAATTGAAGGTCAGCGACCTGAGGTTCGAACACGTCCGCCGTTTCCCGCCGTTCAAGGATTGTTTAATAAACCAACCATTGTAAACAATGTGGAAACGTTGGCCGCAGTGCATTGGATTATAGAAAATGGGGGAGAGGCCTACTCAACATTAGGTACCGAAAAATCAACCGGAACCAAACTGGTTTGTTTGGATTCTTTTTTCAACAAACCGGGCATTTATGAGGTAGAAATGGGCACTCCACTTAAAACCGTTTTTAACGAACTGGGCGGTGGATTTAAAGAACCGGTAAAAGCAATGCATATTGGTGGCCCGTTGGGTGGCATTGTTCCAGTATCAAAAATCAACGATTTATCCATTGATTTTGAATCATTTGCTCAAAATGGATTTTTGTTGGGACACGCCTCAGTGGTATGTATTCCCGAAAAAATGGAGCTGATAAAATACCTCGAACATTTGTTTGAGTTTGCAGCCTACGAAAGCTGCGGGAAATGTTTCCCCTGCCGATTGGGAACTACACGAGGCCACGAATTATTTAGCAAAGCCATACACGAAGATTACAAAATAGATCGCACATTACTCAACGATTTGTTGGATACCTTGCAGGCTGGCTCGCTGTGTGCCCACGGTGGTGGAATTCCATTACCGGTAAAAAATGCGTTGCAGTATTTTGATGGGGAATTGGGAAAATATTTGGGTTAAGAAATGGAATTTAACAACCTTGTAAATAGCATTCAGGGCATAAATACTTCACTGCGAGAAGATGCAGTACGAGCTGTGAATATGCGTTTGACTGTTCGCAATTGGTTGATTGGATTTTATATTTTTGAATTTGAACAAAAGGGAGAAGAAAGAGCAAGTTACGGTGAAAATTTAATTCAAAATTTGGCTAATGAATTAGATGATTCTGGTTTGTCTGCTCGAAACTTAAAGCTGTTTCGACAGTTTTATTTAACCTATGAATATTTTGGCAATTTTTTAGTTGAAAATACTGATTATAAGATGTTTATAATTGGGCAGACACTGTCTGCCCAATTGCAGACTGTCTGTATGTTGTTGGCAGCCGATAAAAATAACACTTTAGTTGAATACGCAATTGCAGGAATGGACGAAAATATATTTGTCCAGAAATACCTAACCCAACTACCAAGCAAAGAAGAAATGGAAAATTATCTAAAAAGACAATTGGCATAAGAACATGAACAATACAGCATACATCAACAACGAAGCTCACGAGTTTTTACCCGGAGAAACGATATTAAAATTTGTAAAACGCATTACCGGAAAGGATAATATTATACCAACGCTTTGTGATGCTCCAAACCTTGAGCCGTTTGGTAGTTGCAGAGTTTGCAGTGTAGATGTGTCGTTGGAGCAAGATGGTAAAACGAAAACAATGGCATCTTGTCATACACCCGTGGCTGCTGGACAGTACATTTACCCCAATTCTGCCGGAGTGCAAAAACTACGAAAAAACATCATGGAGTTGGTGTTGACAGACCATCCTCTCGATTGTTTGACTTGTGAGGTGAATGGAAATTGTGAGTTGCAGGATGTGGCGGCTCAGGTAGGTATTCGAAAAGTACGGTATCCTGAAGGAAAAAATCATTTGGATAGGCAAAAAGATTGGAGCCATCCATACATGACTTCCGATTTGTCAAAATGTATTAATTGCTATCGCTGTGTGCGTGCTTGCGATGAAGTGCAAGGACAATTTGTATTGAGTATGGCCGGACGCGGTTTTGACAATCACATTGTAAAAGGGCAGGATGTTTCTTTTATGGAGTCGGATTGTGTGAGCTGTGGTGCATGTGCCCAAGCCTGCCCAACGTCGGCCATTTCGGATGTATTTCAATCTAAATCTATACAAGCCGAAACCAAAACCAGAACGATTTGCACCTATTGTGGTGTGGGTTGCAATTTGGAGGTTAGCACCTCAAACGGTGAAATATTATCCATTCAAGCACCCTATTCTGCTGAGGCAAACGGCGGACATACCTGTTTAAAGGGAAGATATGCGTTTAAATTTTACAACCATCCTGACAGATTAAGAACCCCGCTAATTAAACGAAACGGAACGTTTGTAGAAGCCACGTGGGATGAGGCTTACAACCACATTGCGAGTGAGTTAAATCGAATAAAAGCCCAACATGGGCCTGATTCTATTGCCGGGATTTCATCGGCTAGAACGCCGAACGAGGAGAATTATTTGATGCAAAAATTCATTCGGGCGGTTGTGGGAACAAACAATATTGATTGCTGTGCAAGGGTTTGCCACTCGCCAACGGCATTGGGTATGCAACGAGCATTCGGCACCGGGGCAGCTACCAACTCCATCGAAGATTTGGAATATACGGATTGTATTTTGGTGATTGGTGCTAACCCAACGGATGCCCATCCGGTAACGGGAGCTAAAATCAAACAAAAATTTATGAAGGGTGTGACGAGCATCGTTATTGACCCACGAAAAATAGAATTGGCAAAATATGCTACCTATCATTTGCAGCTCCGACCAGGCACCAACGTAGCCATGCTGAACATGATGCTGTATTTCATAATTACTGAAGGTTGGGTGGATGAAACTTTTGTTGCTAACAGAACCGAAGGTTTTGAAGAAATGAAGGCCGAGATATTGCGGTTGGACATGGATGAAATGGAGCGTTTAACCGGAGTTGACCGTAACTTAGTGAAAGCTGCTTCCAAAGCATATTCAAGTGCAAAGGCGGCTATGGAGTTTCATGGGTTGGGTGTTACCGAACATTCTCAAGGCACATTTGCCATTCAGCTTATTGCCGATTTGGCAATGATTACCGGAAATATTGGCAAAAAAGGAGCGGGCGTAAACCCATTAAGAGGTCAAAATAACGTGCAAGGAGCAGCTGATATGGGTGCTCAGCCACATCAAGGTGCGGGATATTTGGATGTTACAAATCCGGAGATAAACCACCGATACAATACATTTTACAAACGAGAGGTGCCAAGCCATATTGGCTATAAAATACCTGAAATGTTTGAAGCTGCTATCAATGGCGACTTAAAAGCTCTCTGGATTATCGGTGAAGACGTGGTGCAAACCGATCCGAACACCAACAAAGTCATCAGGGCTATGGAAAGCGTTGATTTATTGGTGGTTCAAGAATTGTTTATGACAGAAACGGCAAAATATGCTACGGTGGTTCTTCCTGGGGCAAGTTTCTTAGAAAAAGAAGGAACTTTTACTAATGGTGAAAGAAGAATACAACGTGTAAACAAGGTGGTTGAGCCATTGAAAGGAACTAAAACCGATGGTCAAATCATCGTTGACATGATGAACCGAATGGGATATGAGCAGCCTGATTATACTGCCGAAGGAATGCTGAAAGAAATTTCGCAAATAGTGCCGTTTTTTGCTGGAGTTACTTGGGAAAATTTAGGTACAAACGGAAAGCAGTGGCCTGTGATGCCTGATGGAACCGATACCAAAATGCTTCATATAACCGAGTTTAAACGCGGAAAAGGTAAATTTACCTTTAAACCTTTTGAGGAGTCGCATGAAATTGAGAAGTATGGAAAGGATTTTCCGTATATTATTACCACCAACAGAGAGTTGGAGCATTACAACTGCGGGGCTATGACCCGAAGAACGGGCAATGTAGAAATTTTGACCGAGGATGTTTTACTCATTAATCCGGCAGATGCCGCCAAAGAAGGTATAGCAGACGGTGATATGGTTTGCGTAGAATCACCTCGTGGCAAGGTGGACATTAAAGCTTTGGTAACCGACGAAATGAAACCCGGAATTTTGAGTTCTACGTTCCATTTTCCTGAAATTATGTTAAACATCATCACATCCGACGAACATTGTTCGGAAGCAAAATGCCCTGAGTATAAAGTGGTTAGCTGTAGAATAAGAAAAAGCAAAGGAAAATACAAGATGATGGCCGAAGCAAAGGCCGAAATAAACGAATGATTGTAAAACTCAGGAAGTTTTCGGAAAATGATTTAGAACGACTGGTGTTGTTGGCTAACAATCCAAAGATTGCCAATAATCTGACCGACAAATTTCCGTACCCATATACCGAAGAGGCAGGCAAATGGTTCATCAATTTTGCTCTCGAACATCCGGGACACAACATTTTTGCCATAGAGGTAGATGGTGAATATGCCGGCTCCATTGGTATTCATCCGTTGGACGATGTTTTTAAATTGAGTGCCGAGATTGGATATTGGGTAGGAGAGGAGTATTGGGGAAAAGGTGTGGCAACAGAAGCCGTTCGGCAAATTGTGGAGTTTGGCTTTCAAAATTTAGAAATCAACCGAATTTTTGCCCGACCTTATGTTACAAACAAAGCCTCGCAGCGGGTTTTAGAAAAAAGCGGATTCAAACTCGAAGCCCGTTTTGAAAAGACCATCATCAAAAATGGGATTATCCAAGATGAGTTGGTGTATGCAGTGAGAAGGATGTAAAAGTCATGAGTTTTGGAATGTATTTTTTTGTGAAAGGTTATAATCATTAAAAATGTTCCATTTCTTCATCAAACAGCAAGGAGTTATACTTGCAACAGTTGGTCTTTTCTACGCTCTGTTGTTTTATCATTCACTTGCTTTCAGTGTAGTTCCCGGTTGGCACACACCCATTTTATCATCGTGGGTGGTTGTTGTAATTTTTGCATGGGTAGTGCTGTTTATCCTTGCGGTATCTCTGACGGTTTTAAACAATAAGAATAGAAAAATTACCAACTTAGCATTTTGCGGAACTTTGATCTTGGCACTCCCAATGCCATTGCTAAATATAATTGAATCGTTTAGTCCAGGTTTATTGGGAAACGAAAACTATCTATATGAATTTGCAACAATTCTAGTTTACATTGCAGATATTGTACTAGTTATTTCAATACTCTTTTTTATGAAAAGAGAAAAAGAAACGAATAAGGAATAAAATCTCCGTATCGTATTGACAAAAAAAGTTTTACTCCTCTCGCGAAACCACCACAAGAGCTTTACCTAATTGCAAATGCATGGTGTCTGTTTCGTATTTATCAATAACGATTAGGGTTTCTTTTCCTGTTTTAGATTTTACTGTTGCTGTTTTTTTCTTTTCGTCGTATGTCCATTGGCCGTCTTCATCCTTGCCCATCATGCTGAGCGTGGCAACACCGTTCTGCTCAAACTTAATGGTTAAATCAGCAAACATAGCATCGGCCATTTTTAGACTTGCTGGATCAACGCTTTTCCCTTTTTCGGCATAAATGCTTTTATATTTCCAAGTACCAAGTAAAGAGTCAGCTGTTTGGGCGGAGGCAATTTGCCCGACAAATAAAACCACAAGGGTTACAATTAATGTTCTCATGTGGCAAAGATATTTTTTATGTTCAGAAATGCCACCTGTTTAAAGTACCTTTATAGTTTTTAGCGAGTTAACTTAAAAATTCTCAAATTCCGAAGCTCAAATTGTTTTCCAACTTCCGTTTTTAATTCAAGCGAAAAATTGGAGTGGTTGAACATTTTTGGCACTTTTCGATAAAAGGCATACGAATCATTTCCTTTATACATAGTTAGAGGGTTGTAAAACCGGAAAGCCTTTAAATTAGTGCTATCCTGAGAGAGGAGAAAGGCTCTTATTTCGGCATAATCATTTTTATTTTCGGTCAAAATATCACCTTCTACCTTTAGCCATGTTTCTTTATCAGAATTTAGGCCAGACTCAAAAATTTTGCATACACCTTGCGAGTCGGCGGCAATAGTTTTAGAGGTCAAAGAAAATATTTCTTCCTTTTTGTAGTTCTTTTCATTACCAATTAGCTCATCTGTGTCTAATAAACTCATATCCAAAGGGGTAGGATTTTTATCTAAATAAATGGCTTTGTAGTATTTAAAATTACTGTCGTAATAGTGCAAAACGGTGGAGTTGTATTGCAGAATTTGAAAAAGGTTAACAGCAGTTAAATACACAATGGCCGGATATTCCACCCATTTCCACCATTTCTTTTGTCGAAACCAGTCAATAAAACCAGCCAGAGCCAATGCAAAAACGGGATAGCTTTGCGACAATGCCCGACACGAATAGCTGGCACCATACCTAAAATCGTGCCAAGATATGATGACATAAATATTTAATAGACAGAACAGTATGACAGATTTTTTAAACGGAAACCTACCAATGTGAAACATTCCCCAAAGAAAAAACAATGCAATAGGTGTGTAAATAATCCAACCTTTTTCGCCACCCAAAAGCACTTGCCAGTGTGGGGTTAAAAAATCCCATTTACTACCCACGTCATAAACCCAACCACCCGTGGCAACTTTCCAATAAATCAATTGGGGCAAAATGCCCACCAATCCGGCAATAGCGGCAATGGCAATGTGTGGTTTGTTTTGTTTTACAACCGCCCATTTCTGGCTTGCTGCCTCCTTGTTTTGGGTGTTCCAAAAAACAGGAATCAACAACATCAACGCTTCTGTAGGCCGGCTTATCATGGCCAAACCAATGAGATAGCCCGAAAGAAATGCCCATTTTGCTTTTGGTTTTTCATGCCATTTTATGGTGGCATACAGTTGCAGCACATACAGCGGAAAAATGTAGGCGTGACTCATGGCACTATCTACAGAAACATATTGGATGAAATTGGATGCCAGCAAAACCCCCACGAGAGTAAGACTAGTAGTTAAATCATCGAAAAATCGGAGTAGAATTTTTCTCAATAAAAAGAAGGAGAGGATTACGTAAATAAGAATGCCAAAACCCAAAGCATATTGGTAGGGTGCCGAAAATCCATCCGCTGGATAATCTGTGTTTAAGGCAATGAGATGGCCAACGGCAAAAAATGGGATTTGCAGCACAGCAACTCCACCCAAATATTTAAAAACATATCGTCCATCGGTGGGTTGCGGGTTGGCTTGATACAGCTTTCCGCCCGTTAAATGATAGGTAGAATCAAGCGGTGGAAACCAATCTAAGGTGCTGACATCGTGGTATATAAAGGTTGATGGAAGATAGAAATAATATCCAAGTGCATCCCAAGTGGTCAGGTTAAATTTTTGTTCGTATCTCGGATAGTAAAAACGGGTAGCCGTAAAAAGAAAAGCTGCCAAAAAACAGACAATAAGCGATACGTTTTTTATTCGGGACATTTCACAAATATAGATTTCGTTTTTTTATGAATAAAAAAAGGTCTCCAACTTGGAGACCTTTCTTAAAAAAAGTATTCAAAATGTATTATTTCCCACCATACAATTCGTCTTGCCAAACTTTCAACTCATCCCATTGACCATTGGCAGCCATTTCGGCTTGTTTTGGCCAAGTTCCGGGATCGTGAGCGGCAAAATTTCCTTCAGCAGCATCCAAAATTGATTTTACTTCTTCCGAAGTTTTAGCAGCCAATTCTGCAAAGGTATTAATACCAACGGCATTTAGAGCAGCGGCAATTTTAGGTCCGATACCTTCCACTTTGGTCAAGTCATCGCCTTTAGCCTCTTTTTTAGGTTTTGCAGCGGCAACAGTTCCGGTGCTTAAATTTTGAGCAATGCTGAATACATCACCGTCCAAAATAATTCCAGATTCCTCTTTGAACGGAGATTTAATGTAAACTCTTTTGATATTTCGCTTAATGGCGGCAGTTCTTTCTTTCGCTTTAGTTTTATTTCTTCTTGCTTTTCTTTCTAATCTTGTAACTGTCATCTGTCAAAATTTTGGGTCGGCAAAATTAGAAATTTTATTTATAAAACTATAATTGGTCATACTATTTTTTAAAAATAGCTGAGAATGGTTTTTAAAAGGTTTAAATCTCCCCAAAAATCTTGAAAAACGATAAAATGGGTTGCGTATTTTTGATGTTTGTTGTCATCCATTAATATCTATTTTTACATTTGCCCCTTGTTTTAAAAAAAGATGGACATTGTTATTGCCGGTGCCGGTGAAGTTGGATATTACCTTGCCAAATTGTTGTCAATCGAATCGCACGACATTGTTTTGATAGATGATAATGCACGCATTTTGGAGCGAGCCAAAGACCAATTGGATGTTATTACCATTAAAGGAAATGCCACATCCATAAAGGTTTTGAAAGAGGCAGATGTGGAAGATGCAGATTTATTGATCGCGGTTACCTCATCAGAAAATGTAAACTTTATGGTGGCCACCATAGGAAAGCAATTGGGAGCCAAGCGAACTATCGCAAGAGTTAACAGTACGGAATTTCTTGATCCAAAATGCACGATTGATTTTAAACAATTGGGCATTGATGTTATGATTTCGCCGGAAGAGCTTGCATCAAAAGAGATTTGGAGGTTGATTAAACGGTCGGCATTTACGGATGCTTTTGAGTTTGAAATGGGCAAATTGGTTTTGGCCGGTATTCATTTGAACAGCGATGCTCCGGTGGTGGATAGAACAATTTCCGAAACGGCAGCTTTAAACCCAAAGTTAAACTTTATTACCGTGGCCATTCAACGAGAAGGCAAAACAATTGTACCCCGAGGCGGCAATCGCTTTTTATTGGGCGACCACGTGTATTTTTTATCCGTACCTGAAGGGTTGGAGGAAATTATGAAACTTACCGGAAAAGAGGTTCATCGCATAAAAAATGTGATGATGTTGGGAGCTGGAAGGGTGGGATTGAATACCATCAACAAAATAAAGAAACGCCGAAACATAAAATTGATTGAACAAAATGCCGAAAAGTGCCATGAAATAGCCGATGAATATTCGGATATTTTGGTAATCAATAGTGATGGGCACAATGTCCAACTGTTGGAAGAAGAAAATATCGGCGAGATGGATGCCTTTATTGCCGTTACGGGAAACTCAGAAACCAATATTATGTCTTGTTTGATGGCAAAATCGCATGGAGTTAAAAAGACCATTGCTTTGGTGGAGAACATGGATTACATAAACCTTTCCCAAAACATTGGCATTGATACTTTAATCAACAAAAAACTAATTGCCGCAAACAATATTTTTAGATATGTGCGGGGTGCAAATGTTACGAATATTGCCGCTCTACACGGTGTAGATGCCGAAGTATTGGAGTTTATAGCGATGCCAAATTCTAAAATAACTCAAAAGCCGGTAAGAGATTTAAAATTTCCGAAGGAAGCAATTATAGGTGGGGTAATCAGGGGTGGAACAGGCCACATTGTGGGTGGAGATTTCCATATACAAAAAGGGGATAAAGTGGTTGTTTTGGCTAAATTTTCGATAATTAAAGACGTTGAAAAATTCTTCTGATGTTTAATTTTAAACTGATTACAAACCTTATTGGTCTGCTGCTTATTCTAAACGGAATTTTCATGCTGACTTGTTTGCCAACCAGTATTTATTTTTCAGAAGGAGATACTATGGCCATACTTTTATCATCCGCTATTTCTATAAACGTGGGTGTTTTGGCTTGGTATTTTACCCGAGATCATCAAAAAAAGTTAAAACAGAAAGACGGATATCTCATTGTAACACTTGGTTGGCTTGCACTGTCGCTGAGTGGCAGTCTCCCGTTTATTGTAAGCGGAACCATACCAAGTTTTTCATCTGCTTTTTTTGAAACCGTAAGTGGATATACTACCACCGGAAGTTCTGTGTTGACCGATATAGAAGGCGTTCACAAAGGCATTTTGCTATGGAGAAGTTTAACCCAATGGATGGGTGGCATGGGAATTATCGTACTTACTGTTGCTATTCTCCCCATTTTGGGTGTGGGGGGTATGCAGTTGTTCATGGCAGAGTCTCCAGGCCCCAGCACGAGCAAACTTCACCCAAGAATAACGGAAACGGCCAAACGCCTTTGGTATATCTATGCGGCCTTTACTCTTTTAGAAATCATTGCCCTACGTTTTGCCGGAATGACTTGGTATGATGCTATAAATCATTCGTTTACAACCGTTTCTACCGGAGGTTTTTCTACCAAAAATGCCAGTGTGGCAGCATACAATTCGCCCATGATTCACTATATAATTAGCATTTTTATGTTTTTTGGTGGGGTAAATTTTACGTTGTTCTATTTCATTATAAAACTCAATTGGCGAGAAATTGTAAAGAACGAAGAGTTTAGAATGTATCTTGGGTTGGTAGTGCTTACCACCATTGTGACTACCGTTACCCTCTCATTTCAGAATGCACACGGACTTGAACAAAATTTCAGAGATTCACTTTTTAATGTACTGAGTATTGTTACCACCACGGGTTTTGCCACCGCCGACTATACCACTTGGGGCTATTTTTTAACTTTGGCTTTTTTTCTGTTGATGTTTTTTGGAGCCTCGGCCGGTTCTACGGCTGGGGGCATAAAAATTGTTCGACACGTTTTAATAGTCAAAAACGGATTAGCCGAATTGAAACGTTTGCTACACCCATCAGCCATTATACCCGTTCGGTACAACGGCAGGGCTGTGGAGCAAAAAATTGTTTATAACATCCTCGCATTTTTCTTTATCTATTTAACGGTTTTCTTGGTTGGAACCATCGTTATGAGCCTTTATGGTTATGATATTCTTACTTCGGCAGGAGCTACTATTTCAAGTTTGGGCAACATAGGCCCTGGAATTGGTGATGTTGGCCCGGCCAACAATTTTTCTATATTTCCTGAAAGTGCAAAGGTGTTTTTGGCATTTTTAATGTTGCTCGGAAGGCTTGAACTGTTTACCATTTTAATGCTGTTGATGCCCAACTTCTGGAGAAACAATTAATTTGGATTTAACGCTTTATGAGTATTAGAACCTCGCGTAAAAGACTTAATACTCTAAATTTCTTAATGGTTAAAAAAAATAATGCAGATGTCCGCTTTAAGAATGTTAAGAACTACTTCGTAAAAACCAAATTGATTTTATAAAGAAGAGGTTATAGGTAACTAAAAACCAACTTATTAAGATTCTTCGTCAGGGTAATCAATCAGAGGTGTTGCTTTTTTCTTGGCTCTTTCTTTTGCCAAATCATAGCTCAATAAAAGACTGGGTAGCAACAACAAATTGGTAAACAGTGCAACCACCAATGTCAGCGAAGTGAAAACACCCAAGGCAATAGTGCCACCAAAAGAGGAACCTGCAAATATGATAAAGCCAAAGAAAAGAATCACGGAGGTATAAATCATACTCACTCCGGTTTCGTTCAACGCCTTTTTTACGGCCTTTTTAATGTTGTAATTATTGCGTTTTAACTCCATTCTATACTTCGATAAGAAATGGATAGTAAAATCAACAGCAATACCAAATGCAACACTAAAAACCAATACGGTGCTTGGCTTTAAACTTACCCCAAAATAACCCATCAATCCTGCCGTAATAAGCAACGGAATAATGTTAGGAATTAGAGAAATCATAATCATTCTCATGGATGTAAATATAGTGGCCATAATACCGCCAATTACTAAAAAGGCTACAATCAAACTTACCATCAGATTTTTGTTCAAATAATTGTTGCCTTTCAAGAAAATAACGGAGGTTCCTGTTAAATAAACTTGATTGCTGTCTTCTTTTTCGGCAAATTTCCAAAAGTACTCGTTATGGTAGATGGTGTCCATAACCGAGCTGTCAAAGTCATTCGGGAATATTCCAACAATCGAATCCGTAGGCACAGCAATTTTCTTAGCTTTATAGTTAAAAATAGAGTCGGCCATTGCCGAAATTTCATTTTTTAAGGCCTTAATTCTGTTGCTTCCTACATCGGCCATTTGTACAGAAATACGAGCTCTTTGATTGTTTGTGTCAACCAAACTACCCATCATTTTGCCGTCTTTGCCGGTTTTATTGTTCGATAAATAACCAACCAAAGTACTCAGCTCAAGTTTATTCGGTGGGCCATAAAAACGGGGGTCTCCGTCGTTGGCTTCTTGTCGGGCAAAGTTGATTACCTGGGCAACGGAAATAGATTTTGAAAACTCCGGATGTTTGGCAAGTTCGTTTTCAAAACGGTCAATCTTTTTAAGAATGTCTGGGCTGGAAATTCCTCCGTTTCGTCGTGTGTCAAGCACCACTTCAAAAGGGAGAATGCCATTGATATTCTGTTCAAAAAACTTTAAATCTTTATAGATTTTGTTCGATTTTGAAATATCATCAACCATAAAACCCACCGTTTTTAGCTGAGCCAACCCAACAAACATCAGTAAAACCACCGCTCCGGTAACCACATAAACGAGTTTGCGATGATTGCTAACAATTTTTGATAACCGATCGATGATTTTGTTTAGGAATTTTCCATCAAGATGTTTTGTATGCTTTACACTCGGCTCTGGCAGGTAGCTAAAAATGAGTGGTATGAGCACAATGGAAATGACAAATACCGACATTACGCTTAAAAAGGCAGTAAGGCCAAATTCTTTTAACACGGTGCTACCTGTTAATACAAAAACGCCAAAGCCAATAGCTGTGGTAAGATTGGTGAAAAATACGGCAATGCCCACTCTGCTAATAACCCGTTGCAAGGATTTCATTTTGTTTTGGTGGGCTCTAAATTCGTCATGATATTTATTGAGTAAATAGATGCAGTTTGCAATTCCTATTACCACAATAAGCGGTGGTAATAGCCCAATAAACATAGTTATTTTGTATCCTAACAGCACCAAAATACCGAAACTCCAAACCACGCCAACACCCACCACAAGTAGTGAGAAAAACAGGGTATAAAAGGAGCGGAAAAAGAATAATAAAATCAGTCCTGTTACAATCATGGAAATGATGGTAAACAATTGCAGCTCTTCTTGCACCATACTCGAAAACCGGGTTCTGATAAAAGGCAAACCGGAGTAATGTGGTTCCACCCCATGTTTCTTGCAGGTTTTATTTACCAAATCAACCACATTGTTTACAAACGAAATACGCTTTTTAGAATCAAGCAATCCTTTTTCGAGGGTTATGGCCATCAAGGTAAAATGTCCGGTATCCTTTATCAAAATACCTTCATAAAATCGAAGGTTTCTAATTTCTGAGAGCAATGAATCAACCTCTTCATCAGAGGCCGCTTGGTGTGTTACAATTTCTTGTTGAACAAAAGATTTTGGCGACAAAGAATCTTCTGATTGAAGCACCAATTTTGTAACATTGGCCACGGAAAGAATTTTCTTGATGCTGTCCATTTTTTCAATTTGGTCAGATAGACTACACCAATCATTGAAAAAATCTTTGTCGTTTATTTTTGGCGAATTAATACCAATGGCTAATACGGTTCCGTCATCTCCAAAGGTTTTCTTAAATTCCTGATAAGCAACAAATTCAGGGTCTTTGTCGGGGATAAATTTGGGGTTATCATACGTAAGTTCAACCTGCGAGGCTTTGTAAGCCATGAACGCGGTTAATATTGCAACCGAGAGGATTATCGCCAATCGATTGCGTAGCACAAAAACAGATACTTTTTCCCACATACCGTAAAAGGGCTGCAAAGGTAGTTAAATTGATTAATTAACCTTCATGCATTTTGAAATGTCGAAAATGGGGAATAAAATGATGTTTGAGTATGTGGCTGTTTGGATAATAGAGATAGATTGTTGAGATGCTCTATTGTGCCAAAAATTTAGTGCTAAATATTTTTCCGTTTGAAGTTGTGAATAGTACATATCCTGCTTTTATGGTGGGTTGTTTCCATTGGAAAATTTCAGCATTCAAAACCTTTTCGGAGCGAATAAGACTTCCCCTAACGTCATAAATTTGGGCAAATACTGTGTTTACAGGGAGCTCAAAAACAAATTCGTCAAGCACCGGCTTATAATGCCATTTCAGTGTTTTAATGCCTTCGGCCGACATAGAAGCCAAATTACAGGCATTCACTTTTACTTCTACCTGAGTTCTTAAAGAATCAAGCATTTGATATACCGAATCGCCTGGGCAGGCGGTGGAACAACCATCTCGGTGTCCGGCGATATGTGCCAAGGTAGCACCACCACTTTCATGAAAACTGCTTCCAAAAGGGGTTATTCCGTCTTTGAAACACTTCCAGGCCAATAGCTCGGCTAAACTCTTTTTTGTGGCCTCTGTGGGTGAGGTTTCCATATAATTTCCCAACAGGCAAATGCCCATAGTTCCAGTATTTTTACCACAAAAATGAGCCCCTTTTATGTTGTCGGTACTATCTATTCCTTGGCTTTCCCTTCCTTCAAAAATGGTTCCGTCTTGAGCAATCAAAAAATTATAGCCAATATCATCCCAACCGTTGGTTTGGGTGTGCAATAGATAAATATTTCTCACAATGTTTAAGTAGTCATGATTATCGTTTGCCCCGGCAGAGTGATGGACAATACAAAAATGCACTTCATTTTTTTCGCGGGTTCCTGTGGAGGCGGGCAATCCTTCACGCCACGTTTTACCCAAAATCATATCCGGTTTTTCGCAGCCTACATCGGTTTTCCTTTGTTTTGATGATTTAGATATATCCAGAGATAACGTTGGTGCATAAAACAGATAAAGCAACACCTTACCCTCAAGTTTTCCGGTGTAAAAATTAAATGAAGATTGAGTTTGTTTGGGAATGATAAATGGAGAGCGAAACACATTTTCAGGCTCATCAGTAGAGGGTATTGAATCCAGTTTAAATTCTTCTTTTTGCTCGGTTCTATACCACGCATCTATCATGTCTTTGCTGCCGTCAAATTGTAGAATAAAGCTGGTATATTTAAAGCCAAAATCGATGTTTTTGTAGAAAGTCTCCGCTTCTAAATTTAATTCCAAAACCTTTACAAACGCCTGATTATTTTGGGTATCAATGGTTGATGATACTTCTTTAAAATCAATGGTGTGTTTTACCGAATTACCCGAAAACAACCAAGCTGCAAGTATGGCAACCGGAAAAATAAGCCAACTGCCGTATTTTTTAATATTATATTTTGGCATGTGTTGGGCAAATATACGTATCCGGAAAAGTTTGAATTTAACAAAGTTGTGAGAGTTAAAGCATAAAGTGGCCAGCAAAGTTTACAAAAACGGTTAAACCCATTCGCCAAAATAGGTTCTTATTTTCATTGAAAGTTGCTTTGTGATATGGGCGTTTCCTGCCACAATTTGTCCTCCAAAAATGTAATTATCCCCATCTTTAAAATCAAAAACCTCACCTCCTGCACGTTGCACAATGTATGCACCGGCGGCCACATCCCATGGGCTAAGGCCTACCTCAAAAAAACCGTCAAATCGACCACAGGCCACATAGGCCAAATCGGTTGCGGCACTTCCAAGCCTCCGGACACCACGGGTGTTTTTCATACAAAATTCTAATACTTTGATGTATTCAGGCAGTTTTTCAAACTCATAGTATGGAAATCCTGTGGCCATCAAGGTATCTTCAAAGAGTGCGGTATTCGTTACTGAAATGGGTTTATCATTGAGCATTGCGGAGGTATTTTCATCCGCCCAAAAAAGTTCATCTCGAGTTATTTCATACACAAAACCTGCAATGGTTTTTTCATTTTTTTGCAAGGCAACACTAATGGCATAGGCCGGAACTTTATGCACAAAATTGGTAGTTCCGTCCACCGGGTCTATTATCCATCTATATTCCGAAATGGTGGACGGAGCCGTATTTTCTTCGGCAATAAAGGAGCTATCCGGAATGATTTTGAGAAACTCTGTAACTAAAAATTGCTCAACGGCCACATCAATATTGGTTACCAATTGGTTTAAACCTTTTAAATCCAGCGTTTCGAAATGGTTTTGGTTTTTATCAAAAAAGAGGCTTTTGGCTTCTTTTAAAACAGCAATAATTTGTCTTGAAAAATTCATTGGGCGAAGGTAGTTGATGCAGCAATCCAAAAACGAAATATTTAATTCGAACATGGGTTACCTTTTGGTTTTTTAACTATTCAATGAAAAAAGTATATGAAAAAGTTTGTAATCTTATGTTTTGTGTTTATGAGTTTTGGTGCGAAAAGTAAGGCTCAATTGGATACCATGCATTTAATGATAAACACCATGAATGTTGACACGATGATAGATCCGGAAGAGTTTGAAGTTTATGTTAACTTGACGGAGTTCGAGAAGTGTGATAAAAGAAAAAAAGACTGCATAGAGTTTCCTGTGGATTCTTCTCTTTCAAATTTGAAGCATAAATTAGCTCATTTGTCTGTATTACCGATAGATTTTTATGTAGAACAAACGTGCTACGGAATTCCCAATTACACGTATGGTTGTTATCAAAGAAATGAAAAGCAACATAGCATGAATGTGTCTTTTCGATTAAAGACCGAGAGAGAAGCAAAAATTCTTTATGATTCGCTCAACTTCGATGGGATAAGTGGCTTCTATATTCAATCTAAATTGTCTGACTCGATGGAAACTCTGCAAAGGGTAAAATTGCAAAGCAAAGCATATCAAATCATGATTCGTGATATAAATACGAATGTAAAGTTGCAGGGAGGTGATTCATATATAATTATACAGCAGTTCGAAGCCAGTTATTTATACAATCAAATTACCCAAAACTCCTATTATCCAGCCAATAACTCACAAAGGCAATTAAGAATGGGTAGAATACCGATGTATCATAGCTTTACCTATCAATATCGAATTGTAAAAGTAAAGCCGAATTGACATTATTGAATCTTTTTAGACGAGCCAAAATTATTTCTTTGCTCTGCCGTTTATCTTTTTAAGGTTGAGGGTATGGAAGAAAAAATTTTAGGCGTATGAAAACTTTGGCATTAATGGCTGTGAGCTTGACCGTTTTGCAAGTTCCTTCCGGCGAAAAACTGTACAACAAACTTCAATACAGATTTGAACAAGATCAGACAGAATGTTTTGAATATGCCAAAAAAATGCAAAAAAAATATCCTGAAAAACCGGAACCGTATTTGTTTTTGACGTATGAGGCACTTGGTAAATTCGACCAATCTAAAACCCTTGAAAAGCAATACCGATACCTAAATTCTGCCACAAGAGACATGGCCAAAGTGGTAAAATTCTCACAAAGCAACAGTTATTTTGCCCAACGCAGAGACAGCCTTATCTTGCACATTTCCAATCAAGTAGGGTGGATGCGGGATAGCTTTTTTGTATTAGAAGACCAAGAAAGTTTTGAATCTATTACCAAGTCATACTCCCGAATGACCAACAATGGATACCTTAAAACTTGGGATGAATTGGTGCAAGAAAAAGAGCAAAAAGAAGCTGAAGCTCGGGCTAAACGGAAGAAAGAAGAGGAGGAGCGATTGGCCATTATTCAAATAGCTCGAGTGGAAGATGGCAAGTATTATGGCAAACCGATTGGCAACGAAAATATTACGGCGGTAGATGCCGGAATGGAAAAAGAAATCATGCGAATTTTGAACGAAGCCCGCGTTAAAAGAGGTATGAAACCTTACACTTGGGACAATGATTTGGCTCGGTCCGCCCGCTACCATGCCAATGATATGGCTACGCA
Organism: Flavobacteriales bacterium; assembly: GCA_020635395.1. NCBI lineage: Bacteria > Pseudomonadati > Bacteroidota > Flavobacteriia > Flavobacteriales > Flavobacteriales bacterium. The sequence continues at coordinate 1,125,633 of JACJZV010000001.1, forward strand.
GAATTATTTCTCGCACAATTCGCACGATTCTATTAACGGAGAGTTAGTGGAAGTTTGCAAAACCTTCGACAGAATAAGAAGTTTTTATCACGACAAGGGCTTTGCCAATGGCGAAAATATTGCAGCCGGAAGCAACAACGCCTTCGATACGTATATGCAATGGTTTAACAGCCCTGGCCACAATGCCATCATGTTTACCAAAGAAAGCAAATACATTGGCATTGGAATGGCCAAAAACCCACATTCTACCTACGGTTATTATTGGGTAATGTGTACGGCTCAATAGCTTTTTGTGGCCTGTGTAATGGTGGCTTCATATAACGGCCTCCAACCTTTCCAACGGCCATTTTCGCTGAGCGATTCGTTGTGCCAAAGACTCACAAAAAGTCCTCCTACTTTTTTTACCTCGGTCATCAGTTCGGTCATTTCTTCAATGGCTTGGGCTAAGTTTATTTGGTCATAATGCAACGGCGTAATATCCATGTGACAAAAAGGAAAGCAACGCAGGTTGGTTGCCTCATTTTTGGTTAAATCGAAAAACAAAAAAGATGAGGCAATGCCTGCTCTAAATCCAGTTTCGGTGGTATATCCTAAGGTATAATCGTTTTTAATTCCTTGATTGATAAGGTTTTGATATGTTTTTGGAAATTGATGAACCAAAAAATGCTGTCGGCTCGTATCGATGGGTTGATTGAGAATATTCTGCAAGGTGTTGATTTCATTTTTTAAGCGAGCGACATCCGAATTGGAATTGTAAGACGGGTGAATGCCAACGAAATGACTTAGGTTTAAACGTTTTATCAGTTCCCGAAACGGTGCATTTTTACTCGAAGTGTTTTTGTCGAATTTCCCTCTTTTTCCAACCTGAAAAAAGTATTGCACTTTTGTATCGAAACGTTTGTGAAACTCATTTTGCCAATCAAAATTGAAAAAAGCATCTTCTCTTTTTCCTGTCAAAACCGAAATGCGTTCAGATAGTTCGTCAAAATTTCGTGTTACCAAATCACGGAAAAGACCACCCATTGTTCGGAAAAAACCTTTGTGTTTATACTTCCATGCCTGATCAATATCGATGGTAGAAATAAATTCAAATGAACGTGGGCAGGCTTTTAAATCAGGGTTTTGTGTTTTTAAAATTTCCAAAAGTTTTAACGCCCATTGGTTTATCAAGGGCTTTCTTAAAAGTTGAAGTTTGGATAAACAACTGTCGTAGCTCGAAAAACGGTTGTGAGCATCAGGTGTAAATCCAGAATATTCTTCATATCGACTGACCAAATAAAACGAAGCGGCAAAAACATCAAAGGGTTTTTGATTGATGGAAATGGTTTCCAATCCATGCCATTGCTCTGTTTTTGTAATGTTTTTTGGTTCAAGGTCTTCTTCAAAGAGTAATGAATCCGGTTTTATCCAAAATCCGGGTTTATCAGAAAGATGCGAATAGTTGATATGAATATTTTCGAACTCTCTGTCAACTAATTTAACCTCAAGGCCAAGTAATTCATTGAAAATTAGCTGAATAATATATTGCAGCCGAGCAGTTTTTTTTTCAGAATAAATATTAACGACGGACTTGTTCAAGTTTTTACCAACTTAAAGGAAGCGGTAAAATTACCCAAATTGAGTTGAACAAAATAAACTCCAGGGGTAAAGTTGTAAGGGTTTAAGGTTAATGAATTTATCTGTTCGTATTCTTCCATTGTTTGCCCCAAAATGGAGGTTACCCGAACATTAAAAACTTGGTTTTGTTTCGAGGTAATGGTTAGGTCTGCACTGCCGTTTGAAAATCCTAATGAGTTGGAAATGAGGAACAAATCGATCAAAACAACATTTGGTTCGACTGCCAAAATTTTGTTGGCACCAAAACATTTTCTAATTTCGTTGTTATATTTTCCCTCCCAAATCAATGAATCCACCATTAAAATAACTTCGGCCATTTGCGGAATAGTGGCATTTTTGGCTTGATAAAACAGGTGTTCAAAAAACAAACTGTCGCACGTTTCTCTGCCAAGTTTTTCATAAAGGCAAATCAATGGTGTACTCCACATTTCACGATTTTCGTTGCTGCTGTTGGTCATTTGTTGAGGATATATTAGCACATCACCTGTGTGAATGCCCGACCAAAACTCGTTGTGTCCATCCCAATCAAAAATTTCTTTCCAGCCATAATCATCGTAACTTCTTGAATATGAAACACAAATGTAGTCAGCGTTGCCTTCTTCCATGGCATCTCTATCTCTGGTGTCGGTATAGGTTGTGGGGCCGGCCATGTAGATAAGAGCATGACCAAACTCGTGTGTAATCACCTCCCCATCCTCAGCATCGTCCACGCCGCCTTCGCCCATTTCGAGTTCCAATGGCTCCACTTCATAATTGAAGCTACTTAAATCATCGCCATTATAGGCATGCACATCTATTTTAAGCGTGTCGGGTAAAATTGTTTCAAAGCCAAGGTTTTCGACATATTGACTAAGTGTGGTGATATGAAAAAAGGCATTCACATCTTCAAATTGATATTGGCTTCTGTTAAAAACAAAACTATCTGATAATGAATACGTTTGAGGTGTTTTCGGGTCGCTTACATTGCCAAAAAAATACCGTTCGTTTTTGAGCCAAAAGGTATCATTTTCAAATGTAGTTTTAAAATTTACCCATTGCCGTTGGTTGTTAATTTCTGGCACATCCAAATCGTTCGAATCAATGTATGGAGTGCCATAAATGCGATGAGCCGTGGTAAGTGGATTTACCAAAAAAACTTTTGCATGCACCTGTGTATCAGGTTTTTGGAGAAAATGTTTTGTTTGATAGGTGTACACTATTCGGTTGTCAACTTTGAGGTATTTTGTGCCATATTGATCTTTTGCATCAACCATTTGGGCAACCTGCCAACCATCGGCTATTTCAACCCAATAGAGTTTTTCATCACCTATTTTGGCGGAGCTTGATTTGTCCACTTGCACCAAGTTTTCCTGAATTAAAATAATGTTGCCTTCTTTGTCGGTATGAATGCGAATTTGAGCTTCAAAAACATCGATTCCGTCTTTTTTCAATCCAAAGGTGTAATGATTTCCGGTAATACTTTTGGTGTGATGTTGCAAATAAACCGAATGACCATTTGTGTTTGTAAAGGGGTAATTATCAGCAATATAGTCACTTATTTTAGTTTCTGACGGCGTGTTTTGCAAAACGTTATACATCCGCATTTCATGAAAAACTACCTCATTTTGCGGTGGAGAAATGTTTTGAGCATTTGCTGCGATGTTAAACCCGACAAAAACGATAAACCAACAGAAAAACTTCATTTTGTAAAAATACTTTTTATTCTATTATTCATTGATTTGATTGAGTTCAAAATTGGGCATTTCATTAAATGATGACTGTAAACTTTCAAAATCAACCATTTTACACCTGCAAACAAACCAATCGCCCACGGTGTTTGCCGGTGCCAATATTTCAAATCCCAATCGGTTGGATATTTCATAAATTTTATAGTCGAGTTTGCCTAATTCTTTCATTTTAAATTTTGTAGTTGGTTCAATTTCAATGATTTCAGTTGTTTCCAATGCCATTTTTGCCGATTCGCCGTATGCTTCTATAAGGCCGGAAACACCCAATTTTTTTCCACCAAAATAGCGTACAACTGCCACCAATACATTTTGCAGCTCTTTCGATTTTATTTCCCGCAAAATGGGTTGCCCCGCCGAGTTGTTCGGTTCTCCGTCATCATTGGCTCTGTAGTTATTGCCCAAAATCCAAGCGTAGCAAATATGGGTTGCATCTGGATATTGGATTTTTAGATTGTCCAATTTTTCTTTTATATCCTTCTCATTTTCAATAGGGTAGGCGTATCCAATAAATTTTGAACCTCGTTCTTTAAAAAGAACTTCGGTTGATTTTTTTATCGTTTTGAAGGTGGAATTTTTCAAATCAAACCTCCAATTAAAAGAATAGAAATAACGGCGAATGCAATACCCAGCCAGTTTTTAATGGATAGTTTTTCTCTAAAAAATACTAAAGCTAAAAGGGTTGAAAGTAATACCACGCCAATGTTGTTGAGCGGATAAATTTGGGTGGTTTTAAAAAAATTATTCTGTAACGACCTAAATAAGAAGTAGATACTGAAATAATTTGGAATGCCTAACACAATGCCCGCCAGAACATTTTTAAATGCAAAAGCACTTTTTTTGCCGAGATATTGAAACGTAGAAATAGTGGTTCCAACCAATCCGGCCATAGAAAAAATGATGATGGATGGCAATGCCATCGGATAGTTATCCGGTATTTTTTGTTCGATAATTTTTAATGTTGTGTCGATGACACCGCTGCCCAAGAGCACCAAAATAGGCATGAGCAAATGCTTTTTTTCAAGGTGTAAATGCTCTTTTTGAGTAACAAAATAAATGCTTAGTAAACTGAGTAAAATGCCCAAAACGAGCATTGTATTCGCCGCCTCGTGTAAAAAGAAAAAAGCGTACAGAACAGGGAAAACCACGCCCATTTTGGCTGCAATAACCGAAACACTAATACCCATTTTTTGAGCAGTGACAGCCATTCCAACGAAAACGACAATAAATAGAATACCCAATGCAAGTGCAATTTGAACCCAAGATTCTTGGAATAAACCAGCTGAAATAAAGTCTATGGAATTAGACGTTAATAACCCAACTGCCACACACGTCAGATAGTTTACGCTGATGGCTTGCCTGTTATCAATTCCATATTTTGGGAAGAGCTTAAAAACTACATTGATTATGGACGAAAAAAGGATGCTGAGCAACAAATACATATCAATGATTTCGGTAAAATTGGATTAAATCGTTTGCAAGTTGAAAGCTTTTTTGCGGTTTTTGGTGATTAAAAGGGGGAGAGGCCACTCCTTTTTGCCAGCAAATGTCTGATTTTATGATAATTGCCTCATTCCATTCATTTTGATGGATAAAATGGCCTAATGTGACCGCTCCACCCTCTACCAATAGCTGCGAAAGATTGTTTTTGTAGCAATATTCAAACAATTGTTTCAGGGTATTTTCGGTGTCAGAAACTTCAACAAATTCGGCATTAAGATTCCTTTTTTTTCCAAAAACTACAGTGGCTGAATTTCCGTCAAAGAAATGGTGGTTTTCGGGTATTTCGCCATGCAGGTCAATGGTTATTCTTACCGGATTTCTTCCATTAAAATAGCGAGTTGTAAGCTCTGGATTGTCGAAAATGGCGGTGTTTTTGCCAACCAAAATGGCATCACTTTCTGCACGAAGTTTATGCACCAATCGCTGCGAAAGAGGGTTGCTTATTTTCTTGGATAACCGAGCCTCTTCATTGTTTCTACCCATAAATCCATCCGCTGTTTCTGCCCATTTTAAGATGATAAAGGGTTTTTTAGTTGTATGAAAACGAAAGAATCTACGGTTCAAGTCAAGCCCTTCTTCCAGCAAAATATTTTCTATTACCTCCACCCCGTTTTGTCTTAAATGAGCAATGCCGTTTCCAGCCACTTTATCAAAAGGGTCTTTGTTGCAAACCACCACTTTTTTTATCCCGGAAGTTATTATTAATTCACTACATGGTGGTGTTTTTCCGTAATGACAGCAGGGTTCGAGATTCACATATAGCGTGCTTTTGGGGAGCAATTCTTTGTTTTGAACCGAAAGAATAGCATTCACTTCTGCATGGGCTTCGCCAATAGCCCGATGGTATCCTTCGCCAATAATTTTATTATCAAAAACTACCACCGACCCCACCAACGGATTTGGGTGTGCATAAACAGACCCTTTTTGAGCCAATTCAAAACACCGTCGCATATATTTTTCGTGGGTTTTCTGCAAATGCTTTTTAATTTCGACCGCAAATGTATTCAACTTTAAGAGGCCTAAAACAGCATTTTGCGGAGGAGTTGTCGTCAATTTATTCGATTAGAGAGGCAGAGATACTGTTTTTTAGTGTAATGGAGTACGTTTTGGGGCAAACCAAAACCGAAATGTTATTGCATTTTGGTCAGGAAATTTCGGAAAATCAACAAGCCAAAATCGACGAAATAGTCGGGAGGCTTAAACAACACGAACCCATTCAATACATTACAAGTCAAAGCCATTTTTATGGAAATGAATTTTACGTAAATCCATCAGTGTTGATTCCGCGGCCTGAAACGGAGGAGTTGGTACACTTAATTTTAACCGAAAACGAAACGCCAAACCTCAGTCTTTTGGATATTGGCACGGGTAGCGGCATTATTCCCATTACCATTGCCCAAAACCGAAAAACGTGGGTTGTTTTGGGTTGCGATATTTCGCTGGAAGCGTTGGAAATAGCGGGGATTAACAATAAAAAAATCAGTAACGGGAGGGTGGAATTGTTTCAAGAGAACATTTTGCAACCCAGCCGTATATTCGATTCTTTGTTTGACATAATCGTGAGCAACCCGCCGTATGTGTTAGAGTCTGACAAAAATGAAATGAGCGAAAACGTGCTGAACTTTGAACCGCATTTGGCGTTGTTTGTGCCGAATGAAGACCCATTATTGTTTTATCGAGCTATATTGAGTTATGCCCAAACCAACCTCAAACCGAACGGCAAAATCTATTTTGAAATACACGAACAATATGCCGAAGCCATGAGCAAATTATTCTCTGAATTTGGTTTTGAAAACATACGGCAAGTGCATGATATGCAGGGTAAAGTGAGGATTGTGACGGGTGTTTTTGCTCAAAATTGAGAGGTAGTTTCAAGTTGTTAGTGCAACATTAGAGCTCAAAAATATTTCATTAGATGAAACATGCTCTTTTACACATTAAACCTAAAGTGCATCATATCGCCGTCCACCACGGTGTATTCTTTGCCTTCAATGCGTAGTTTTCCGGCATCGCGGCAAGCTGCTTCCGAACCCAAAGCCACAAAATCGTTGTAGTTCATTACCTCGGCACGAATAAAGCCTTTCTCAAAATCAGAGTGAATAACACCCGCAGCTTGTGGAGCTTTCATGCCTTTGGTGATGGTCCAGGCTCGAACTTCTTTAACACCAGCCGTGAAATAGGTTATGTAGTTCAGAAGTTTGTAAGCCGCCGTGATAAGTCGGCCAACACCGCTCACTTGAAGGCCCATTTCTTCTAAAAACATTAGTTGGTCTTCGCGTTCCATGGTTGAAATTTCAGACTCAATTGCAGCACTGATAAAAAGAACTTCGGCGTTTTCGTCTTTTACCGATTCAATAAATTTTGCCGTATGCTTGTTGCCCGAAACAACAGAAGATTCGTCCACATTACATACATACATTACGGGTTTCGAGGTAATGAGCTGAAGTGTTTTTGCAAAATCGGCTTCATCACTTTCAAGTTCCAATGTTCGCACGGATTTGCCTTGCTCTAAATGATTTTTTACCTTTTCGATAATGGACACTTCTCTCAAAGCCACTTTGTCGCCCGATTTGGCAGCCTTTTGCGATTTCAGCAAACGGCTTTCGATGGTTTCCAAATCCTTTAGTTGCAGCTCGGTATCAATGATTTCACGGTCACGCACTGGGTCAACACTTCCGTCCACATGAATAACATTATCATCGTCAAAGCAACGCACCACGTGTATAATGGCATTGGTGTTTCGGATGTTTCCCAAAAACTGATTGCCCAAACCTTCACCTTTGCTGGCACCCTTCACCAATCCGGCTATGTCCACAATTTCAATGGTGGTGGGTACTACACGCTCTGGATTTACCAGTTGTTCGAGTTTCCAAAGACGCTCGTCGGGCACTGTTATGGTACCAATATTTGGCTCTATGGTGCAAAACGGAAAGTTCGCACTTTGAGCTTTTGCATTGCTCAAACAATTAAAAAGAGTTGATTTTCCAACGTTGGGTAAGCCCACAATACCTGCCTGTAATGCCATTTTTCTGAATTAGGCGGCGAAATTAGTGAATAGTTTTAAAGATTAAGGGTTGTAGTCATTAGGAAAAATGATTAATTGAAGCCACAAAGTTTATAAAATAATATTATTGAGCGAAGACTACTTAATTTTTTTTACGTTACTTTACAAGCAAAAAAATTAACTATTAAAATGTCTCTATTTTGAGTGAAATTGATAAATATAAACCAATTTTTGTTGATATTTCTGATTGGGATTTTATTAGCTATCAAAATACGGGCGGAACTAGGAACAAGAGTTTTGTGATAAATTCTCATAATCAAAAAGAATTTTTTTTTAAAGGGTCAAAAATTAATAACGATGGAACTGTTAAGTACCCAACAGAATTTTGGTCAGAAATAGTGGCATCAAAAATTGGTCAAATTTTAGGATTTAGGATACTTGATTATAATATCGGCTATGATTCAAATTTCAGAAATAAGCAATCCATGGGTTGTTTATCAGAATCTATGGTTGAGTTAGATAAAAATAAATTAACTGAAGGGATATATTATCTTAAAGGTTTCGACTCGGGATACAAACCGTCATTAGACAAGAATAAATATACGTTTCAGTTTATACAACAATCTCTGACCAAGTTTAAACTCGAAAGTATACTAATTGATTTAGTTGAAACTATCATTTTTGATGCGATAATTGGTAATTCGGATCGACATCAGGAAAATTGGGGGGTCATTGTCGAATATGAAAAAATTACTAATCAACTAGAGGGTTCTCAGAATTCTGAAAATGGTCTTTTCTTAAAAATCAATTCGAAGATTCTAAATTGGACATTGAGTTCCTTACGTAAAATAAAGCCTATTTTTAAACCTATCCTACATTTCGATTCTGAGATAGCCGAAAACATTTTCGCACCTATTTATGATAGTGGGTGTTGCCTCGGTAGAGAATTAGAGGTTGAACGTATTATGCGTATGCTTAAAAATGATAAAGAACTGTTGGATTACATTAATCGAGGAAAGTCTGAAATTCATTGGAATATGAAGAAAGTAGGACATTTCGAACTTGTAGCTAATCTTCGTGATGAATTTGATTCTACCATTGTGAAAACAATTAAAAGAATTAGGAGTTTATATTTATCAGAAAGTCTAGAAAATTTAATTTCAAATATTGATTCGAATTTGCCCTTGGAGTTAGAACCAAATAAGCTGCCTGATTATAGAAAGGAACTAATGATTAAAATTATTAATTTGCGTGTCCAAAAAATATTAAATCTGGTTGAATAAAATAGGTAACATATATTTGACTTGGAGAAAAAGTCGAGGGGATAGAAGAATTATCGTTGGAGTCATTCGTCGGAATCAGATAGATGGAGTAAGGTTTAATTATATTGAATCTGGAGTTGAAGAGGCAAAAAAGAAAGGGTTTACTCCATACGAAGGATTCCCTGATTATAGGACGATTTATAACCGGAATGTTATTGAAATTTTTGGTCAACGGATAATAAAAACAGAAAGAACCGACACAATAAATTTTTACAGTTTTTGGGAAGTTGAAAATAGCAACCTTGATGATAGGTTTTATATGTTGGCACAAACTCAGGGATTATTGCCGACAGATAACTTTGAGTTTTTGGCACATTTTAGACCAAGTAAAAAATTAAATTTTGTAACTGAGATATCTGGTTTATCTCACTTCAAATTGTCAGCAGGGGACGTGAATGTCGGAGATATATTATCTTATGAGCTCGAACCAAATAATGAGTTTGATCCCGCCGCTGTTAAGGTACTCAGGTTGGGTAAGAGTATAGGATACATTAAAACCATACACTCAAGGGTGTTTTATGAGGTAAAAAGAATTCTCAATATTCAGGTAAAATTAATCGAAAAGAATGGGTCGATAAATAGGATCTTTATCAGAATATTTTCTGACTCATTTTAATCCCCCCCTCAATCCTCAACGCATCAATTATATCTCCGGCCAAAAGAGCGGATTGTCCTTTCCTTTTAGAGGCTTCATCGCCGGCTTTTCCATGAAAATAAACGCCAATCAAAGACACTTCCACACCACTATAGCCTTGTGCGAGCAGTCCGGTCAAAATGCCTGTCAACACATCACCACTGCCTCCAGTGGCCATACCCGCATTGCCTGTAGTGTTCACAAACTGTTGGCCGTCTGGTGTTGAAATAATAGTATGGGCATCCTTTAAAACGACAATACAATCGTGTTTTTTTGAAAAATGAAGTTGTTTTTCCATTCTCTCTAAGCTGTTGCTGCTGTAGCCCACCAATCGGTCAAACTCTTTTATATGAGGTGTTAGAATGCACGAAGAATCTAACATATTCAGCAAATCCTTATTTTCAGCTAAAATGTTCAGGGCATCGGCATCCAAAACTTTTGGTTGGAGTGTGTTTTTGAGCAACTGCCGCACCATACTTGCGGTAGAGCTATCCACGCCTAAACCCGGCCCAATGGCTATTGCAGAATATATTTCCGTATTGGGTAAATGAGCTAACCTTTCCTCCCGTTCGTCGGTCATGCACATGGCTTCGGGTGCCGCAATTTGCATGATTTGATAGCCACATTTTGGCACGTAGGCCGTGGTTAATCCTGCTCCGGCTCGCATACACCCTCGGGTGCTTAAAACGGCAGCACCCATTTTTCCATAACTTCCGGCCATAATAAGGGCGTGGCCATAGGTTCCTTTGTGCGAGAACCTGTTTCTCGGCTTTACCCAATGTTCAATTCTGCTGTCCAGCACATACTTTTCTGTTGTTTGATTTTGGATAAAATCTTCATTAAGACCAATCTCAACGGTTGTCCATTCTTTTACAAACGACCCATTTTCGGGCATAAAAAATGACCATTTGGGTCGTTGAAAACTCACTGCCAAATCAGCCCGAATAATGCTTTGAGATTGAGCTATGCCATCAGAAGGAAGGCCCGAAGGCAAATCGATGGAAATGATTTGTTGGGCGGTTTCATTAATTCGGTCAATAACCCTTGCCATCAAACCGGAAACCTCGCCCGTGAGACCTGAACCCAAAAGAGCATCAATAACCAGAGTGAATTCTGCAAAGTTCGGCAGGTTATTTTCTGATTCTATGAATTCCACCTGACCCAACCGCTCAAGGTTTATTTGGCAGTCGGCTGTGCATTCTGTTCTGTGTTTAACTAAAAAACATTTTACCAAAATGTTTCTGTTTTTTAATATTCTGGCTACTGCAAGACCATCACCACCGTTGTTGCCCATGCCACAAACAATGGCCATTTGGCCATTATCAATTTTATTTTCGATGCAATGAACAAAAGCGTTGGCTGCATTTTCCATCAAATCTATAGACCCGATGGGTTTGTTTTGAATGGTGTAGTTATCCGCATCGCGAATTTGTTGGGTGTTCAATATTTTTTTTAACGATATCATGATAGCTTGCCGCAAAGCATAGTAAATAAGGTGTTATCTGCAATTCCGGCACCCGAGTTTATCAGGTCAAACAACTCCATTTCGCGAGGTTTACTATAACTTTTTGTTTGGGTGAAAAGTTCAAATTCCGGATTTGAAAAATCAATATCTTCCAAACTCTTTATTTGGGTAAAATCGGTTGTTGTGCTTTGCAATCCCACCAACACAATTTGGTTGGGTTGGCAGTAGAAACAAAGCAGTTGGTGTGGCAAAATGAGTTGCAGGTATTCGACTTTTCGTAGCGTGGATTCATGCACCACATCACTAAAATTTTCGATGATTTGTTCGGTGTTGGTTGGCGATTCCTGTTTTATTTTTTCCCAGTCTTTCGCCTCAATTCCGTTGATAACAAGAAACTCAATAAACTCTTTTTCCAGTTTTTCTAATTCGTGTATAGTCAGTCGTTTGTATTTCATTTTTAAGCAAAACCTTGCATGTCCACCAATCGTTTATACACCCCATTTTGATTCAAAAGCTGGCTGTGCGTGCCCTGTTCGGCTATTTGTCCTTCCACAATTACCAAGATTAAATCGGCATGTTGAATGGTAGATAATCTATGAGCAATAACCAATGAAGTACGGCCCTGCATGAGTTTTTCAATGGCCTCTTGCACCAGTTTTTCTGATTCGGTGTCGAGTGCCGAGGTGGCCTCATCCAAAATCAATATTTCGGGATTTTTCAAAACGGCTCGGGCAATGGCCAACCGCTGGCGTTGGCCGCCGCTTAGTTTACCACCTCTATCGCCGATGGCCGTTTCGTATCCGTCTTCGAGATTTGAAATAAACTCATGTGCATTGGCAATTTTGGCTGCTCTTTCTACTTCTTCAAGTGTTGCTGTTTTGTTTCCAAGTCGGATGTTTTCTAATACAGAATCGTTAAACAAAACGGGTTCTTGTGTTACAATGCCCATTAAACCTCGCAAATTTTCAGTTTCAAGATCTTTAATATTGATTTTGTCAATAAAAATACCACCGCTGTTGGTGTCGTAAAATCTAGGAAGCAAGTCGGCCAAAGTGGATTTGCCACCACCGCTGGCTCCGACAAGAGCCACGGTTTGACCTTTTTTTATGTCGAAACTTATGTTGTTAATTACCTGTTTTTCGGCATAGCTAAATTGAACATTTTGGTAACTGATTTTTTCAGTAAGATGCTCTATTTTCTTCGGATTTCGGGGTTCGGCTATCGGATTTTCAGCCAATAAAATTTCATCAAGTCGTTCAAAACTGGCCGAGGCTTTTTGAACCCTAAAAAACGATTCGGTAAGTGATTTGGCCGGAGTAATTAGTTGGGAAAATATGGTGATGTAAGCAATAAAATATTTGCCGTCAATGGCATCAGTTTGGTTCAGCACCATGGCACCACCAAACATCAAAATGGCACTGATAACCACGGAACCCAAAAACTCGCTAATGGGTGAGGCCGCCAATTCTTTGCGGTGCAGTTTTACCATCAAACCAAAATGAGTTTCATTTTTGGATGAAAAAAAGGTTTTTAGCTGGTTTTCGGCATTAAAGGCTTTAATAACCTTAAGTCCTCCCAACGTTTCTTCCACCACATTTATCACTTCTCCCAACTTCTTCTGACCCTTTTGTGCCGTGCCTTTCAACCGTTTAGCTATGCGGCTGATTATGTAGCCACTTATAGGCAAAATTAAAACGGCAAAAACCGTAAGTTTCCAACTAATTAGAAGTAGGCTTATTATATAAATAATGATGTAAAATGGGTGTTTAAAAAGCATTTCTATGGCACCAATCACGCCCCATTCCATTTCTTTTACGTCGTTGGTTAGTCGCGAAATAATGTCTCCTTTTCGCTCTTTGCTGTAAAAAGAAACCGGTAGGTCAACCAATTTTTCATACACTCTTTTTCGCAAGTCTCGCACCACAGCACTGCGGGTGTAGGCGATGTTGTAAAAAGACATATAATTGAAAAAATTCTTCAACAAGAATAAAATAATGATAGCACCACTGAAATAATAAAGGCTGGTTAAATTCCCTTTTTCAGAAATGAAATTTCGCAAAAAATCGTCTAATTTTCCAAGATTTCCGGTAGCTTTTGAGGTGTCAAGACCTTCACCGGTATTAAAAATAACAGCCAAAAAAGGAATTAAGGAGGCAATGGAAAACAGAGAAAAAAAGGAAGCTATTAGGTTAAAAAATATGTATCGCCCAATGTTTGAGCGATAATTTTTTAGTAAGACAAGAATTGATGCTATCTGTTTCAAGGCCACAAATTTAGGGGCAAATGCGAATGGTAGGCATAAAAGTGCTAATTTCGATTGCTGATAATTGCTTCCTATTGAAAAATTTAATCGCCGTTTTGTTTTTAATTGTTTGGGGAAATGTTCAAAATAGTTTCGCTCAAATAAGTGTGCAGGATTCGCTGTATATCGAAAAATTATACAACATTTTGGGTGAAAATGAGCCAGATATAGAATTAATCAATGAACTTGACTCCATAAACAAAGGACTAAAACTGGCCGAGAAATATGCAAATCAAAACTTGATGGCGGTTGGATACCATCGATTAGGAAGTTTTTATGAACGAAACAATGAATTAGATAGAGCTCAAATTTATTTTAGCAAATCATTCTACCTAAGCAAACTGCAAGGCCTTTGGCAATATCGAGCAGCTTTAATAGATATGATTTTGTTTTACAAAAAATATGATTTGGAGCTTTTTTATACCTACTGCGATGAATGGGTTCAAATGACTGATACATTGGATTATGAAGCTTCTACACATATTTATAGATTACAGAAAATAGATACTGTGATTATCGGAAAATATGACCCCCAAATTAATAAATTTTTAATTTTGGATACAATCTTCAAAGATAATGATACAATACATTTCGATTATGGTGAGGATATGAGTTGGGTAATTTTTGAAATGGTTTTTAGCGGGCAAAATAGTCAGGCATTAAAATATCTAAAACATAGATATGATTTTCATCCTGTTCAAAACGAATGGATTGCAGGAAGAATGCCTTTTTATTGGATAACATCTAATTTAATGTATGCCAAGAACTTTGGAGAAATGAAAAAGTATTATATGGCTTGGCATGATTTTATTTTCGAGTATGCTGAAGATCCACGTTCGGTAGCTGAAAGAACGTTTGAAGTGGTTTTGAAAATTCAGAAAGTAGATTCATTGTACACGCACAGTTTACCTTTAGAAAATGCAATGATAGAGGCGGCGAACTATTTTGGAGGTATAATAATGCAGGAGGAATTGTTATTATTTTGGTTATGTCATGTTGAAAATTTCGCATTACAAGATGTGGATCTAATAAGAATGTATGCCCGCCTTTATGACTTGAATCCTTATCTAAACAAAAAGTATAAAAAGTACTCTATTGATTGCACAATGAGGTTAACTGAAAAGGATGAGACAACTGAACTAAATAAATATTTGAACGACGTAACAAAAGATGGATACGGGAAATCAAAAAAACTCGCTAAGAAATTATTGAAAAAGCTAAACAAGAGGTTTGAATAAAATGAAAATAAAAGTAGAAAGTGAGATAACTGTTTTTGAAGAAAACCAATTAGCGGATGATAAAAGAGAATTGATAACACATGCCGAAAAAGCCATAAACAATGCCTATTACCCGTATTCCGGTTTTGGAGTTGGGGCAGCTATCAGGCTTAAATCGGGTAAAATAGTTATTGGGAACAATCAAGAAAATGCCGCATTTCCGAGTGGTTTGTGTGCCGAGCGGGTGGCTGCATTTGCTGTCAAAGCACAATTCCCGAACGATGATATAACAGAAATTGCCATTGCCATAAAACCTTCAAAACCTGTTGAATTTGATTTTGCTCCGCCATGCGGGGCGTGTTTGCAGGTGTTGAGTGACATTGAAACGCGTCAGAAAAACAAAATTTCTATTTTGATAAAAGGGAAAATGGGGAGGATTTATACCACTTATTCTACCAAGGCCTTTCTTCCTTTTAGCTTTGAATTTTAAATTTTAAATTGAGGTTGTTCTAAAAAAAAAATGAAATCTGAGCTTTAAGAAAACAGCGTACATTTTTGTGTTAGCTACAAACTAAACGTTTTCACGAACAACCCTTTCTACTCAACAATAAACCGTTTTGAAACAGCAATTTCCTTATTATAAGCCTGAATAAAATAAACTCCCTTTGATAGTTGGGGCAACGAGATTGCAATTTTTGAACCATCCAAATTGTTTGTTTTCTGATAAACCAACGTTCCGGTAATATCGTAAACCAACACCTCATCAGCCAAGAAATCATTTTTTAAGAGTATCCAAAAGTGTCCGTTGTTCGGGTTGGGTGCAATGTCAAAATAAAAATCTGCCGAAATGTCTTTTACACCAACCGAATTGATGGTAATGGTTTTTGTAACTGTATCAATACAATTATAGGGCGAAGCAACAATCAATGAAACGTTATAATCGCCATCAACATAATAGTGGTGCGTTACATCAGTACCCATGCTGGTGTCGGTTCCATCATCAAAATTCCAAATATAATCGCCTTGATTTATGAATCTTGAAGCCAAAATTACATCACGCCACGCCACTTGATAATCGAAGTTGGCATCAGGCATAATTCTCCATGTAATATTGTGCTGTTGAAGCGGAGTTTTGCATCCTCTGTTGTCGATATTGTACCAAAAAGAGGTGCTTTCTTTGATAGGTTTTGTCACAAAATTATTTCCTCTGTAAAGCTCGTTTTTTCCATCGGCATCATACCAAACCACCTCACCCAAATCGGCATTAACCATCAAAGTTGGAGTGATACCGTCGCATTGTTGATTGTCCAACTGTTTTGAAATTATTTTTCCGAAAGGTATGGCCTCATAGCTCCATTTATATCGTTGAGTGTCTTTGCAGCCGTTTTCGGAAGTTTCCAGATAAAAAGTATCGTTTTTGCTAATGTTGTAAAATGCTCTCGATTTTCCTGAAAAAACAGAATTGCCTCCGGTTGGGGTTTTAAACCAATCCATACCACCAAATATAGATGCATAGTCAATGCCCACAGAGTCTCCGGCACATGCACTTTGATTTGCCAATCCCTGCAGTACATCAAAATGCGACACAACCACTTTTATAGGCAACCTACTGCTGGCACACTTGCCATCAAACGATTCAACGTATTTGTAAAAAGTACCTCGTTTTTTAGGTTTAAAAATTGTGGAGGTTCCGGTGTCGATGGGAGATCCTCCGGCGGCCACATCAAACCAACGAAGGGTTTGATTTCCGTTGGCAACAAGCGTAATGCTTCCGTCTAAAAGGCAGATAGCTGTGTCGTTCCCAACGGTTGGGTCGGCTGGGGCAAAGGCCGCATTGACGTAGGCCAACACTTTAAATCGCTCATTTTCTGAGCATTGTCCATTCACGGCTTGAGCATACAAAAAGGTGTCGCTATCTAACGGACCAATTTGAAAAACTTCTCCAGAACCTACCGGATTTAATGTTGTTGAATCCGCATACCACCTCACGGTTCCGGCACTGGTGTGAGCAATAAGATTAGCCATACTATTTAGGCAAACAGAGTCGTGTTCAACCCCAGTAATTTTGGGTGTTTCAATTACGTCTATCTTATTTTTTACTCGCTTGCTTTTGCACTCCCCGTTGTGTGCTTCAGCATATTTGGTTGAGGTTTCCTGCAATGCCGAATCACTCACGTAGGTATTTCCAATAAAAATAGTTCCGGTGTCTGACGGGGTGTTATACCAATATATTTGACCGGAGCTACTGCCCGTCATGGTGCCAAAATTGCCCGAACAAATGGTTTTGTCGCCGCCAAATTTTACATCGGAAGGTTGATAGTTTAAGGTTTTTATAGTGGTATCTATACACTGCGAGAAATTGTAGCTCTGATAAATGGTGCTTATAAGCATTACTTCATTGTTGGCTTCTGTTGGGAATATTCGGGTATAATCTATTGCTCTAACATATCCGCCAATAGTGCTAAACGACCATCGATGGCAGTAGTATTCAATGCCTGAGTAGGTATAAACGTTATAGACTCTGCTGGAATAAAATTTGGAGGATTTATTGGTAAACTCAATGGTATCTCCGCTTTTAAAGCAATTGTCGAAGCTGAAATCGTTGTGAATGTCATATTGCACATACGGTTCAAGAATGACATCACAATCAAGGGTAATACCTCCAATATTCAAATCAAGACCATGATACCATCTTCCTCCAACAGTACCTAGTCCAAGATTTTCAGCTTGCCCATCTCCCCACACATAATCATTAACAACAATGCCCACACGAGCCGTATCATTACTTTCTACCACAAGCACATACGCTTCATTGGTTTTGTATGGCTGAAAAGTGGCACGTTTCTTTAGTCCTGTCAATGTGCCTCCGCCAAAATTGTCGGTCACCACAATAGTATCGCTTCTAATGGGAGAACCTGTTGGCAAACTATCGGGTCCGGGTTTGTAAATATGACAATAAACCGTAACCTTTTTTACATTAGGGGTCGTTACCCAACCATAAAAATCGAAGCCGGAAATGGTAATGCTGTCGGGTGATTCGTAATATTGCCCCAACCTATATCCTTGAGAAATATTAATGGCACGAAGCGTATCACCTTTATATCTACCATACAATATCGTATCGCTGCCACAGCTTTTAGGGGCAGAAACTTTGCCATGTTTTGAGGTTAAATTGGCCACAGATACATCATCTTTTATTTTAAATCCGGATACCAAACTTTGGGCAAAAACGCCCGCAGAAGCTACCAACAAGAATAAGCTAAGTGTAATAGTTTTTTTCATACGCAATGTGAAATAACAAACAAAATATTGGTAAAGTTATAAAAATATTTTTGTTAATCTCGCTATTCAAAAAAAAACAACTGTCAAAAAAAATTAGGGGTAAAGTTGTTCGCAAAAGAAATCCTTTATTTTGGGCTTTTGACGGCTATATTACTGACATTGGCTCATAGGCACAAGATTAAAACTTTAAGCAAGAAGAAATATAACCCGGCAAAGAATAACGACTTTTCGGTGGCACTTATCGCCATTTGTTATTCTCAATAGCCGAAAAAAACTAAGTTTGCCGAAAACGTTTTTATCAATGAAATTGAGAATAGCATTAGCAGTAGTTTCCTTTTTTATTTCGGTTGGCAGTTTTGCTCAGAGCAAAATGCTTACCATGAAGGATGCCTTTAATTACAAACTTTATCCGAGTGGGGTAGAGCAACTTCAGTGGGCAGACAATGACAATTATGCCTATGTTGACACCAACGAATCGGGAGACAGGGTTTGGAAAATGGTAACCATCGACCTCACAAATATTAATTTGGTAAAAATGATTTCTACCGAAGATATCGATGCAGCCCTTCATCGATTTGAAAAGGACATAGATTCATTGAAGTCTTTGCCACGTGGTACCTGGACTTCTCGCCAAACTTTCCGATTTTATCATCAAAAAAAATACTACGAATACCATTCGGGTGATAAAAAAATAAGCCGATTGGTTGATTTGGATGGCGTGGATATGAGCCATTTAGACATACATTGGAAAAGCAAAAATTTCGCCCATGTTGAGTCAGAAAACTTGTTTGTAAACAAAAAGCAGATAACCACCGATGGAGGCAATGGCATTGTTTATGGCCAATCAGTTCATAGAAATGAATTTGGCATAAATGGTGGAATGTTTTGGAGCGAAGATGGACAAAAATTGGCCTTTTATCGGATGGATGAAAGCATGGTAACCGAATATCCGTTATATAATTTAGACGTGAAACCTTCCACCGCAAAACAAATCAGATATCCTGTGGCGGGCAACCCAAGTCATCATGTTACGCTGGGTGTTTATGATGTAAAAACAGGCAAAACCATCTACATTAAAACAGGAGAACCCGCGGAGCAATATTTGACCAATATTTCTTGGAATCCGAACGGAAAGTCGGTTTATATTGCTATTGTAAACCGAGAGCAAAACCACTTATGGCTGAATGAATACAACGTGGAAACGGGCGATTTTGTAAAAACCCTTTTTGAAGAAACCAATAGCAAATATGTTGAGCCTGAGCATCCGATGATTTTTACTAAAAACCCTAACGAGTTTGTTTGGTGGAGCGAGCGAGACGGATACAACCATTTGTATCTGTACAATACCGAAGGCAAATTGCTCGATCAGTTGACAAAAGGGGAATGGGTTGTAACGCAGTTTCATGGATTTAGCGATGACGGTAAATTCATTTATATTACTTGCACCAAAGAATCTCCGCTAAACAGAGATTTGTATGCCGTATCTGTTAAAAATGCCAAGAAAATGACCAAGCTTACCAACAATGAAGGAACACACACCATAAGTGCAAGTCCGAACAATGTGCATTTTATTGACAATTTTAGTAGCACTATTACCCCTCGTGAAGTGAGAATTTTGGGCGAGGCGGGAAATATTATTTCTGTATTAAAAACGGCAGAAAACCCGCTAAAAGACTACAAACTTGGTCAAATGGAAATTGGCTCAATTCCATCTACCGACAAAAGTGTGGAGCTGTATTATCGGGTGTTTAAACCCATCAATTTTGACCCATCAAAAAAATATCCGGTCATTGTTTATTTATATAATGGACCTCATGTTCAGTTAGTTACAAACTCTTGGTTGGGTGGAGCCAATTTGTGGTATCAATATTTGGCAGAGCAAGGATATGTTGTTTTTACCATTGATGGCAGAGGTTCTGACAACAGAGGTTTTGCATTTGAAAGTGCCGTTCACCGACAAATGGCTACATTGGAAATGGACGACCAATTAGCTGGAGTAAATTGGCTCAAAACGCAGCAGTGGGTGGATGCCGATAGAATGGGAGTACACGGCTGGAGCTACGGCGGATTTATGACTACCTCGCTTATGACCCGAAAACCGGGTACGTTTAAAGTAGGAGTGGCCGGAGGGCCGGTTATTAACTGGGAATACTACGAAATAATGTACACCGAGCGATATATGGATTCTCCTCAAGAAAACCCCGAAGGATATAAAAACAACAATTTGTTGAACTATGCAGATAAAATACAGGGTAAATTGTTGATGATACATGGTGGGCAAGATGATGTAGTGCTTTGGCAGCACAGCCTTTTATTTATGCAGAAGAATATTCAAAGTGGAAATACAAACTTAGATTATTTCGTTTATCCGCATCACCCGCACAATGTTTCAGGGCCGGATAGGGTGCATCTGTATCAAAAAATCACCGATTATTTATTCGAAAATCTAAGCAAATAGGTCATGAGATATTTGGTAACCGCGGTTCTTTCGGCTATTGCCATTTTTGGCTTTTCGCAAAACAAAACGGGATATGTGATATACAACTCGAAAGGCAAAAAGGTAAGCTATAAAAAAATGGTAAAATCGCTTTCAAAAGCCGATGTTACCTGTTTTGGCGAGTTTCACGACAATC
This sequence comes from Flavobacteriales bacterium, assembly GCA_020635395.1. Classification (NCBI taxonomy): domain Bacteria; kingdom Pseudomonadati; phylum Bacteroidota; class Flavobacteriia; order Flavobacteriales; species Flavobacteriales bacterium. The sequence goes on from JACJZV010000001.1 coordinate 1,146,336, forward strand.
CCATTTCGCATTGGTTGGAGCTGGAATTGACCAAAGACTATTATCAAAAGGTAGGAAATTGCCTGCTTCTTGGTGCCGAAATGGTGGAGCGAGATAATCAAGACGAGTTGGATTTGTATTTGTTTGACAGCATCAACCAAAAGGCTTTTGACACGTTGGCTCGTTTGTGGCCCAATTATAAAACCGACTACAAACCATTGGTGGATTTTGCCAAAGATTCTGGAGTGCATTTTTGTGCAACAAACATTCCACGGAGGTATGCAAGTTTGGTTTATAAAAAAGATTTTGCTGGTCTCGATAGCCTTTCAAACGAAGAAAAGAGTTGGATAGCACCGTTGCCTATAACCTTTGATTCAAGTTTACCGCAATACCAAAAGATATTGGAGATGATGGGTGGACATGGAAGTTCGAGGCTTGTAAAAGCTCAAGCAATAAAAGATGCCACCATGGCTTATTTTATTATTGAAGCGTTAAAAGCCAATGCGAGCAAGACAACCAAATTTTTGCATTTCAACGGCAGCTTTCATACTGATTTTCACGAAGGAATAGTTTGGTATCTCAACCAATATGCTCCCGAAATCTCCGTAAAAACCATTGCCACCGTCAGCCAAAGCGATGTTTCTAAGCTCGACAAAGAACATCGTGGCAGAGCCGATTTTATCATTTGTGTGGATGAGGATATGACATCGACGTATTGAGAGGTAGTATTGTCTATTAAAAATTATTTTTAATGGCATCACTTTTTCAAAACCTATCTTTGCCACATGATTTCGAAAAAAGTTGAAATAGCGTTGAACGACCAAATTCGGTTGGAGGCCGAGAGTTCACAATTTTATTTGGCCATGGCTTCATGGTCAGAGAATCAAGGATTTAATGGTGTTGCCAGTTTTTTGTATGCTCACAGCGATGAAGAGCGAATGCACATGCTTAAGCTTGTGAAATTTGTAAATGAGCGTGGAGGCAAGGCAATTATTGCCAAATTGGATGCTCCTCCGGTAGATTTTGGAAGCATCAACTTGGTGTTTGAAGAATTGCTAAATCATGAAATTATGGTTACACAATCCATCAACGATGTGGTGGATGTATGTTTAAAAGAGAAGGATTATACCACCCACAACTTTATGCAATGGTATGTTTCGGAGCAAATAGAGGAGGAGGGCTTGGCCAGAACCATCAACGACAAACTTAAAATGATTGGAGCTGACAAGGGAGGCTTGTATCTTTTCGACAGAGATTTAGAAAACTTATCACTTACCCCTCAAGATACTCAGAAATAATGGAGAGTTTAATTGTCATTCCGGCTCGCTTTCAATCAGAGAGATTTCCGGGCAAACCATTGGAAAAAATAAATGGTGTTTCTTTAATTCAACGTGTGTATGAGCAATGTCTAAAAAGCAATGCCAGCGATGTGATTGTGGCCACCGACGACCAACGAATATTTGATCACGTGTTATCGTTTGATGGTAATGTGTGTATGACCTCGGCGAGCCACCAAAACGGTACGGAACGCATAATAGAATGTGTTGAACGCCTGATGGATGGGGGAGAGGAATATGAAGTGGTTATAAATGTGCAGGGTGATGAGCCACTGGTAAATCCAACGGACATTAATAGGTTGATAGACGTTTTTGAGGATGACGATACAGACATTGCCACGTTGGTTAAAAAAATTGATAATCAGGAGGAATTAAACAATCCAAACGTGGTAAAAGCCGTTTTGACCGATTTTGAAGAAGGTGTGGCCGATGCTCTTTATTTTAGCCGTTTACCCATTCCATTTATCCGCGAAAAGGTGGACAATCCGTTGGCTTATACGGATTATTACAAACACATTGGGTTGTATGCTTTTTCGGTAGAAGTATTACTTTCTCTTAAAACAGTTTCTGAGTCGGCATTGGAAAAAGCAGAGAAATTGGAGCAACTTCGTTGGCTTCAAAATCATTATGTTGTGGCGGCCATCAAAACCAAAAATGACAGCATTGGTGTGGACACCATCGAAGATTTAAAGGCTGTTGAAAACATCTTGAAAAGCCGTTAGATTCTTTGTTCTGTCAGGAAATTGCAATACGTACCTTTGCATCCCGTACAATAGCGTAAGCAGGAGCGGTAAAAAAACCTGCTTTTTATGAATATGAAGAAAGCAAAATACGTTTTTGTTACGGGTGGCGTAACATCATCATTAGGAAAAGGAATCATTGCCGCTTCGTTGGCAAAACTTTTACAGGCTCGTGGCTATTCTACCACCATCCAAAAATTTGACCCATACATAAACGTTGACCCAGGCACCATGAACCCTTACGAACATGGCGAATGTTACGTTACAGATGACGGTGCAGAAACAGATTTGGACTTGGGTCATTACGAACGCTTTTTGAATATTGCCACCTCGCAGGCTAATAACGTTACTACCGGAAAAATCTATCAAACCGTAATAGACAACGAACGAAAAGGAAAATACTTGGGTAAAACTGTTCAGGTAATTCCGCATATTACCGACGAAATAAAACGCCGTATGTTACTTCTTGGAGAGAGTGGCGAATATGACGTGGTAATAACTGAATTGGGCGGCACAGTGGGAGATATTGAGTCTTTGCCTTACATTGAGGCCGTGCGACAATTGCGTTGGGAGCTGGGTCATGATGATTCGTGTGTTATCCATCTTACCTTGATACCTTATCTAAAAGCTGCCGGAGAATTAAAAACCAAACCCACTCAGCACAGTGTGAAAGGGTTGCAAGAAATGGGGGTACAGCCCGATATATTGGTGTGCAGGACCGAACATAAACTAACACCGGAGATTCGACGAAAAGTGGCGTTGTTTTGTAACGTAAACCAAAATGCGGTTATCGAATCAATCGATGTTTCATCTATATATCAGGTGCCGCTGGTTATGCTCAAAGAAAAATTGGACAAGGTGACCTTGGCCAAACTGAGATTGAGCAGCAAAAACGACCCGGATTTAGAAAACTGGAAAGATTTTCTGTTTAAACTTGATCATCCAAAAACCGAAATCAACATTGGATTGGTTGGGAAATATGTGGAACTTCAGGATGCCTATAAATCTATCAATGAGGCATTTAACCACGCCGGAGCAGTAAATGAGTGCAAGGTAAACGTTATAAGCATCCATTCGGAAACATTGAGTGCCGAAAATGTGGCCGAAAAACTAAAAGGTTTGCATGGCATATTGGTGGCTCCGGGTTTTGGCGATAGAGGCATTGAAGGAAAAATTGATGCCATAAAATACATTCGCGAAAACAACATTCCATTTTTCGGAATTTGCCTTGGAATGCAGTGTGCTGTTATTGAGTTTGGAAGAAACGTTGTAGGCTTAAAAGATGCCCACAGCACTGAAATGAATAAACGCACCAAACATCCGGTAATAGACAAAATGGAAAGCCAAAAGAAACTGAAAAACATGGGTGGCACCATGCGTTTGGGTGCTTATAGTTGCACCATCGAAAAAGGGAGTCTTGCCTATAAAATTTATGGCAAAACCTCTATTTCTGAAAGGCACAGACATCGCTTTGAATTTAACAACGAATACAAAAAGCAATACATAGCCAAAGGCATGAAGCTAACAGGAGTAAACAGCGAAAATGATTTGGTGGAGATTGTAGAACTACCCAACCATCCCTATTTTATTGGTGTGCAGTTTCACCCTGAGCTAAAAAGCACAGTGGACAACCCACACCCTCTTTTTGTAAAATTCGTAAAAGCTGCAATTGATTTTGCTGGCTTAGGCGGTTAATTATTTTCGAGAACATTACCCAATAACTGTCGGGTGTCGGTGTTGTTTTGCCGTCATGCAGAGGCTTGCCGCTGCATCTCTTTGGTGATTACTTTTGAGGCGTATTTTTTTTCCTATATTCAATCTATACCAAAACAATATTGATAGACAAAACCACAAAGTACACAGAGAACACACAAAGGTCACAAAAATTTCTTTGCGTATTTTGTGTGTACTCTGTAGTAATGTATTAGTTTCCGCAAAACCGAATATTTTAGGTATTTGAGATGCTTCGCCTTGCTCAGCATGACGATAACAAATGCCGTCATGCAGAGGATTGCCGCTGCATCTCTTTTGTAAACACTTTTATTTTTGCTTAATTCGTTGGGTGTTACTCAGTATGACCAAGTTTTAATATAAACCACGATGAATTAATAGAATCGTTTTATTATTTAACCCTTAAAAATTTATAATTATGGGCCGTTTAGTTGAATTTACGTGCTTCTATAACAATGATGAGAATGCTTTTCACGCTAATTTTGCTTCAGATTCATTGGCTTTATTGTTTTGTTGGATTGATTCGGTAGATAGCAACCTTGCTAGAAAGTTTTGGGATTATACCAATTCGGAAGCATCTTTCTTAATATCTTACCCCAATACTCCTCACGCTCCCAATATAAATCCATATAACCACGAACATATTGTTGCCGATTATGCAGCCTATCAATCCATTATTGATGATTTCCATAATACGCTTTATCCAATACTGGATAGCCTTGGTGAAAAAGTAATCTACGATGAAGATAATCCGGAAATCTGGAATATCTTGAAGGCCATAGAGGATGATGCAACTGCAAATGATAAATACTGGATAAGTGCTTTTCTTTTAGAGATTGAGTCTTTTTATGATGGTAATACACGAAATATGAAATTTTTGCTTAAATGGTTTGAAAAACTTTATCAATGTGCAATTGACAATACCGGAGAAATTTGGAGAGATTAACCATGAGCATACAACCCATAACACCCCGTTACTACCCCAAGCTAGCCGAAGGTATCAAAACGGAGAATAACGTCACCCAATGGCTATTGCATCTCTTTTGTAATGATTTTTAAGAAGTTTACTTCCAACCTAATTTCCTGCTATACCAATTTCAAATCTTACTGCTATTTTTGCCGCAAATAGGTGTCGTGTTAAAAAGAGTTTCCGTAGGCTTTTTTCTGACGGTGTGGGTATTGTCTCAAACCCTGCACACGCTGCATCATTTTTCTCAAGTACATGAAACCGACTGTGAAGAAACATCTGCCCATTATTGCAGCTCTCATTTCGAACCTACCGACTGCGATTATTGTCTGCATTTTTCAAAACAACCGGGGCTTATTGCCTCCTCAAGCATCGAACATTTATTGCCGGAAGATGCAATTTGTTTCAACCAAATAAAAAACACCGTTAAAAGCTCATTTCTTGATAAAAAAAGGGGTAGAGCACCTCCAATGATGTAAGTAAAATCAGCCGAATCAAGCGGATTATTTTTCAATTTATTTACTTATTCATCAAAAATGAAAACAAAATTTTTTAATGCCTTTTTGGCGTCAATAACGCTGTTTGCAGTTTCATGCAATGATAAACCGGACACAGACAACACCAAACCAACCATAAATACACCTGAATTTTTAAACGGGAACACAGTTGTTGCCGGTGACAGTTTAACATTGAATCTTGGTTTTAATGACAACCTCGAATTAAGCGAGGCGTATATCGAAATTCATCATAATTTTGAAGGCCACAGCCACCAAAAAGCCAATGTTCGGTTTGAATACAACAACATTCTTACATTATCCGGAACAAAGGAAAACTTGGTACAAACCATTTTTATTCCTCAAAATGCAAGTGCGGGGCCATATCATCTGGAGGTTTCTGCCTTAGACAAAGCAGGGAATCGCTCGGATATTTCGGTTTCTGAGTTTTTTATAACCAACAGCGGCCAACCTCAATTTTCTAACACCACCAGCAGTATTAAAACCATTGCCGGCGAGTCGTTTAATATTAGCTTCTTGGTTGACGATGATATTGATTTACAAGAGATTTCATATCAAATTGTCAACGTTCAAAGTAGCGGAACATCTGAATTTGAGGACGATATTGACCTTGTTGGCACGTCGGATAAGAGTTTTAGTTTTAACCAAAACTTTAGCCTGTCAACAGCCGGAAACTACGAATTTATTGTGCGGGCGTTGGATAATGATGACAACCAAAGCGTGTTGAAAATTGATATTGAGGTAAAGTAAGTGAGAAAATTTCTATTCTTTTTTTTAACCGTAATTTCGGTTGAATTTGCATTGGCACAGCACACTATTTCAGGTCGAATTACTGCAGAAAGCGGCATTGCTTTGGGCTATGCTGAAGTTGAAATACACGAAACTCATCAGGTTGTTTTTTCCGACACCTCAGGGTTTTATGTAATAAAAAACGTTAAGAACGGACATTACCATTTACATATTACCCATGTGGGTTTTCATGCCCAACATGCAGATATAGAAGTGCAAGAAGATATCAGAAATTTGAATTTTGTGTTGGAAGAATCCATCAACGAATTGCACCAAGTGGTTATTGAAACCTCAGCCGATAAGTCTGATTTTAAAAACAACTCCATTCAGGTTCAGCATATCGACAATCATTTTTTGCAACGACAAGGCAGCACTTCGTTGGTAAAAAGCATGGAGAAAATTTCTGGCATTTCGGCATACAGCACGGGGGTTGGGGTGAGCAAACCTGTTATACGCGGGTTGAGTGGAAACAGAGTGGTGGTGGCTTATAATGGCATAAAGCAGGAAGGCCAGCAATGGGGTGCCGACCACGGGTTGGAAATTGATTTGAACAATGCCGACAAGGTGGAAATAATTAAAGGACCGGCAGGCTTAATTTTTGGCTCGGATGCGGTGGCAGGAGTTATCAATATTCGACCAAAATTGCCACACAAGGAAAATGCGTTTAATGCGGCCAATTCGCTCACATTCAATTCTATAAACAACTCTTGGCGTAACTCTTTTTTTGTGTCTGCAAACAAAAAGGGCATTTGGACCAAATGGCGATACAGTTATTTAAACGGTGGCGATTATAAAATTCCGGCCGATAAATTTGTTTTTCAAACCACGGTTTTGCCGGTTTACAACCAACGACTAAAGAACACCGCCATAAATGAAGGAGCGATAACGGCTCAACTGGGTGTTTCAAAAAACTGGGGTTATAGTTATCTTAACCTAAGTGAGTTTAGCCAAAAGTCGGGTTTTTTCAGCGGGGCATTTGGCGTGCCTAATGCATCAAAACTGCAACATGATGGAGACTATAGAAACATTGATTTGCCTTACCAATTTGTTTCGCATCGCACCGTTTCGAGCCACACCAATTTAATGGTAAAACGCAATTGGTTAGAGGTGGATGCAGGTTTTCAGCAAAATCATCGGCAAGAGTGGGCTGTGCCGCATAACAATGCCTTTATCTCTGATTCTTCAAACCGCAATCTGTCGATAGATTTGGTGCTGACCACTTGGTCTGTGAACGCACGATACTATAAAAATGATTCTGTATATCGGCACATTTTAGGGTTTTCATTACAACATAAAAACAATAGAATAAGGGGTTATGAGTTTTTGATACCAGCATATAAAACAGCCATGGCGGCTGCATTTTGGAGTGCAAAACGAAATTTAAAACACAATTGGAAACTGAGCATGGGAGTTCGGTTTGAGCTAAATACACTTCAATTCGATTCTACCACTACTTCGTTTTATCAAAACGGAGTTTATGCAGGCGAAGCATTTAGAAATGAATCATTTAAGAAAACATTTTTGCTCAATAGTGGAGCCATAGGGTTGAACAAAACGTTCAAAAATCAACTGATGATTAAGGCCAATTTGGCAAAAACACACCGAGTGGTTCAGGCCAATGAATTGGCCTCAAACGGTTTGCATCATGGAGCATTTCGGTTTGAAAAAGGAGACATTTCACTGAAACCTGAAAATGCCGTTCAGTCAGATATTTCAATGTTTTATGAAAAAAGTAGATGGTTGCTGAATAGTTCTGTTTATTTCAATCATTTCTTCAATTTCATTTATTTAAGACCCTCAGCACAATACGCTCGGTTGATAGTTGAAAATCAAATTTATGCTTATCCCGAGGCCGGACAATTGTATGAATACAAACAAGCTGTAGTGCAGCACATCGGTTTTGAACTGGATGCCGAGTATCGGTTAAAAACGGATTTGAATTTTAAAATGGCTGCGGATTACACCCAAATCAACAATCGTTCGGTGGGTGAGTATATTCCTTTTGTGCCGCCGTTGGCCGTAAAAAATGGTTTGGAATGGGTGAAAAAGAAAAAATGGAAAGGTATTGAAGAAATGCATGCAGAGTTATTTTTTGAGCTTTATGCCCCCCAAAAACGTGTGCCTCGAAACGATATTGCCACGCAAGCTTACCAACTGCTCAATGCCAATATTTCTTTTGAAACAAAAAGGGGATTGATCATTACCCTTGCAGGAAATAATTTATTAAATGCGAACTATTTTAGCAATTTAAGCAGATACAAAATCATTGGCTTACCTGAACCAGGAAGGTCGTTGGTGGTAGGTTTAACTTATAATTTTGAAAGGTAAATCGGTTGGTAAATGTCAACTCAACCCTAAACCATTTACCTTAAAAACATCCGCATCTTTTAGTACCGGAAATATTTCTCGTCGTTCTAAGAGGGGTTTTATTGAAAAGGTTTGGGTCAAAATTATATCGTTATTTTGTGCATTTTGAAGAATAATTCCGTCAAAATCGGCAAAGCAAGAATGTCCACTTTGCTCCACTTGTTCACCATCAAACCCAATACGGCTCAAGGCGGCCACATAGCATTGATTTTCAATGGATCGGGCCGGAATAAGACCCATCCAGTGGGGCATACGTTTTAATGGCCAATTGGCGGTATAAACAAGCATATCATAGGTTTCAGCGTTTCGGCTCCAAACCGGAAAACGCAGGTCATAGCACACCTGTGGACAAATTTTCCAACCTTTTACGTCCCAAATTCGTTTTTCAATTCCACATTCAAAAACTTCATGCTCACCGCCAATAGAAAAAAGGTGTCGTTTGTTATAAAAATCAATGGTTCCGTCGGGATAAGCAATGATAAACCTATTGTACAGTTTGCCATGCTCATCAATAACCAAACTACCACAAATGGCTGCATTGTAGGCCGCAGATTGTTGTTTAAGCCAGTTGACAGTTCTTCCATTTATTGGCTCGGCAAATGGTCTGGCATTCATGGTAAAACCCGTATTAAAGGTTTCGGGCAGCACAATCAAATCAGTTGTGCCAAGGGTTTTAAGTTTTGATTCAAAATGAGCCAAATTGGCCTCAACATCTTCCCAAAAAAGATGGGTTTGAACGAGAGAAACGGTTAAATCTTGCATAATATTTCAGCCGCATTTTGCAATGTTTCGGGCGATTTTGCGAAGCAAAATCGCAACACTTTGTTGTCTGTTTTATTCCGATAAAAAACCGAAATAGGTATGCTTGCAACTCCGTATTCTATGGTAAGTCGTTTAGCAAAATCTTCGTCTTTTTCATCCGAGATGTTCGAATAATCAAGCAATTGAAAATAAGACCCCGAACATGGAAGGAGCTTAAATCGTGAACCGGCCAAATGCGAGGCAAATAAGTCTCTTTTTTGCTGATAAAAGGAAGGCAATTGATTGTAGGTCTCCGGGTTTTTAAGCATCTCTGCGTATGCATATTGCATAGGGCTACTGGTGCTAAAAACCAAAAACTGATGCACTTTTCTCAGTTCTTTCGTCAGATTTTCGGGGGCCAAAACGTATCCCATTTTCCACCCGGTAGTGTGGTAGGTTTTGCCAAACGAAGACACAATCATACTCCGCTCAGCAAGTGCCGAATATTGAGAAACGCTCAAGTGTTTTTTATGGTCAAAAATGATGTGTTCATACACCTCATCGCTCAGAATAATAATATCTGAGCCATGCACTATTTTTTCTAATTGTTTAATGTCTTCTTCGGTCAAAACCGTTCCGGTAGGGTTGTGCGGAGTATTTAGGATAATCATTTTGGTTTTAAAGTTTACCAATTTTGCCACCTCTCGCCAATCGATGTGATAATCAGGAAACTTCAATTCCAGCCTTATAGGTTTTCCGCCGCTTAGCTCAATGGCAGGCACATAGCAATCATAAGCTGGTTCAAAAATGATGACCTCATCTCCATCGCGAATGGTGGCCATGATGCTGACAAAAATGCCGTAGGTGCCACCTGGCACCACCGTAATTTCATCGGCTGGATTGTAAACAGAACCGTATAGAGATTTTGTTTTTTCAGAAATGATTTCCCGCAATGGCAACAAACCGGGCATATTGGCATATTGATTATAGCCTTTTTTCATGCCCTCCGCAACCAAAGCCATCAGCTTTTTATCTGGCTGAAAATCAGGAAAGCCCTGAGATAGGTTGATGGCATTGTGTTTGACGGCTAATTCGCTCATTACTGAGAAAATACTGGCTCCGTATCCCGGCAGTTTAGAAGAAATAGTAGATGGATATTTCAAAATAGTTTTACTCTTTGCGGGGGCAAATTTGGCAATAAAATTTAGATGAAAAAATGGAACGTTATATTATTCGAGATTGTAAATTGAAATAATTGTGTTTTTTTTGAATGGATAAAGAAAGTGAATTTTTAGTTGTCAGACAGTCCCAAAGAGGCGAACTCATAATAAAAACATGGAACGAATATGATATGGAAAAAACTACCGAACCACCATAAACTATTTCGGAAATATTTAAGTCCGTGGTATCCGGAGAACGATAGGCCCAAAATGACCCGACCTGATATGTTGTTATTACCCCAGTATGTGGGCGTTAAGCCAAACACTGGCAACTTGAAATATCTTACCAATGAAGGCCTGGAAGAAACAAAGAAGATTTTTGATCTGATGAGGGAATCGTATTATGGGGATTTTCAAAATTTTATCGAATTTGACAAACTAAATTTGGAAGTAATTGACGCAATAGACAGAGCGTTTGGGGAGAAAGAGGTTAAACAACTGATTAATGAAAGTGACCCCAAAAAAATTTCCAATTCTTATTTGATATTAGTCTGTGAATTCGGATTAGCACTTGGCGATTTGTTTGTTGAAACTGGAAAATTTGAATGGCTTTATTCATACCCATATTTTGACTCAATAGTTGTGAATCAAGAAACAGGAAATGCAATAACCGTTTTTGATTGGGCGGTCAAAAAATTCAGTTCCTACGGACTTAATGATGGATTTAAAGCAAAATTTTTGACGACAATTCAAATAGATGAAGAGGATAGACAAAAGAAAAATAAAGGTTAAAAATACGACTGATTCGCACCGATGGTGCTATTATGATGACGCACCGATGGTGCTGTTTGGAAATGTGTTATTTCTGAAAGAAAAATCAATATGGCCAACACATACACTCAAATTTTCATTCATGTAGTTTTTTCTGTTAAAGGAAGAAAATGCCTGATTGTAATAAGTTGGCGAGAAGAATTACACAAATACATCAGTGGAATTGTTAATGGGAAAAATCAATAGGTGTTTGCTATTGGTGGTGTCGAAGATCATATTCATATTTTGCTGAGCATAACACCAACTATCGCTCTCTCTGATTTGGTTAGAGATATTAAAGCTAATTCCTCAAAATGGATAAATGAAAGGGGATATATAAGTGGAAAATTTGAATGGCAACAAGGCTTTGGTGCATCCTCTTATGCAAAATCTCAATTAGATAATGTCATTGCATACATTAACAATCAGGAAAAACATCATCAAAAGAAAACATTTAAAGACGAGTATCTGGAGTTTTTGCAAAAATTTGAGGTGCAATATGATGAGCAATATTTGTTTGATTGGATAGAATGATGACTATTCGTAGAAGCATTGCCACATCACTAATAGCCCATAATCAATCGCAACTCATGCCAATCCCAGTAGCCGTTGCCAAGCCAACAACCATCGTAGTTGTATTGAAATTTTAGCAGCAGAATCATGTAAAAAGTTCCAACAAAAATGAGGAGGTTTCTGTATTTGGTTGTCCATGCACGTTTTAAACCCAAAATTAAGGGGAGTGAAAAGAACGCCAAATGTTCTACAAAGCCGCGGTGTCCGTAGCCACAACCAAGTCCGGGACTCCACCATGCGGCATACGTGTAGCTAATGGCAAAAAACAAAATAATGAGCATGACGGCCCGCAATCGGTCTTTCTTTAGCAGTTGAAAGATGCCAATAAAAACAAAAATAAAAATGGGACTATAAAGCAATAGGCCATTGGCAGGTGCAAACCAAACCCTTGCAAGTCGGGGTTTTAGTGCATAAATAAACGACTCGTCGGTGTAGCTATAAGCAAAATAGCTACCAAAAGCATAGTTGTAATAAAGTAATTGCAGCACCACAGGAATACCGCCAATAACGGCAGCTATCGACAGCCCTTTTATTACTTCTTTTGGGTTTGCACGCAATAAACGATAGGCGGGCAGTAACACAGAAAGAGCTGAAAGTATATAGAAATGGAGATTGGCCGGTCTTATTAAGCAACCAATAGAAAATGCCAAACCTGCCCAAATCAAATCGCGTTTTGCAGCAAAGTGGGTGGCTACCCATTTTTCGAGAAAAACATAAAAAACAGACAGCGTAAAAAACGAATAGACATGCGACAATCCGGCATCGCGGGTGGAATAGAATAGAAGATTGGAGCCAAACAACATGAAAGGGAACAACCAAAAAAGAACTATTGAACGGTATGATTTGGAGAAATGCCGATACAAAACAACAAAGGCCAATAACAGGTAAAATATCGTTGAAACCAAAATCATTTTGTGTTGAACCACAGTATAACCTTTGGCTTGTTTTGTATTTAATCCAACATCGATAAAATGACCAATCACAAAAAAGGGAGATTGCAGTATGGCAACACCAATTGGGTATTTAGTTATTACCTTATTGCTTTTTTGGTTGAGGGCAAAACCATGTCCTGTGTTGTTTTCAATATTGTCAGGAAATTTATCTGCCTCAAAATCGTAATAAAAAAATGCAGGTAGATAAACCTGATATCCAGCTTTATCTGCCCATAAAGTGCCTCTATAATCGAATTGCGGATATTTGGCATGACGGTTAAATGCTATAAAAAATAGAAGGATAGCCAAGCCTCCAAAAAACCATACTTCCGCCTTTTTAAGCATTGCACAAAGAAAGCGATAAAAAGGAAGCTCTACTCAATAAGTGTTTTTAAATAGTATGCAGCCTGGTCTTGATGGTTGAGAACATACCACTTAAACTGTGAGAACAAATCGAAATGAAAATTTGAAATAAGTACATATTGCTCCAACATGCCAGCTTCTTTCATTTCTCGTGCGGCTTTCAGCTCATCAATGTCTCCATCGGCATTTTCCAACATATAGTTCCAAGCATAAGCCTCAATGGTGTAATATTCGCTTTTGTCGTTTGCTGTTATAATGCCGGAGTCATTGGCAAATGGCTTAATTTCCTCAAACCCTTTTTGGTATAATTTCCAATGGTCTTCATAGCTTGAGTCTGGTGAGATGAAAAAACCATATTGGTATTTTTTCATTTTGTTAACCTCGATGGGTCGAGGCTGCCACTTTTGGTCAAATTTTTTGTCCAAAACGTCGCAATAGCCTTCAATTCGGCTAAACATATCTGCATCAGGATAGCGAAGTATCCCATCAAGAGCAGCTTCTAAAGCCATTTCATAATCTTCTAATTTGTCAAAGGCATCGCACAGATACTTCTGTGGTTCCAAAAGGTCAGGAAACTCATCAGCCGCTGCTTGAAAAATTTCTGCTGCTTCTTTATACTTTCCCATAAAGTAGTATGAATCTCCTTCATAAATCCAAGCCTGATAAAAATCGGGGTCAATTTCTTGCACTTCCTTATAATATTCCGCAGCCGATGCAAAATTTTTGGCCTGGAATTGCTGCTCGGCCAAATTGAATTTTTTCCAAGCCGATCTGTTTTCACTTTTTTCGGGAGCCAATTTTGGGTCAATAAAAACAGCCCTTAACACCATACTTGATTGAGATTGATTGGGGCTGTATCGAGTGGCCTCCCGCATGGTGCTCAGCATTTTCTGCGTGATGGGAGGGTAAACAAACATGGAAGCAAATAATTCTTTCAACGATTCTACCTGTGCTATTTCGGCACTATCTTCAGAATTGGTGGTAACAGTAATATTGCCCATCAAGTTTTGTTCATAAACACCCCGAGCCAAATAGTCTTGATAGTGATATTCAACGAACAATTCCCATAGTTTGTCAATATTTGTATGATTATATACAATGGGTTTTAACAGTTCGGCAGCCTTGTCAAATTTCTTTTTTTCATATTGCTTTAATGATTTTTTGATAATCTTTTGTTCGGCAGCGGTAACCTGAGCAAAACTATTTTGAATGAAAAGTATGGCTGAAAGGCACAATAAAATGACGAATTTTTTCATAAAATTATTTTAAAAGACAAATATAATCGCAAAACCCAAAAGAACTTAATCATTATGTCACAATTTGCAACATACCCCGCAAAACGTTGATATTTAATTTTATGAGTCTCTCAACAATTTAACAATTAAGCAATTACAACTGCCCTTATTAATCATGCAAATAATTTTTGATGCGATATAGTTCAAATATTTAATTTGCACGCAAATTGGTTTTTGACCGTAAAAGCACAAGTATGCATCACAATAACATAGAAGAGTATTTTGCTACGCACTACATCCATAAAAGCAATTGGCTTCGAGCCTCTGTTTTAGGGGCAAATGATGGTATTATTTCTATTGCTAGTTTGGCGGTAGGAGTGGCGGCAGCCGGAACCGAAAAAGAGCCAGTTTTATTGGCTGTGGTAGCCGGTTTAGTAGCTGGAGCCTTGTCTATGGCAGCTGGCGAGTACGTGTCGGTAAGTTCGCAAACAGATATTGAACAAGCAGATATTGAGCGAGAAAAAAAGGAGTTGGAAGATATGCCTGAAATTGAACTGCATCGATTGGCAGAAATATATGAAGAGCGTGGCTTGAAAAAGGAAACCGCCTTGGAGGTTGCCCGTCAATTAACGGAACATAATGCTTTAGAAGCCCACATTAGAGACGAACTCGGCATTAGCGAACTCAACAAGGCCAAGCCCTTGCAGGCAGCCTTAGCTTCAGGGGCTTCTTTTGTGACAGGCGGTGTGTTGCCCTTGCTGGTGTGCTGGATACTGCCGGTTTCGCAACTTATCTATGGAATCTACATTTCTACCATATTTTTTCTGATTTTATTAGGGGTAATTTCGGCCAAAACAGGTGGGGCAAAAGCAAAAAATGCCATTTTACGAATTTCATTTTGGGGAACCGCGGCCATGGCACTTTCGGCGTTGGTGGGGTATATTTTTGGAGTAAATGTTTAATTCGCCGAGGCGAATAAGGTTAAGTTTTTAAGGTTTAATTTTTAAGGTTTAATTCTTAAGGTATTGAATGCTATGAGAATAGACCCTCAACCTTAAAAATTAAAAATTTAACCTTCAACCCTCAACCTTAATCTACCCTAATTACCTCCACCTCCCGCTCAATTAGCAATCTATTGAACGCTTTTAATTCAACTTGTTTTAACTGTTCGTATTTGGCCAATCGCATGTCTATTTGTGCTACAATTTCATTTTTTACTTCTATTGCCTGTTGCGTTGGGCCAAAATTTCCCATACCTACCAGCGAGTTTAAATGTGCCAATTTGTTGTTCAATTTTATGGGATAATTTATGGGGTCTTGCTCGCTTCTGTTTTGGGTTTGATACAAATCATTTTTTAAGGATGATAATTGTTTTTGAATGCTGTCGGCTAACAGTTTTATCGAATCGTTTTTATCAAAATGTTGTTTGCTCATAAAGCTCGAAATCTGACCGCTCAATTCACTCATTTCTTCAATAGCTTTATGCGTTTCATCGAGTTTGTCAACCACCTCTTTTAAGAAGTAATATTTGGCAATATAATCGGCCTCGGTGGCCTCCGAAGTAGGATATGTTTTGATGGTAAATGTTTTTTCTTCTAAATAATCTCCCACCTTTACGCGATAGGTGTAGTTGCCGGGTTTGGCCATAGGACCTCCTGTGTGTGCCCACCACAAAATCATACCTTTAGGCCGTTTGGCATCTTTGTGGTGCATTCCCCAACCAAAATAATTGACACCAGATTTGGTTTTTAGCTCCAAAGTATCATCACCAAAATGCACGTTACTAAACGTTCTTATCACATTCATTTCATCATCCAAAATATCAATCAATAAGGTGTCCTTCGCTGTAAGGCTATCTTTGATAAAAATCACTGCCGTTGTTTCTTGACCATACGTTAGACTCGCTCCTTCGGCAGCAATAAATTGATACTTATTGTTTATGCCTTCTTTTTGAGCTATTTCAACGGCATCCAATTGATCTATTATCCAAAATCCTCTTCCTTGAGTGGACACAATCAAATCATTTTCTTTTAAAGCCAAATCTGTAATGGGTACGATGGGTAGATTAAGCTGAAATGACTGCCAACTTTCTCCCGAATTATACGATACATACATGCCACGCTCCGTGCCACAATAAAGCAAATCTTTTCGTTTTAAATCGGCTCTCACAACTCGCACAAAATGCTCTTTATCAATGCCTTTAGTTATCAATTTTGATTTCTTTCCGTATTCCGAAATTTTGAAAATGTAGGGAGTATTGTCGCCTAACTTGTAGTTTGCAGCCACAATATAGGCCGCTCCTTTTTCAAACGGATCTGTTTCAATACAGTTTATCATCGACCATACGGGTAAATTTTTTGGGGTAATATTTTCCCAGGTTTTACCACCATTTCTGGTTATGTGCAACAGTCCATCATCACTACCTACCCAAAGTACATCTTTTTCTAAAGTTGATTCGGCAGCTGCAAAAATGGTACAATAATATTCCACACCAGTGTTGTCTTGTGTTATGGGGCCACCACTCGAAACCAATTTGGATGAATCATTTCTGGTTAAATCAGGACTGATGATTTCCCAACTTTCACCCTGATTGTAACTCACGTGCACATGGTTTGAAAAGGCATACAGTTTTTTGCCGTCGTGTGGACTAAAAAACAACGGGAAATTCCATTGAAACCGATATTTCATGCCTTCTGCACCGTAGCCAATAGGATTGTCTGGCCACACATTTATGGCACGACTATCTCCCGTTTTGTGGTTTTGCATGGTTAAATAACCGCCATAGCTTCCCGCAAAAACCAGTTCGTCATTGTCGGGGCTAACCGCAATATGTGCCGATTCGCCACCGGCGGTTGACTCCCAATGTCCTGAAATATGATTTACCCGCATGGTGCTGTTGTCTTGCTGGGCACCATATATCCGATATGGAACATGATTGTCGGTTGTAACCCGATAAAATTGCTCGGTTGGTTGATTGTAACAACTACTCCAACTTTGGCCGCCGTTGTAGCTAACCTGCCCTCCTCCGTCGTTTGCAGTAATCATCCGGGCAGCATCGTTTGGGTCTATCCATAAATCATGATGATCGACATGTGGTGTGCTGATGGCTGAAAATGTTTTTCCGCCATCGGCAGATTTTTCAAATCGAACATTCATGGTGTACACGATTTCGGGGTTTTTTGTGTCGCAATATACCCTCGAAAAATACCATGCCCGTTGACGAATTTTACCTTCATCGTTTACTAATTTCCATGTTTTACCTGCATCGATTGATTTATAAAGTCCACCTTTTGTTTTGTGTTCTACCATGGCAAAAACCAGGTTTTTTTGTGCCGCCGATGCCGAAATGGTTATTTTACCCAAAACCCCTTGCGGGAAGCCCTCATTTTTAATCAAACTGTGCCAAGTTTCGCCGCCGTCTGTACTTTTCCAAAGGCCAGAACCATCACCACCACTCGAAAAATCATAAGGTGTTCGCCGCACTTGCCAAGCCGATGCATACACAATTCTAGGATTTAAAGGGTCAATAATTACTTCATTAAATCCAGCCGCGTGATTGCTGAACAATACTTTACCCCACGTTTTGCCACCATCTGTGGTTTTATACAAACCTCGCTCATCACTATCTTTATACAAATCGCCTAAAACTGCTGCAAAAACGATGTTTGCATTGTTTGGGTGCACAGCCAATCGGGTAATATGTCTTCCATTTTTTATACCCGAAAATTGCCAGGTGTTTCCGGCATCTTCACTTTTCCAAACTCCATAGTTAAAAGAAACATTGCCCCGCATGGTTTCTTCTCCCAATCCAACATACAACACGTTGTCATCGCTGGGTGCAATGGCAATGCTGCCAATGCTTCCGCCAAAAAAACCGTCCGAAATATTTTTCCAACTACCACCGCCATTCTCAGTTTTCCAAACCCCGCCTCCGGTGGTACCCATATAGAATAAATCACGGTTTTTTAAATCGCCCACCACGGCCGTTGAGCGTCCGCCTCGATTGGGGCCTAAACTTCGATATTCTAAATTTGAAAAATAGGAGGTATCAACCTGTGCCGAAACAATTAATGTTAATGTTATCAGTAAGTTAGCGTAAAAAAATCGTCTTAAAACTTGCATAGTTCGCTATATAATTTTGCAGTGGGTAGGCCCATTACGTTATAAAAACAACCGTTAATTTTTTCAATTTTAGCCATTCCAAACCATTCTTGAATGCCGTAGGCTCCCGCTTTGTCGAGCGGTTGATATTTTTCGATGTAGTACCATATCTCATCCCGAGTCATTGGGTTAACAAAAACTTCGGTTTCATCAAAAAAGGTTATTGTTTTTTCGTTGTTTCTGAGGCAAATACCCGTGTTTACAATGTGTTGATTGCCCGACAACTTGCATAGCATTTCAAAAGCTTCATCTGTATCGGCAGGTTTATTTAATATTTCATTTTTAAGAATGACTGTGGTATCGGCAGTAATCAGAACAGAATTTTCTAAATTGCCTGCAAAAGCCTCCGATTTGGTTTTGGCAAGATATTGTGCCACCTGTTGAGGAGGCATATCGGGGTCAAAACGCTCATCACAATTTATGGAAACTACACTAAACGATACACCCAGCATTTGCAGCAATTCTGACCTTCTTGGCGATTTGCTTCCCAACAAATAGTTTTTTTGTTTACCAAACATCGGTTCAAATGTAGCCGAAAGTTGAATAGTTCTTTAAATCGAATTCTTTACCTCAGAATTGTGGGTGACCTATGCCTTTTGACATAGGGAAAACAGGGTGGAACTATTCATTGAATCATCTATTTTTGCGGCATGCCTTTAATACTTAAAAAACCGCTTATAATTTTCGATTTGGAAACTACTGGAGTTCATATTTCGAACGACCGGATTATTGATATATTTATGCTCAAAGCCATGCCCGATGGCACTGAAAAAACCTATTATAAAAGGTTAAATCCAGGTATGGCCATTCCCTATGAATCATCGTTGGTGCATGGTATATATGACGATGACGTGGTGGATTGCCCCATGTTTAAAGACATTGCCCATGAATTGAATCAATTTATTGCCGATGCCGATTTTGGAGGATTTAACTCGAACCGATTTGATTTTCCGATGTTGGTAGAAGAATTTTTGAGAGTAGGGATTGAGTTTGATGTAGATAACAGAAAATTTGTGGATGCACAGCGTATTTTTCATTTAAAAGAACCACGCAATTTGGCGGCGGCATATCAGTTTTATTGCAATCAAGAATTGGCAGACGCCCACAATGCCGAGGCTGATGCCACGGCAACTTGGGAGGTAATTAAAGCACAAATCGAAAAGTACGAAGATTTGATTCCAACCGTAGATTATCTGCATGCCTTTAGCGGACAAAACGAATTTGTGGATCTTGCCGGACGCATAAAGCGTGACAAACATGGTCAACCCATTTTTGCTTTTGGCAAACACAAAAACAGAACGGTAGCTCAAGTTTTTAGACAAGAACCGTCATATTTTGACTGGATGATGAACGGTGATTTTGCAGAAAACACCAAAAGGGTTATCACCAAGTTAATGCTTCAACTCAAAACGAAAGTTTCATGAAATTAGGTAACTACATTACCATTTCTGAAATTCTGGATTTGATTGGTTCACATGAAAAAATTGAACTAAACGAAGTGGCTATTGCCAAAACAGAAAAGTGCTTCCAATACATTCAAGCAAAAATTAAACGTTCAGAAAAACCAATTTACGGCATAAATACCGGCTTTGGCTCGCTGTGCAACGAAATAATAAATGAAACAGACCTCGAACAGCTGCAACGCAACTTATTAATGAGTCATGCCTGTGGCATGGGTGCCACGGTGGATGAGGAGATAGTCAAAATCATGTTGGTTTTAAAAGTACTTTCGCTCAGCAAAGGGCATAGCGGGGTGCAGCTGCAAACCATCCAAAAACTGATGGATTTGTATAATCAAAACCATATTCCGGTAGTTTACGAACTTGGTTCATTGGGAGCTTCGGGCGATTTGGCACCTCTGGCTCATTTGTCGTTGCCACTTATAGGTTTGGGCGAAATTTGGAAGGAGGGGGAAAAAGTTTCAGCCCAATTTTTATCCGACTCATCTTATTCACTCAAGGCAAAAGAAGGGTTGGCATTGATAAACGGCACCCAATTTATGGCCGCATTTGGTGTGTTTTGTGTGGGAAATGGCTTAAAACTAATTGAAAAAGCAAATAAAATTGCGGCATTGAGTGCCGATGTATTTGATGCACGATTAGAACCTTTCATGGCTGTTAGTCATGCTATCAGAAATCAAAAAGGTCAGCAAGATTGTGCAGCCGCTATGTTTGAGTTGCTCCACAATAGCCCCATGCAAAAAAAGGAAAAGAAGCATGTGCAGGATGCTTATAGTTTTAGGTGTGTTCCGCAGGTGCATGGAGCCAGTTTAGATGCACTTCGATATGCCGAAGAGATATTTTACAACGAAATAAACGCTGTTACCGACAATCCAAATGTTTTTCCGGATGAAGACCTTGTGCTTTCGGCGGGCAATTTTCATGGACAAACGTTGGCCATTCAGTTGGATGCGGTGGCTATTGCGTTAGCTGAAATAGCAAATATTTCTGAGCGAAGAATTTATAAACTTATATCTGGAGAGCGTGGTTTGCCACCATTTTTGGTGAAAAACGCGGGTTTAAACAGTGGTTTTATGATTCCCCAATATTCGGCAGCAAGCATTGTAAGCCAAAATAAACAATTGTGCACTCCGGCCTCGGTTGATAGCATTGTGAGCAGCAACGGGCAGGAAGACCACGTGAGCATGGGTGCAAACGCTGCCACAAAATGTTATAAAGTGTATCAAAACACACTACGTGTTCTGGCTATTGAGGCTATGGCAGCAGCACAGGCATTGGATTTTAGGCGACCCCAAAAATCTTCAGAAAAATTAGAAGAGCTTTATTTAAGTATTAGAGAAAATACCCCCTTTGTGTCGGAAGATATGGTTATGTATCCGTTGATGCACAAGATGGAGCAATGGCTCAGGAATTAAAAGCTACTTCACCACTTTATTGGCACAGTAAGTGCTGGCAAAGGCATCGGGTTTTGCTTTAAAGGTATATCCCATGCCCATTATATATCCCATGGCTTCTCTAAAAGCCACATTCGACTTAAACTGAGGGTCGGAGTTAATGTCGGCATGCACTTCCAACTCTACGTGATATTTGTCGAAAAGAGGGCACAATAAATAAGCCGTTTCAATAGAGTCCCCCACTTCTTTTATCATCCGTTCTTTGAGGCCCATATTGGCTTTGGTTTTATAGGTGTTTAAGAAAATAAAGCCACCGCGACCTTCGCGTAAAAAAACAATGGCCGTTGCAAATTCTACAATGTCACCTTTTACTTGCGAATCAGTGCCGATGCACACTTTTAAACGATGCAGTTTTTGTTCATTCAAAATGACCTGCTCTACTTCTTCAAACAAAGGTTTTTCCAACAATTGCCCGCTTAGTCTTCGCCATGTTTTCATACTATATTTTTAAGAACTATTTCAAAAGTTGCTTTTTATCATTATCAATAACAACTGTTTTTATAAACAAATTGTGAATTAGGCTTTCTGAGGATAATAAAAATAGAAATTTCTTTGGGGTATGAAAAGCATGTTTTTCCTTTGTCCGGCCTAAGGTTTATGCAATTATCAAAAGAAGAAATTATTGCTGCTTTCGCAGAGCTTGGTTATCGGCTTCGGCCCGAAAACCCTAATATACAGTGGCCAAAGGAACAGGCCTATTTGGCAAACAACTGGTTTACAGATGATAATTTAAACTATTGCCTTGCCAATTGGCAATTGGCTTTGAGTCAAGAAAAGATAGAAACATGGCTTGCCGATGTTATCCCAACACAACATCCAAAAATGGTTGGCATTGTTATGGCCGGCAATATTCCTCTGGTTGGATTGCACGATTTGCTTTGTGTTTTGGCGGCAGGTCATAAGGCAAAAGTAAAACTGAGCAGCAACGATGAGGCCATGATGAAGTTCGTTATCAGAAAACTTGCCGAAATAAATCCAAAGTTTGGAAAATTCATTGTTGTAGCCGAGCAACTAAAAAACATTGATGCAGTAATAGCTACCGGAAGCAACAATACAGCTCGCCATTTTAGCTATTATTTTAGAAATATTCCTGCTTTAATCAGGCACAACCGCACATCGGTAGCGGTTTTGACGGGTAGCGAGACAAGCCAAGATTTGAAGAATTTGGCCAATGATATTTTTCGATATTTTGGGCTTGGATGCCGCAGTGTTACCAAACTTTTTGTTCCGGATAAATACGACATTACCCAGTTTTTGAGAGAAACGGAAGGATATTCGGATCTCATTAATCATAACAAGTACGCCAATAATTATACCTACCACAAGGCCATTTTTTTGATGAATTCCACCCGTCATTTAGACACGGGCTATTTGTTGGTAAAAGAAGATGAACATTTACACTCACCTTTGGCATGCATTTTCTATCAGCGATACATCATGTTGGATGAAGTTAAAAATATGCTAAAAACCCAAGAACAGGATATTCAGGTGGTGGTTTCCAATCATAAAGAAATTGATTCTATACCGTTTGGAACCAGCCAGTTAACCAGTCTAACTGACTATGCCGATGGGGTTGATACATTACAATTTTTAACAAAACTTTAGGAAAATAATCTGAAAATATCCGATTTTGCGGCGGTTGAATGGATAGTAAAATATTATGGAAGCACTGATTTCGACAAACTACTTTTTTGCAGGACAAACCGATTTTTATCGAGGGAAAGTTCGAGATGTTTATACCATTTCTAATGAAATAATGGTAATGATTGCCAGCGACCGAATATCGGCATTCGACCATGTGTTGCCGGCTGCAATACCTTTCAAGGGACAGGTTCTTAATCAAATTGCATCCTTATTTTTGGACGACACAAAACACATTGTTCCAAACTGGAAACTTGCCAACCCCGACCCACACGTAACCATCGGTTTAAAATGCGATGCACTTCCGGTAGAAATGGTGGTAAGAGGCTATCTTTCTGGTCATGCCTGGCGTGTTTATAGAGAGGGTGGCCGTGAACTTTGCGGGGTAAAATTGCCCGAAGGTTTGAGAGAAAATGACAAACTTCCAACCCCAATTATTACCCCAACAACCAAGGCCAAAGCGGGGCATGATGAAGACATTTCGATGGCAGAATTGATAAATCAGAAAATTCTATCAAAAAAGCAGGTTGAACAGTTAGAAGATTATGCCCTGAAATTATTTCAGTTTGGCACCAATCATGCCGAAAAACAGAACTTAATTTTGGTTGACACCAAATACGAATTTGGTGTGTATGACAAAAAAATTCATCTGATAGACGAAATTCATACACCCGATAGTAGCCGATATTTTTATAAAGACACCTATGATGAAATTCAGAAAAAAGATCAAAAACAGCGACAGTTGAGCAAAGAATTTGTGAGGCAGTGGCTTATCGAAAATGGTTTTCAAGGTCTTGAGGGGCAACTTATACCCGAAATGACGAAAGAATTTATCAACAATGTGTCGAACAGATACATAGAGTTGTACGAAAAAATATCGGGTAAGACCTTTGAAAAAAGGAGTTATGAAAACATTGTGCATGAAATTGACAATAGTGTGAATGCTTTTCTCCAAGCTAATAAAGGCAGTTTGTAAATTTCGGGCTAATTTTGGCCACATAATTTTCTATTAAAATCTATAATTGATAAAGAATGAAAAATACATTTTTAACTTTTGCCGCCCTTGCCATTAGTGCAGCTTCCTTTGGTCAAACGGTTACCTCATTTGCAGGTAAAGACAATGTTGACCCCACGAATAACTATACCAATTCCAATTCTACATTAAGTGAAACCTATTTTTACAAACCGGAAGGTATTTGTTGGGATGGAAATGGAAACATGTATGTTACCGAATCCAACAAAATAAGATTAATTATTGGAGACAACATTTACAACCGGAGCGGTAGATTGGGCGATATTTCTTTTTCGCAAAATTATTCAAACGGAGCTTCAACTGCCGCCGGATACTATGCACCAGCATCGGCTGTTTGCGATGCATCTGGCAATGTAATGATTGTGGATGCCGAAAATCATGCTGTAAGAAAATTGACTGCATTCGTAAATATTGGCAATCAGCAAACGGCAAGCACATTTGCAGGAGCACTACCACAAGGAGGTGCTGCCGGATATGGAACTCCGGGTTATAAAGACGCTACAGGTACAAATGCCCTGCTAAACTCGCCAAAAGGAATTGCCATGGATGCAAACGGAAACATGTACGTAACCGATTTTTTAAATGATTGTATCCGAAAAATAACTCCTGCCGGAGTAGTTACAACCCTTGCGGGTCAATCTGGCTCAACAGGAAGTGCTGACGGCAGCGGGGCAAATGCTCGTTTCAATAGTCCTTATGGCATTACTATGTTTGATGCAACAACCTTGATTGTAACTGATTACGGGAACTCTGCGGTAAGAAAAGTGAATATTTCTACTGGAAACACCACCACTATTTGCGGTGGATTGGGATACAAAGACGGAACATTGGCAAATGCTCGATTCAAAAGTCCGAGAGGTGTGGCCGTGGTTGACGGATTGATCTATGTGGCCGATGGAACCACCATTCGGGTGATAGACCAAGCCAACGGAACCGTTAGCACATTTGCAGGTAGCGGAACTGCCGCTGGAAATAGCGACGGCGTGGGTTCTGCTGCAAGATTTACGCAGCTTTACGGATTAGCTTATGATGGCAAAAACGGACTTTATGTTACGGATCATGGTAGTCATCAAATCAAAAAAGTAACCATTGACAACTTAGCTCCGGATGCTGATTTTTCGGTTAGCAAAACAGATATTGAAATTAATCAAGAGACCACACTTACCGATATAAGTGGAGGAAAGCCCGCAACTAAAAGAAAATGGACAGTTACGGCTCTTGATGGAACCACCTCAAACGTGGTGATTGTGCAAGGAGATGTAAATGCCGACAAAGCCATTACCGTTAAATTTTCGGCAACAGGGGTATATAAGGTAACTCTTGAAGTTACAAATGAGTATGGAAGTGATGTGGTAACCAAATCGAACATCAATGTGAGTACCGTTGGTATTGCGGAAGTTCTTGCTTCAGAAAACGTTACCATTTATCCAAATCCGGTTTTAGATAACCAAAATTTGACAGTTCGAGTTGAAAACCGTGATATGGTAAATGCCCAAATAGCATTATTTGATTGTCAAGGTAAGGTAGTTTATCAGACTGACGATATATCTGGTTCAGAAGCACAAATAAGCCTTCCTAAATTGTCAGCAGGAATGTATGTTTTGCTTGTTTCAGACAACGGATTCGTGGCTTCAAAACGTTTGGTTATCGAATAAAAATAAGATTATGACGTAGAAAGGTCGGCATCAGCCGACCTTTTTTTATGGAATGATTTATGTGCACTAATTTTGTATCATAATGTTGCTTAAATGAAAGCTCTAAAAAAAATTTCCTTGTGGCTAATTGTCTTGTTGGTTTTACTTACCGGAGCAGCCGTGGCTTTGCCCATTATTTATAAAAAAGACATAGTTAATTACATAAAACAAGATCTCAACAAAACATTAAATGCCCAAGTGGCTTTTGACGAGGATATTTCAATCAATATTTTTAGGAGTTTTCCCGATTTAACATTAGGTATTAATGACTTTCTGATTGTCGGAAAAGCAGAATTTGACAAGGATACACTGGTATATTCCGACAACATCAAAACCACTGTTGATTTAAAAACACTTTACTATGATAGTAAGTTAAAAATCAAGCATTTATCGCTAAATAATCCATTAGTAAATCTAATTTCTACACCTCAAAAATCGAATTGGGATATTGTTGTTCCGTCAACCGATACGTCAACATCCGAAACAAACATTACTGCCGATTTTGATAAAATATTAATTATTGCCGGAGAGTTGAGATATACCGATACTGCCACAAATACTAAACTAAAAATAAACGGAATAGACGGAAATTTTGCCGGAAATTTTGCCTCAGATACTTTCGATTTAAGTTCAGATTTCGACTGTAAAAGAGCCTATGTGAGTTACGACAACATACCTTATGTAAACAACATTCCACTTAAAGTAGATGCTGTTACGAGCATTAATATTACTGCTGAAAACTATTTGTTTAAACAAAACAATATATGGGTGGGAGATATGCTTCTTACGGGCGATGGAAGCATTGGTTTTGTAGGGGATGACATTGAAATTGATTTAAAATATCAATCGTCAAAAGCCGATTTTCAGCAGTTGTTGAGCCTTGTTCCGGAATATTACAGAAGTGATTTAAACGATTTTAAAACCAGCGGAAATGCAATAGTTTCGGGCACCGTTAGAGGAGTGGTAAGTGATACTTCTCTGCCCGGATACACCTTTAATATGGCTTTGAACAATGGCGAACTCGGCCACAAAAATTTAACGACACCTATTCAAAATGTAAATTTTGTTTTAGATGTCCAAAACCCTGACGGACAGGATAATAGTTTAATCGTAGATTTACAGAAACTTAGTTTTATACACAACAAAGAGCCTTTTGAAGCCAATTTGCTATTAAAAACACCCATGACCGACCCTTATATAAAGGGCAATGCCAAAGGAAAAATCAACCTAAAAGATATTGAAAACATGATGCCTAAAGACCCCAATAGGGTTATGAGCGGTATCCTATCCAGCGATGTAAGTTTTGCCGGGAATTATAGCTCCATCGAAAAAGAGGATTATACAAAATTTAATTCGTCGGGCAAAATTGAGGCCATAAACGTGGTATATAAAGATGAGGATTTGCCTCAAAAAGTAAACATAAGCAAAGGCCAAATCAATTTTACGAACAAAGGCGTAAATCTACCGTTTTTGGATGTAACCACAGCCAAATCGGATGTTTCGTTGCATGGTATTTTTGATAATTTTTTTGGCTATATACTTAAAAATGAAACACTTTCGGGCAATTTGAACGTGAGTTCAAATAATTTAATCGCCGATGAATTTACCGAAGAAACACCTACCGCCGCCAATGATACCGCTACGGATTTGACTATCGAAATACCGGGCAATATTAATATGGACCTGGTTTACGACATCAAAAACCTGAACTACGGAAAATACAATTTCAAAAATCTGGTAGGAAGCAGCAGGGTAGAACAAAATACATTGAAAATAAATCAATTAACTACGGGATTTTTGGGTGGTTTTGTCTCATTTAAAGGGTTTTACAACACCACAAATCCAAACAAACCGCTGGCTGATTTGCAATTGACCGTGCAGAATTTGGGCATCACTGAGGTGTTCAGTCAATTTGAAACCATTCGTTTGTTGGCACCCATTGGCAAGTATGTAAAAGGAAAATTCAACGGAACATTTAGTTTGAATACGAGCCTGTTAAAAGACTTTAGTCCTGATTTAAAAAATATTAACGCTACCGGAGCATTCAATCTTTTCAATTGCGATGTGGAAGGCCTTAAATCAGTCAATGAGTTGGCTAACAAACTGAATTATGAACCAATGAAAAAACCATTTAAAATCAAAGATTTGCTTTTGAGTTTTAAAATAAAGGATGGAAAAATAGAGGTCAATCCGTTTGATTTTCCTATTGGCGAGACACAATTTAATTTGGGAGGATATTCAAAACTCGATTATTCTTTATTTTTTGATGGACTGCTAACGGTGCCAAAAGCACTGTATATGAGCAACGTGTCCACCTATCGAAAATTTATTCCTCAAAATCAATGGGTAAATTTGGATAGCACGGATTTTAAGAATCTTCAATTTGCCGTAAAAATTATTGGAAACTTTACCAATCCAAAGGTTGAATTAAATTTTCAGAATATTAAAAAGAACCTAAAAGACGAAATAAAATCTCGGGTTAGCGATGAAGTAAACAAAAGAACGGAAGAGCTTAAACGTCAAACTCAAGAACAAATAGACAGAGCAAAACAGCAGGCAGATGCTGCAAAACGAGAGGCTGAAGCCCGTGCCAAAGCTGCCGCAGAAGAGCAGAAAAGGAAAATTGAGGAACAGGCAAAAAAGGAACAAGAGGCTGCCAAAAAACGAATAGAAGAGGAGCTAAAAAAGAAACGGGAGGAATTGCTCAAAAAACCTCCGTTTGGTAAATAAATTGGCAGTTGGGGTTTAAAAATTACTGCGTTATTGCCCCATCTTCAATGCTGTATCTACAATCTACCATATATGGCAATTTTTCCATTTGTTCCATTTCGAGGGTTAAAAAGCCAAATTCCTCCATCACTTTGCCGTGTAGCTTGTAAATTCCTTTGCCTCTAAAGGGAAATTTTTTGGCTATGGGCGGAAAATGAACTGTGTCAATCCATTGACCGGAAGGGTCGAGGAAGGTGCCAAAATTCATTGTTTTTCCATCAGAAGTGCGTGTGTTTTTTACAGTCACCAAATAGCCAAATAGGGTTATGCTTTTGTTTATGCAATGTTTCATGTCTTCGGCCAATAGTGGGTTATCTATTTTTTCTTTTAACAACTCAAAAGGAGTTTGCAGCGAAAATCCTAAAAGTTCTATCTCATCAAAAGTGTTTTCTAGCTGGTTTGATGAAAGCTCAGGAATGGTCAAGTTCTTTTGTTCATCAGCAAACAGCAAATTTTGTTTAATCTTTGGTTTTGTGTTGAGTTTTAAGTGAGCCTGCCACAGTAGGTTTCGTTTATTTTTTTTGGTAAATCGAAACGCATTTATCCGAATCAAAATATCTAATTGCTCAATGCCCACCGATATTCGGTTTATAAAATCATCAAGCGATTGAAAAAGTCCATTGGTTCGGCGTTCGTTCACAATTTGATAGGCTAAGTTGCTTTCTAAACCATTCAAAAAATGAAAGCCCAAATAAATATCATTGCCATAAATGGTGGTTTCGTAACTGCTTTTGTTGATATGTGGCGGATGAATAATTCCCCCTTTCATTCGGGCTTCGTGCAGATATATTTCTGACCGATAAAAGCCGCCTCCGTTGTTTATGGTGGCCACCATATATTCCAGCGGATAGTAGTGTTTTAGATACAAACTTTGGTAGCTTTCTATAGCATAACTGGCCGAATGTCCTTTGGCAAAGGCATATCCGGCAAAACTTTCTATTTGTTTCCAAAGTTCGGTGGTTTGTTGTTGGTTGTATCCTTTTTTTAGGCAATTGACAAAAAATGTGTTCTGCACTTTTTGAAACTCTTCCCGAGATCGGAATTTACCACTCATACCTCTTCGCAACACATCGGCTTCGCCCAAATCAAGTCCGGCCACATAATGTGCCACTTTTATCACATCTTCCTGATACACCATTACTCCATAAGTATCTTGCATCAAATCAAGCATTATGGGGTTGGCTTGTTTGCGACGTTCGGGGTTTTTGTGCCTCAAAATATATTCTCGCATCATGCCGCTTTTGGCCACACCGGGTCTAATAATGGAGCTAGCAGCCACCAAACCTAAGTAGGTATCAACTTCCAGTTTTTTTAATAACATACGCATGGCCGGAGATTCTACATAAAAACACCCAATACAATCAGCTCGGCTCACCATTTGGTTGATGTTTTTATCCTCAATAAAGGGTTTTACGTTGTGTATATCAACTAACGGAGCGTCTGGTTTATTTTGTTTTACAATGTGCAAAGCATCTTTTATTTTGCCCAATCCTCGCTGACCTAAAATGTCGTATTTATACAATCCCACATCTTCGGCTATAACCATATCAAATTGGGTGGTGGCAAAGCCTTTGGGTGGCAAATCGGTAGCCGAGAAGTAATGAATGGGTTTTTCTGAAATTAAAATACCTCCGGCGTGTATGCTGAGATGATTGGGCATGCCATACATATATTGGGCATATCGGTGGGTGAGTTGCGATAGTTTGTCGAGGTTTTCGTAGTTGTATTTTCCCGAACTAAGTATGTCTATTTCGTGGTTTGGAAGGCCAAAAACTTTACCCAATTCTCGCACGGCACCGCTGTGTTTAAAGGTATTGTAGGTGGCTAAAAGAGCAGTTTGTCCTTGTTTTCCGAATCTTTCAAAAATATATCGGGTCACATCTTCGCGGTCACGCCAGCTAAAATCAATGTCAAAATCGGGCGGATTGGCTCTATAAAGGTTCATGAAACGTTCAAAATACAAGTCAAGCTCAATGGGGTCCACGTCGGTTATCCCCAACAAATAAGCCACAATGCTGTTGGCTCCGCTGCCTCGCCCCACGTGGTAGTAGCCTTTGTGCTTGGCATAACTCACAATATCCCAGTTTATCAGAAAAAAAGGAACAAAATTCATTTGTTGAATCATATTCAACTCTTTTTCAACCCTCAATTTTATGGTTTCTGTAATGTGTGTGTAGCGGTAAGAAAGCCCGTCATTACACAGTTTTTTGAGCAATTCTAAATCTTGAGGTGCATTGCCACTGTAGTCTTTTTTATTTTGAGATGTTCGTTTATCCGAAAAATCAAAATGGATGCTGCACTCTTCCATTAATTTTTCGGTGTTTTTAACAATAAACGGGTAGTCTTTAAATTTGTCTAAAAGCTTCGTTTTATGAAGCATTATTTCATCTTCGTTGGTTTGTTGGTGGGCATTTAACTTGTGTAGCAGTGTGTTGTTGTCTATGGCTCGTAGCAGCCTATGAATGTTAAAATCGCGTTTGTTTCTAAACGTTACGGGTTGTTGAATTACCAATTTACCCTTTAACCGAAGTATGCCCCAAAAATGAATTTTGGCTAAATCCTGCCATTTTATGCCCACATATTCGTTTGGTTTTAGCAATACATTGGGGTGTTTTAAAATCTGCGAAAGCGGGTATATAACGGCAGCATGTTCAAAATGAGGGGCTTTTCGCTCGGCAGTTGTTTTGTTGTGCGAGTGATATGACAAAAAGCGGTTTAGCTCTAAAAACCCCTCATTGTTTTTGGCAATGCCCACAAACTGTTGCTCTACACCGTTTCTAAAATCAATGCCCACAATGGGTTTTATGCCATATTGCTGAGCTAATCGCACAAAATTTAAGCAAACCGAGGTGTTGTTTATATCTGTGAGGGCAATGCTTTTATACCCACAGTTTTGTGCTTGTTGCAGCAATTCTTCTTCCGAAAAAGTGCCATATCGAAGCGAAAAATAGGTATGGTTGTTAATGAGCATTACTGTGTTCTGTGAGCCAGCACTATGGGTGGTTCTCCATTAAAAGGGTTAAAATCGCTGCCAATGGTTTTTGCCCCAAGTGTGTTTGCCCGCATAATGGTGCGGCTGCCAAATCGGTTGCGAATGGCATCCATGGCATGATACAAATTGGCGGTTTTGGCCACATCATCAAACAACGAAATTTGATAGCTGCCACCGGTTAAATCGCTGTATCGAACGCCCACCAAACGAATCAATAAACGTTTTTCGTAGAGCCGCTCAAACATTTCCAACGTTTTCGGAATCAAAATATGGTCGGCAGATGTATAGGGAATTTTTAACTGTTTGGTGTATGTATTAAAGTCTGAATACCGAATTTTTACGGTAATACACGAGGTTATTTTATTTCCTTTTCGGAGCAGATAGGCCAAGTTTTCGGCCATGGCAGCCACCGTTGTTCGCAGTTTTTGAATGTCGGTAGTGTCTTTGCCAAACGTTCGTTCGTTCGACACCGACTTTCGTTCGTGATATTCAATAATAGGGCGGTTGTCAATGCCGTTGGCTTTTTCCCAGATTACAATTCCGCTTTTGCCAAACACATTTTCCATTGCTTCTATGGGCATTTGTTGGATGTTCCATACTTGTTTTAATCCCAAATTGCACAGCCGCTGAAAAGTTTTTTCGCCTATCATGGGTATTTTTTTTATAGAAAGCGGTGCCAAAAACGTTTTTTCAGTGCCAAAATCTATTTTTAGTTGGTTGTTGGGTTTTGCCTCGTTGGTGGCCACTTTCGAAACGGTTTTGTTGGACGACAAGCCAAAAGAAATGGGCAAACCCGTTTCGCGAGTAATTTTTTGGCGTAGCTCAGAGGCAAATTTGTAGGTGCCAAAAAATTTGTCCATACCCGTCAAGTCGGCGTAAAACTCGTCAACACTGGCTTTTTCAAGCAGCGGCACACTTTCTTTTAAAATGTCAGTCACCATTTTCGAAAATTTGGTGTATGTGCCGGCATTTCCTTTAATCACAATGGCTTCGGGGCAGAGCATTCGAGCCATTTTCATGGGCATACCCGAGTGTGCACCAAAAAACCGAGCTTCATAGCTGGCAGCAGAAACCACGCCTCTATCGCCGGTACCGCCCACCAGTATTGGTTTTCCGTTTAATCTGCTATCGAGCAATCGTTCGCAAGCCACAAAAAACGTGTCCAAATCCATGTGCAAAATATTCCTGCTCATTGTTTGGCAAATGTATTTTGAAGAAAGGATATATTCCAAAAAAGTGGAAATATTCCAAATGTGTAAACAATTTTGTTGTGGGGTTGAAAAGGTTTTTTGGGGAAAATAGGTGTTAAAACTCTAAACTTTCGTTCGTTAGGTCGGTTTTTAAATAGTTAAATTTAAGTCATGCATTTTCATAAAGTTCAATTTCAGGCATTTCGTCCCAAGTCTTTCCTTCTAACAGTCGTCCTGTTTTCTTTTTGTTTGTCCCGCCCCATTGCTTAAAGAAAAAAGAAACGTCAGCCTCCAAACACTGATTTTTTATATCTGTTACCCATTCTTCTTTCATAGGTCTTGGTTTTCTTCCACTTTCTCCTCCAACAATTACCCAATCTATTCCTTTCAAGTTCATATTTTGGATTGCTCCAATTAAAGGCTCACAAGAAAGAAATTTTACTCTTGCTCTAGTCTCTCGTAAAAGGTCAATACGCTTTGTTACTTTACTATTTTCTACAGAGACACCCATCCAAATATTATGTGTCCATTCTAGCCACCCTTCACTGTCATAATATCTCAGTATGTCGGCTCTTTTAGTCAGCACTTGAAAAACGTGTTGGGGGTTGTCTTTCATAACTTTAAACACCTTCTTAATAAATTCAATTGGAACGTCTTTGTGAAATAGGTCACTCATAGAGTTAACAAAAACAACTCTTGGTTTCTTCCAGGTATAAGGTGTTTCCAATTCATCTTCGTGAATGGCAATCTCAAAATTGTTTTTATACTTCTCAACGCCCATAGCTTGTAAACGCTTTGACATAACTTCTGCATAACAGAATTTACATCCTGCCGAAATCTTGTCGCAACCTGTTGTTGGATTCCAAGTCATTTCAGTCCATTCTATGCTCGATTGTGCCATTTCTATTTCTTTATCTGATAAGTGATTATGTTCTTCTTACGGAAAACGTTTTCATAAGTCAAATATGGTGTTTGTGTCTCATAATTTAGTTTCCCTTCTTTTTTGAGCCTTTTTAGGACTATTTCTGCGTGTTTCGGAATATGACCGCACTGGTATGTATAAATCAGAACCGTTTTATTAGTAACAGTATTTTTCTCTAACAACTTGTTTTCAAGGTCTGATTGAAATTTTTCAATTTTCGTCATTCTTTTACCTTCAAACAAGGTTAACTGATTTTTCGTATTATCATCATCGATGTCAAAGTCAGCTTCTCCGTTCAGTTCATTTCTATTCCAAGCTATTGTTAAAAATTTATGGACAGCTGCGTAGTTCTTTGCACCAAATACAATTCCATAAATGTTGGCATTTTTTTTAATCGAGAATGGAAATAATTTCAATTCAGTTTTTTCAGGAAGTCTCGACTTCATTTTATTCAAAACCAGCCTATGCATATTCCTATATTCTTCTGCTTCTAACTCTGAAAAATTAATCTCAAGTGCTTTCCTAAATTCTTCTGTTTTTCCGTAACGCTTAAAAAATGAAGAAGAAACAAAGTAAAGAAAGTCTGTTGTTTTTAGTTCTTCAAGTTGATTAATGTACTCCTGTGAAATAAACTTTACCCCGTTTTGGTCTAAATAAACAAGAGAAGGGAATTTGCTGATAAAAGGTGTCAGTTTGAAAAATAATTCTTCTGCATTCTCATTATAATAATTTATTGTGAGAAAGTATTTGAACTTTGGATTCTGGTCTATATAATCATTACAATTTTCTTTTAGGAGTTCAAACTTTTCTTGTTTCTTTTTTGTGGGTTCAAATTCATTTAAGTGTAAAACAATCTTTGTCTTTTTTGACATTATTATTCCCAAATGTTCATTTATCTTATATAATAGACGTATTGGACTTCCTGGAATATTTTCAGAGTCGTAACCTGGCCCTGAGAAAAAGTCAAAAATGTGAATTTCTGTGGCAGACTGCATTACAAAGGTCGGAATCCAAGCTTGAGCATAATCTTCAAAGATTTCAAGTTTGGTTATGGTTCCCTTGTCAAACGGCTTTAGGTGTATGTTTTTTGAACTCATTTTATTTCACTTTTTAGTATTGGGGGAATATTCTATGCTTATATCTATTTTTATACACACGTTGCCCTGTCATTTGCCTATCGTGTATCAACTAGTTACACTACTTTTTTCCTTGTTTGTGCAGTTTTACTTGTTCGGAAGCTTCTTTAAGCTCATCCCATAGCTCGATAGCCGAGTCACTAATGGGGCTGGCTTTTTTTACGAACGATAAGCTTTTAAGAACTTTCATTCCAAAACTGGCCTGATTGTCGGATATTTCAATTAAAACTTTCATTTTTTTTCTTAAAACAACGCAAATCATAAACTGCATTGTGTGGATTCAAATGTACACCAAAGAATCTGATAAATGCAAGGTCAATAATTGGGTATATTCCATTTTGGCGGAAATATTCCAAATAAACAATACTTTTGAACAATGGATTTAGATATAGAGTTTAAACGTTTTAGACAGATACGCGAAGACCAAGGTTATACACAAACCGAGTTTGCTGATGTGCTTGGCCTGCCTTCATCCACTGCCGATATTGAGCGGGGTAAGGTTCGCATATCGGGCAAAACCACCATGCTGCTGCTCAAAAACTACAACATAAACCCATTGTGGCTTTTTGGTGAAAGCACCAAAAAATACCTCAACCCACAGCAGGTAGATGTGTTGCCCAAAGCCATTACCATAAACCAACATGGCCACGAAAATATCTTGCTGGTAAATGCCAAAGCATCTGCCGGATATGGCCAAAACATTGGTGATGTAGAGTTTGTAAACAAGCTTCCGGCATTTCATTTTCCGTTGGCACAATTTCAAAATGCCACTTTTCGTGGTTTTGAAATACGTGGTGATAGTATGTTGCCATTGGTTTATTCAGGAGACTGGGTGCTGGCAAAGGCTGTTTCATCTTTTTCAGAAATAAAAAATGATAAAATATATGTGGTGGTAGATAGTGAAAGCATTCGACTGAAAAAGCTGCAAAAAATAAACAAAGAGCAGAATCTCGAACTTATTTCGTTGAATGCCGAGTATGCTCCGGTTGTAGTTTCGGCACAGTCGGTGTTGGAGTTGTGGGAATACCATTCAAAAATAAGTTTTGGACAGGAAGTTGCCTCGCAGCCCAGTCTTTCGGCTATTTTTAAGGAGATAAATGAGTTGAAGAGGTTGGTTGAGGGGTGAGGGAGGCATTAATGAGCACATATCCCTTATAGATAGTTTCCGACAACACGGTTACACCTTTGGAGGGCATTCTGGTTGTATAGTAGTCGCGAATCTCCCATTTATTTTCTCGAAAAATAATTGCAAAATAGTCCTTACTATGATTGTTTCTCATTAACAGCCTATCATTTTCCTCTGGAATATAATCAAAATCAAAGCACTCTTTTGAATTTAACAAGGTTAGTATAGCTTCTGAAGTAATTCCATTTCCTAAATCAGGAGTCATGGGTTTCAATGCAATTCTCAAGTCAGAAGGTTGAACACTCAATAATCTATCCAATTGCCAATCTAAATCTAATAGTTTTAAACCCATTCGATAATTGTTTTCCGCGTTGCTGAGTAAAATTGTGGTTGGCATGATATAATTTAATTGTTCAAGGATTTTCGGTGACTTAAGGCAACTTTTGAAATATGTGTATTTAAATATTTACCAAAGTAATAACTCAGGGAGGTATCACGGATATTTTCATCCGCACCAACTAAGTTTATCAATTTTTCTATACTCCGTTACCATATCACTTCCATAATGCTCGCTGTAATTAAAATACGTCTGTTCAAAATGTACTTCAGGATGTTTACCGATGTTTGACGCATGTATTTCATCCAATTCAGGTAACATTTGATGATAGATTTGCAGCAATCCTTTAAATGGATTGTCCAACCCGGTTATTTGATTAAATTCCAGTAGTCCATTATTCAACCTTTTTAAAATGTCAGTTTTAACCTCATCAAAATGTGGATGCCCCAAAAGACTACACAAAACCAATTCCATTAAAGTTCCATTGCCTAAATAGAGACCGTATCGTAAAATTTGTGGTTTCAAACCTTGAATCACTTCATATACCTGACCGATGTTTTGAAACAGATCCAAAACGGGGAAAATATGTTCATCCAGATTTTTTTGAATGTGTGGAATCAAAGGTCGTAAATCATTTAAGGTAACCAATGGTATAAATTCATGCGGTGTTAAACGAAAAAAATCGAAATTAATGTTGGAATACGTATGCAGAAAATACTCCAAATTTAATGGGTTTTTATAGTTTCGATAATCCTCGTCAAAATACTTGTTTAACACAGCGTTTATGTTATCAAAACCTTTGTATGCGTTAAAAGTACCTGTCAAAAAGGACTTACTATATCTCGAATTATAGCCAATTTTAATAATTTCCTTCGAACCTTTTAGCTTTCGTTCCATAAATATTCCATGCGAATTAGATTTAAATTTGAAGCCCATTGGGTATTTTAATTCTTCTTTTAAAACAGCTGTTATTTCTCTTCTATTCATATCTATGTGTCTATATTTACGGTTTTGTTCAATTCAAAAATAGAAAAAAATCATTCTTTTCTCCACAACAAATCAATTACTCGCCACGGTCAACTTATCATCTAATAGTATATTTGCCCAAAAAGAAATACAATGACTGTTAGAGAACTCGAACCAAAAGCCGTTTGGAATTTTTTTGAAGATTTGAATGCCGTTCCTCGTGCATCAAAAAAGGAGGAACGTGTGATAGAATTTGCCCGAAAATTTGGCGAAAGTCTCGGATTGCCCACCCATGTTGACCCTGTTGGAAATGTGATAATTAAAAAACCGGCAACAGCAGGCATGGAAAATCGAAAAACGGTTATTCTGCAAAGCCATTTAGACATGGTGCATCAAAAAAATGCCGACACCAATTTTGACTTTGCCACCCAAGGAATTGAAACGTATATAGATGGCGATTGGGTGCGGGCAAAAGGCACAACATTGGGAGCAGATAATGGCCTTGGTGTGGCCGCCATCATGTCAATTTTGGCATCAAAAGATATAGCTCATCCAGCATTGGAAGCTCTTTTTACCATTGACGAAGAAACAGGAATGACCGGGGCTATCAACTTGGAGCAAGGCATTTTGAAGGGAAAAATTTTGTTGAATTTGGATACCGAAGACGATGATGAATTTTCGATTGGTTGTGCCGGAGGTATCGACACCAACACCAAAAAAATATACAACGAAGTGTCTGTTAATGCGGGAACAGCTTATAAAATAACGGTTAATGGGTTAAAAGGAGGCCACAGCGGAGTAGATATTCATTTGGAGAGAGGCAATGCCAATAAAATAATGAACCGTTTGATGAACAATGCTACCGGATATGGCTTGCAAATAGTGGACATAAATGGTGGTAGTTTGCGAAACGCCATTCCTCGCGAAAGCTTTGCTACCATTGTGGTGGCAGATGCAGGTTATCTTTCGGAATTTGAAAAAAGAGCAGCAGAGTGCAAGTACGATTTGCAACATGAAGAACCCAACTTAAACATTAGCATAGAACAATGCGATGGACCTGAAAAGGCACTTTCGGTAACTGATTCGGCGGAAGTTTGTAACATTATTTATGCTTGCCACAACGGTGTTTTTTGTATGAGCAGAGCCATTGAGGGTTTGGTAGAAACGTCATCTTCTCTTGCCCGAGTGATTGTAAAAAACGGTGAGTTTGTTACACAAAGTTTGCAACGCAGCAGCACCGAAAGCGGCAAAATGGATGTGGCCAATACGGTGGCAGCACCTTTCAGATTGACAAATTGCACAGTGGAGCAGGGGGGAAGCTACCCTGGTTGGGCACCCAACCCAAATTCGGAAATATTGGATTTGATGACTTCGAAATATGAAGAGCTTTTTGGAGAGAAACCGCATGTTATGGCCATTCATGCAGGATTGGAGTGTGGCATTTTAGGCACTCGATACCCTGGCTTAGATATGATTTCTTTTGGACCCACCATAAAAGGAGCTCACAGCCCTGACGAAAGAGCAGGCATAAAATCAACCCAAAAGTTTTGGAAGTTTTTGGTGGAAATAATCAAGAATATTCCCACCGCCTAATTTGTATTATGGCAATTTAGTGCCGTTGATGTCTTACATTTTAGCTTTTAGGTATTTTCCGGTATAGGAGTTTTTACATTTTATCAACTCCTCCGGAGTTCCTTCAAACACAATATTTCCGCCTTCCTTTCCGCCTTCAGGACCCAAATCAATCACCCAATCGGCAGATTTAATTACATCCATATTATGCTCAATAGTTATTATGGTATTGCCTTGATCAACCAATGCATTGAATGATTTGAGCAGCTTTTTTATATCATGAAAATGGAGGCCGGTGGTGGGTTCATCAAAAATAAATAAGGTGTGTGTGCTGCTATTTTTTTTGCCTAAAAATGAGGCCAATTTTATACGTTGTGCTTCGCCACCGCTGAGAGTGTTTGATGATTGCCCGAGCGATACATAGCCTAAGCCAACATCTTGGAGAGGTTGTAATTTATTTTTTACGGAACTCAAATTTTCAAAAAACAACATCGCATCATCGACGGTCATACTCAATATTTCGTGAATATTTTTACCGTTGTAAGTCACCTCCAGCACTTCTTGTTTGAAACGTTTGCCACCACAGGCTTCACACGGCAAATGTAAATCGGCCATAAATTGCATTTCGATAATTTCTTCGCCTTCTCCTTTGCAATTGTCACACCTGCCACCATCCACATTAAACGAAAAGACAGAGCTTTTATAGCCGCGTTGTTTTGAAATAACCTGATCGGCAAATAAATCTCTGATTACATCATACGCCTTAACGTAGGTAACGGGGTTGGAGCGAGAAGATTTTCCGATGGGATTTTGGTCAATAAATTCCACGGCATCAATCAATTTCACATCACCACCCAGTCCTTCTGATTCGCCAGCTTTAATTCCGGTATAGTTATCGAGCAAACGGGCAATGGCCGGATAAAATATACCCTTAACCAAACTTGTTTTTCCAGAACCGGAAACCCCTGTAATACAAGTAAAAACCGATAGGGGTATTTTGGTAGAAACGGATTTAAGGTTATTGTGTGATGCTTTTTTAATCTCGATGTAGTTATTCCATTTTCTGCGGGATTTTGGAATTTCAATCTCTTCGATTTTATTCAAATAATCTGCCGTTAAACTTCGTCCCGCCATCATTTGGGTAAAATCGCCTTGAAAAACAATGTCGCCACCCAAGCTGCCGGCTAAAGGGCCAATGTCTATCAACTCGTCAGCGGCCTGCATCACGTCTTCATCATGTTCTACCACCACCACGGTGTTGCCCACATCTTTCAGTTTGTTTAAAACCGTCAATAAACGTTCTGTGTCTCTTGAGTGCAAACCAATGCTCGGTTCATCCAAAATATAGGTAGAACCCACAAGACTACTACCCAAAGAGGTGGCCAGGTTTATGCGTTGCGATTCACCACCAGAAAGCGTGTTGGAAAGTCGGTTTAAACCTAAATAACCCAAACCCACATCCGACAAAAATTCCAATCTAGATGTTATTTCTAACAAAAGCCTTTTTGCTATTTGTTTCTGATGGTCATTCAGTTGCATTTTGCTGAATAATTCACGAGCCTCGTCCACGGTAAGCAGCATGACCTCGGAAAGTGAAATTTTGTCGGGGTTTGCTTTTGAATGAAAAGGTAATGCGGACATTGAAACCAATTTCACATAGTTGGCATCTTTCCGCAATCGGGTGCCTTTGCAATCGGGGCAAATGGTTTTGCCGCGGTACTTAGCCAGCATTACCCGATATTGAATTTTATACGAATTCTCTTCTAAAAATTTGACAAAATCATCGATGCCGTCAGTATGTTTATTTCCGTGCCAAAGTGTTTCTTTTTCATCGTCACTCAATTGGCGGTAGGGTTTATGAATGGGGAAGTTATTTTTTTCGGCAACCGAGATAAAATTTTCTTTCCAAAGACTCAATGTTTCCCCTCGCCAGGGAGCTACAGCACCTTCAAAAACCGATAGATCTTTGTTGGGGATAACCAAATCTTCGTCTATACCAATTACCGAACCAAATCCCTGACATTTTTTGCAAGCCCCATAGGGGTTGTTAAAACTCAGAAAATTGACCGTAGGTTGTTCAAATTGCATGCCGTCAAGCTCAAATTTGTTGCTGAATTCATTTTCTTTTACACTGTTTTCAGAATGAATTTGAACAGTCATTTCGCCAAGACCTTCATAAAAAGCTGTCTGAATGGAGTCGTTTAAACGCTGTAAATACTCTTGACTGTCCGTGTCTTCAGCCACCACTCGGTCAATAAGCAGGAAAATGTCGTTGCTCCGAACTTTTTCTTCCTTAAAATCTGAAATTTTAACAACATCACCTTTGAAAAGCAATCGGCTGAATCCTTTTTGTTGTTCAAGTGCCAGAACCTCTTTCAAAGTTTCGGCAATTTCAAAATTCAATCGGGTTAATATATAGATGTACTGGTCGGGTTGTGTATTCACTAAAATGTGATTGACCACATCTTCAATCGTATGGCATTTCACTTCTTCACCAGAAATAGGCGAAAAGGTTTTTCCCAATCTCGTAAAAAGCAGTTTTAAATAATCATAAATTTCGGTAGAAGTGGCCACCGTAGAACGCGGATTTCTGGTGTTTACCTTTTGTTCAATAGCCACACAAGGTGTCAACCCTTTAATGTAATCAACTTCAGGCTTATCCAATTTACCTAAAAACTGACGGGCATAAGACGACAAACTTTCAACATATCTTCGTTGTCCTTCGGCATAAAGTGTGTCAAACACCAACGAT
This sequence comes from Flavobacteriales bacterium, assembly GCA_020635395.1. Taxonomy (NCBI): domain Bacteria; kingdom Pseudomonadati; phylum Bacteroidota; class Flavobacteriia; order Flavobacteriales; species Flavobacteriales bacterium. The sequence goes on from JACJZV010000001.1 coordinate 1,187,780, forward strand.
GATTTTCCGGAACCCGAAACTCCGGTAACCACAGTAAATTTATTTCTTTTAATTTTTACGTCTGTATTTTTAAGATTGTGCATACGTGCACCCTTAATTTCTATGACTTTTTGCTTGTTATCCGACATACTTTTGACGTAACAAAATAACCGCTTTAAATACTTTTTAAAGTATTGTTTTTAAAAATATTTTGTTTTTTCAAAAAAAGAGTTCTACCTTAGTGGAAAGTTTTAAAAAGTTATTTGCCTATTGACATAGTACCTCTACTCTAAAGTTAAGTTTAATCCGCTGGTTATCAGCATTCTATTAAAAGGAGGTATTATGAAACATGAAATTAAAGATCGTACTTTAATTAAGCAGTACATTCAAGGAAACGAGGCTTGCCTTGAAATGCTTATCAACAAACACAAAAACAAAGTTTTCACTACTATTTTGTTGATTGTAAATGATCGATACATAGCAGAAGATTTGTTTCAAGAAACCTTTATTAAAGTTATAAAAACCTTTAAATCGGGAAAATATAACGAAGAAGGTAAATTTCTACCATGGGTAATTCGCATTGCGAGAAACTTGGCTATAGATCATTTTCGAAAATCCAAAAGAATGCCAACAATAACTACGGAAGATGGCGAGGATGTGTTCAGAACTATTGAAATTGATTATACCAATAGAGAAGAGCAATATGTAAAATCTCATACAGAGCAAACGGTTCGAGATCTTATCAACCTGCTACCTGATGAGCAAAAACAGGTGCTTGTTTTGAGACATTATGGCGATTTAAGTTTTAAGGAAATTGCCGATTTAACAAATGTAAGTATAAACACTGCTTTGGGCAGAATGAGATATGCTTTGAATAATATGAGAAAATTAATTGCAGAGAAATCAATTTCATTGCAATAAATGTTCATCAGTAAACGTTCATGAAGTAGATTTTTAAAATTTACTTTATGGATTATACATCTACTCTTAATAAACTTATTCAACATTCTTACGGCGAACTCTCTGAAAATGAAAGTATTTTATTTCAAAACGAGATTAGTCAATCGGTTGAAATGCAGAGCATACAAAGTCTTTTGGACGAAATTAAATCTTGCTTAGATTCGGAAATGTTTGAACCCAACCCTACTTCGGTTCAAATAATATTGGAGGAATCGTTGGGTACGGAAGCACCGGCGTGTTAAATAATTTTTTCTTGTTTTAAAATCTCTGCCAATTTTTCGGCCACAAGTGGTTTGCTAATAAATCCGTTTACTGCTTTGTAAGTTTGCGACTTCTCTATATCCTTTGAGTTTATAGAAGAAGAGAGCATATAAATGCTTATGGGGTAATCACGCTTCGTAAATTCATCCAAAAAACCCCAGCCATTCATTTTTGGCATATTTATATCCAAAAAAATCAATTGCGGAAAACTTGTCTCCGTATCCAAGGCTTTCAAAGCCGCCTCTCCTCCAGAAAAGGTTCTTACGGCAACTGATTGAGAAACCAAACCTACAACCCGTGTGTTAATCAGGTTCTGTATTTCATCATCATCAACTAAATAAATCATTTCATATTTTTAATTGTAACAGTAAATGTAGTACCCACAGAAAAAATAGAATCTACAAGGATTTTTCCTTCCAATTTTTCTACTGTTTCTTTTACAATATACAGGCCGATTCCGGTTCCTTTCGACTCGGAATTTGCTCTGTAAAAAAGTTCAAAAATAGAGGCCAAATGCTCGGTTTCAATGCCAATGCCATTGTCTTTAACCACGATTTCGGCTTTTTCATCATTGGAAACAACTTGAATTGATAAGAAACAGTTATCCTTTTTTGTGTCCATATACCTTACGGCATTTGAAACCAAGTTGTTCATAATTACCGATAGTCTGCTTTCATCAGAAATAAACACGGATTGTTGGTCAACCTGGATGTCGATTTTTAGTCTTTCTGCATTTTCAGAAAACCGATATTGGTCAACTACTCCATGCACAAATTCATTCAGATTAATTTCGTTTTTGTTTAGTTCGAGCCTTGAATTTCTGGAGTAATCGATGATGTTTTTTATAAACTCATCCAATTTTTCCAAACTTTTTTCTTGAAGTTCAATGTAGTGCTGGGCAGTGTCAGTGATATTTTCAAGCCGAATTAATTTTGCCAACCCCATAACATTGGCAATGGGTGCCCGTAAATCGTGGGCGGCACTATAAACAAATTGGTCAAGTTCTTTATTTATTTTCTTTAGTTCTTCATTTTGGTTTTCCAGAGTAGTTTCATAACTTTTTCGGTCGGTAATATCTTGAATTACCGTAACATTTCCGTAGTGGTTTCCAGTATCATCGAACAGTGCACTGCTCGAAGTTTGGGCAATTATGGTTTTCCCATCCTTTTTTCTGTAAATCTTTTCTGATTGTGCAAATCGGCGGGTTCCGTTTCGTAATTCATCATGAATTTGATTATTGAGGTCCACAAATTCGTCTAACAGAATATCGTTTTCCTTAATTTTTTGCATTTCTTGCTCGTTATACCCAAGCATGGAGGTAAAAGCCTCGTTTATTTTTACAATATTCTTCTGATAGTTTGTATAAACCACTGCCAAACTGTTGCTATCAAACATGGTTCGGTATCTTTCCTCACTATCTCGCAAGGCTTTAAGGCTTACTTTTAAATCGGTGATATCGTGCATAGCATAAAGCACCACACCACTTTTTATATCAAAATTAATATGAGCTGATAAATTTCTAATATCTCCCATTTTATTTTTAATGGTAATTTCGGCATCCAACGAGTTTGTTTTTTTCCTTATGGCAGAAACAAATTTTATCACAAAATGCTCAAATCCATCAATTATATAAGAAAACGGGTTGAAATCTTTTTCATCTCCATTCAAACCAAAAATGGTTTCGATTTTTGAATTATAGCGAATGGTTTTTTGGGAGAGAATCTCTTCCCAATATTTAAAGCCGTATTTGTCTTGATTGTTCAAAGGTTTTAAGGCTTCAAAAAAATCGTTTGATTGTGTTTCTATCCATCCAATAGAGTCTGTATTAAAAAATTGTCTGAACAATCGTTCTTGATTTTTTATGGCTTTTTCCGATTCCACAAGAGAAGATTTTTCTTGAGCAAGTATTATGATTCCTCCAATTTCGCCAGAATCATTTCTCCAAGGTCTAATTTCCCAGTCAAACCACAAAGTGTTTCCGTTATTCTGAAAAAAAGAATCTCGTTCAATGGTAATGTGTTCGCCGTTCATGGCTCGTTGATGGGTAAGTTTCCACCGCATTGGCATCTTAGGATACAATTCGTAGTGATTCCGCCCCATCATATCATCTGCGTGGTCAGAAGGCGGAAACATTTTAATCCACTCATTTGCCACAAACAAATAATTCATATTGTTATCAAGCATAACAATGGGGAAGGGGCTTTCTCTAATAAAGGTATCCAAATAGTTTTCTCGGGTTGCATTTATGTTGGTAGAAATCTGATTATCAAATTTTGTGGTTGAGGTATCTAAAATTTTGTTGACTTGCCTTTCAAATATTACCTCAATAATGCTGATTCGGATATAAATTCCATTTTGGGTTGGAAGTCTGAACAAACTAACTTCAACCGGAATAATGGTTCCGTTTTTATGCCGGATTTTCCATTTGAATAAAACCCTCTTTTGGGTGTTGATACTTTCTTCTAAATAAACTTTTGTGGCCTCTTCAATTGTCTGATTTTTTTCGAGTACAACTGGGCTAAGATCTCCCATTTTTAAGCCTAAAAACTCGTCAAATGAATATCCAAAAAGTTGCAGGGCTCTTGAGTTTACACCGATGTATTCTTTTTTTGAATAATCCAGAATCATCAGGGCGTTGTAGGCATTTTTGAGTGTAGATTTTAGAAGTTTTTCATCGTTTGGAGGCAACCCTAACGTATGTAATTTTATTTCTACCGCATCTTCAATGAAGTCATTTTTTTTGATTGATAATTTGACAAGACAAAATGTTTCGTCAGCCAAATGCAAGGGTCTAATTTCAGCTAAATCACTGCAAATAATGGGTTTAAAGTCAATATCACTTTTAAAGACTTTAGAAAGAAGGCTAACCCAAGTTTCATGCCGATTTTTATCCAATTGGTTTAGATGTTTAGCGTTTCCAAAAAGCTCAACAAATCGTTCGTTTTTGTAAACGATTTCACCGGAAAAAGCACATACAACTACTGGAGAAACTATTTCATCGAAAATAGAGCAATATTTCTCTATTGCCAAAATGGTGGATGCACTAAAAAGCTGAGTTGTCCTCATAAGAGTCAATAAAGTGATAAAAGTAGTAACTAGCACTTCAAAAATACAAAAAAGTAAATTGTGAAATGCTCTATACGAGCTATTCTTTTTAAACTTTTTTGTTTAGAGTATTGGACAATGATTTATTGGAGCAAATGGGATAAAATATCCAAAGTAACTTGAGCCATTTTATTTTGATGGTCAATTAATGGGTTGATTTCGGTTATTTCCAACGAAACAATTTTTGGACTTTGCATCAGGCTTTGGAGTAGATTTTTAGCTTCGGGCAGCGTTAGTCCGTTTTCTACGCTGGTGCCAGTTCCAGTGCTAACAGAGGGATCCATCGAGTCAACATCGAAGGAGATGTAAATATGGTCGCATTGGTTTAAATATTCCAACGTTTCGGCTGCCACATCACTCATGGATTTATTAAGCAATCTGGCCGGAACAAAGTGTTTAATATGATTATCTTCTATATCTTCCCATTCAGGCTCTTCCAAATCGCGGATGGAGATAAACACGAGGTCTGTGGGTAATAATTTTGGGTGAATTTGGTTTTCGCCCAAATGTGTCAATTTGTGCCAATAATCTATGGTTTCCGGTTGGGGTATATTTACGGGTGTTGTTTGATATCCTTCGCCAAGAGAAACGCCCAAAGGCATGCCATGCATATTGCCGCTGGGGCTGGTGTAGGGCGTGTGTAGGTCGGCATGGGCATCTATCCAAATTACCCCCAGCCGCTTGTTCGGAAAGGTATCTTTTATGGCGGCAATGCTTCCTATTGCGTTGCTATGGTCGCCAGAAATAATGAGCGGAAATTTTTGATCAAGAAGTTGCTTTTTTATGGTCTTTACTACTTCTTGGTTGTGCTCATAAATATCGGCCACATACTTTGCATGAGGGGTGGTTACTGGTTTGCAAAGTGCTTCATTGCGGCTTTTTATGGTGGTGTGTTCAATTTTTCCATAAATTTTGTTTTCACCCTGATTGTCAGCAAGTCTTACGGCAATAGGTCCAGTGGCTGCACCTCGCGTTCCTGCACCCAATTCAGACGGATTTTCGATAATGATTATGTTATTGTTTCTCATCCTCTCATTCGTTGTCTTTTTACCAAAAAAGGCAATAGAACTTGAGAAACGGAATTGGAAATATCCGTTTCTACAAAATCAATTTTATATTGAGCACATTTGTTTTTAAGCTCATTATAAAACGCTGAAAGTTTTGACGTGTAATGTTCTTTAACCTCTGAAGGAAAAAGCCTTACTTTCACTCCGGTTTCTATATCTTCAAAAGTATATGGGCGGTTTTCAAATTCAAAATTTAGTTCGCTTTTGTGGTGGATGGTATGAAAAAGTATTACCTCATGTTTATTGAATTTTAAATGCTGTAATGCATCAAAAAGCAAGGTTTCATCGGCTTGGTCAAACATATCGCTAAATAGCACAACCATGCTTCTTCTATGAATTTGTTCGGCAATTTGATGAAGGGCATCTACTACATTTGTGGTTTGATGTTCGGCTTTTTTATTCAATGCCTCTATCAAAACTTTGTGCAAAAGCAAATGATGGCTTGGTGATGATTTGGCCGGAATTTGTTGCTCAATTTTGTTACTAAACAGGGTTAAACCTACTCCATCTCGCTGTTTTTTAAGCATATACATCAAATTGGCAGCCGCCACTACCGAAAATTTTATTTTGTTTTGCCCTGTGTCTGGATAGTACATGCTTGAAGATGTGTCAATCAAAATATGGCATCTTAGATTGGTTTCCTCTTCAAATCGTTTGGTATATAACCTTTCGGTTCGGGCAAATAATTTCCAGTCGATGTTTCGGGTAGTTTCGCCGGTATTGTATTGTCGGTGTTCGGCAAATTCAACCGAAAAACCATGATAAGGGCTTTTGTGCAAGCCCGTAATAAAACCCTCAACCACTTGTTTAGCAAGTAGTTCAAGATTATCTATCCGTATTATTTCTTGATTTAAATTCACAACTATGGATTTGCAAAGATAACCATGCAATGCTCAAAAATAGTATTTAGCTACGTGGCATAAACAAAAAGCGGCAATCGAATACGTCGATTGCCGCCAAATATCGTGGGCAATAATGCTATATTTTTTTATCCCAATTGTGATTCTAACTTTTGAACAATGGTGCTTTTGGGTACAGCTCCAACCAATTTGTCAACCACTTCTCCGTTTTTGAAAACCAACAACGTAGGGATGCTTCTAATACCATATTTTGAAGGTGTATTTCTGTTTTCGTCCACGTTCATTTTGCCAATTTTTACCTTTCCGGCATATTCTCCGCTCAATTCTTCCACCACAGGAGCAATCATTTTGCAGGGGCCACACCATACTGCCCAAAAATCAACCAATACAGGAACGTCAGATTGCATTACTTCAGATTCCCAGTTTCCGTCATTAAATTCAAGTGCCATATCTAAAATTTTGTTTTGTGTTTAATTCGTGTACAAATGTTTGATGCAAATTTACTCCATCAACCATAAAGGCAATATTATTGTTCCATAATTAGTATTGATACCCACATAAAACTTAATTATTTGAAATCAAAAATTGCATTTAGAGTACTCGTTGTTGCTTCTTTATCAATGTTTTGGGCGTGCCAAAAGGATGGAAAAACAACTAATCAACAAAAAGGTAACAAGGGCAAAATGGCGGCAGAATCGGTCGATTCCATTCAAACCTTGTATGATTTTAAGATAAATCGGTTTTTAGACAACATTGACACCTTTGAGGTTGCTAGGAATTCCATCTTCGAAAATATGTTTGACGGATACAATACCAACGATTCATTGGTATTTGAAGCCATCGGAAAAACAGATTCTATTTTTAAGATAAATAAAATAATTGCCGGAAATACGGTAGAGATGGTATATAGAAACCAACATGATGGAAAGTATGCCTCTCATTTGATTTACCATGTTTCACCAGTAGAGAAACTCATTTTGGAATTTAGAGATAAATCAGATGCTCATATTTATAAAATTAAGGTAGATACCGTTGAACGAACCATTGCCTCACGCATTGAGCGAACACTTTATCATAGCATTTTAGATGCTCAAGCAACGTATGAATTGGGCATTTCGCTTTCCGAAGTTTTTGCGTGGCAGGTAAACTTCTTTAAAATTGATGAAAACGATTTTTTTAAAGTCGTTTTTGATGAGTATCAGGCCAACGGAAAAGTAATAGGGGTGGGGTCTATAAAGGCGGCTATGTTCTACCATAGGGGCGATACATTTTATGCCTACAAATACATTAATGGAGAAGATTCCGGCTATTATGATCAAAACGGAGAAAGTTTGAAAAAGGCATTTTTAAAAGCACCGTTGAAGTATAGCAGAATAAGCAGTAGGTACAGTAAACGTAGATTTCATCCGGTAACTAAAGAATGGAAAGCACACTTGGGAACAGACTATGCAGCCCCCACAGGTACACCAATCAGAACAGTGGGAGATGGGCGTATTGTAGCTGCCACTTTTGCTAAATACAATGGAAATTTTGTAAAGGTGGAGCATAACAAAAAATACACTACACAGTATCTGCACATGAGCAAAATAGCTAAGGGAATCAAAGTTGGCAAACACGTAAAACAGGGAGATATTATCGGATTTGTGGGCAGCACTGGTTTGGCCACAGGGCCTCATTTGTGTTTTCGGTTTTGGCAAAATGGTGTTCAGATTGACCCATATTCCGTTATTTCACCCAGATCTACCGAGGTAAGTAGCAAACATTTGGCCGATTTTAAAGCGGTAAAGAAATTTTGGGAAGATAAGTTTAACCAATTGCCCTTGCCCGATAAAAATGCTGAAAAAGATTTGCCAGAGGATGATTTTATTGAGGATTAAATTTAGGATTTCCGTCTGATAATTTCGAGGGTAATGCTGTGTTTTACAAACACATCTTTTCCCTTTATTTTTCCGGGATTCCATTTGGGCATTCTGTCCATTGCAAAAAGCCAGTATTGGTCTGCAATGGCACTGTTTGTAGATGTCAGACTAATATCAATTGCATTTCCTTGAGAAGTTACAACAAACTCAAAAGAGGCTTGTGCCGTGTCAAATTGGAGCTGCAAGCTATCCGATAAATAACCCTCAACCCATTTTTTAAGCGAATCATTCCCACCTGGAAAACTTGGAGGTATTTCGCTTTTCACATAGTATTCATAGCCAATTTCTTCATAATCTATTTCCGGATCTATGTAGGTAAAATTAAAAGTTAAAATAATTTGTGTTTTTGCAATTCGTCCGTCGTGTACCGCCGGAATCCATTGGGGCATTGTTTGAATAAATCGTTCTACTTCTTCCTCAAAACCTACGCCACTATTGGGGGTAATAAAGTTTTGCAATCTCAAATTTCCTAAAGTGTCAATGGCCACAAGAGCCTTAATCAATCGGGAAGATTGACTTGAAATGGCTTTTTCGGGATATACCAAATGGTCGGTCATATATTGGTTGTAGGCCTCATCACCTCCCGGAAAATGTGCCGGAATATCTGTTTGTGCCGCAGATAAATTGGCAAGTAATAGTGCAAATATGAATAGTCGAAACTTCATTTTTTTAGAATAATTCTAAACGTTGTTTTAACATTCGGGGTTGATTCTTTTACAAATATCTGGCCATCGTGATAATTTTTTATAATTCGTTTTACCAGCGACAGCCCCAAACCCCAACCCCGTTTTTTGGTGGTATAGCCCGGTTCGAATACCGTTTTGAATTTGGATGGATTTATGCCTTTGCCCGTGTCCGACACATCCAAAATAATTTGTTTATCGGTTGAAGAAATATGGAAGGTGAGTTTGCCGGTTCCTTCCATGGCATCTGCAGCGTTTTTTGATAGATTTTCTAAAACCCATGCAAAAAGTGGCACATTAATTTTGCACATTTCATGGTTGTTTTCGCTACTAATCTCGAACTCGATATGGCTGGAAAGTCTTTTTTGCAAATATTCCACCGATTCTGTGACCACTTCAACCAAATCATTGTTTTTAAGCACCGGCTCAGAACCGATTTTTGAAAACCTCTCAGTAATAAGTTCCAACCGTTTAATGTCATACTCAACTTCTTGAATTACCTCTTCTGACATATTACCATCGTTGGCCTTTGTCAGCTCCATCCAAGCCATCAACGAAGATATTGGAGTGCCTAATTGATGAGCTGTTTCTTTGCTCATACCCACCCACACTTGGTCTTGTTCCCACCTTCTGTTATAGCTAAAAGCGTAATAGGTAATCATCAAAAAAACAGCAATTATAGCCAGTTGAACATAGGGGTAAAGTTTTAGTTTTTGAAATAAAATGGAATTGTTGTAATAAATTATAATTTTTTGATTTTCAAATAGTTCGGCCTCAATTGGTTCGTTTTCCGACCGCATATCCTTTATCAAACTTTTCAAATATTCAGGATCTTTTGAGCGAACGGAATCGATGTTTTTTTCATTGATAATTTCTCCCGATTCAAGTGTAACGATAACCGGAATGGTATTGTTGGCTTTTACCACAGAGAGTGCATAAGTTAAGTCATAGTCCTCATTTTGGCTGGCTGTGGCAATAAGTTTGGTGGCTTCTGCCCACAAAGCCATTTTTACCCGCTCTTCATCTGCCAGTTTTTGGGCTAAATTGTCTGTATAAAGCAGCGAAACACCAACAATAGTCATGGCTAAGACAAATATTGCAGCCTTTATTATTGTCCTAAACTGATAGTTGTTTAATGCCATTGAAAAAACAAAGGTCGAAAAAAATAGGTTTTTATAATTCAAACAAGTTTTGTTTGCGTCCTATTTTATCTACTGTACTATTTTTATCGGTACTTTTGGCAACAGCAATATTGATATGATTTTTAAAACAACTTTTAGAGATAAAGAAATAGCATTTGACAGCAGCGTTTATTTTGATTTGTCAACACCCATTTCGGATGGAGAAAACAACGTGAACGCCTATTACATTGCAAATCCGGTTTTTCAGCCATTTAGAGGGGGAGATTTTGTGGGTTCGGTGGCTTTGGGCGGAGCCTGCAATTGCGAGAACTTAACACTAAATGCCCATGGCAACGGTACGCACACAGAATGTGTTGGGCATATTAGCAAAGAAAAATACACCATCAATCAATGCTTAAAAGAGTTTGTGCATGTAGCTCGGCTCATTTCTGTTACGCCCGAAAAATTGGAGAACGGAGATTTAGTAATTTCCGAAAAATGGTTGGAAGGATTTGATTATACTAATGTAAACGCTTTGATTATTAGGAGTTTGCCAAATGACGATTCAAAACTGAGAAAACAATATTCAGGTACGAATCCAACCTATTTAAGCTCGAAACTCACACAAAAGGTGGCCGAATTGGGTATCAATCACCTAATTATCGACTTACCATCGGTAGATAAGGAGGAAGATGGCGGAATGTTGTCTGCTCATCATGCTTTTTGGCAATATCCCCAAAACACCCGAACCAATGCCACCATTACCGAATTGGCTTTTGTGCCCAATGGGGCAGCCGATGGGTTGTATGTTTTACAGATGCAAATTGCCCCATTAGAAACAGATGCAAGCCCCAGTAAACCAATTATTTATCCTATTGTATGATGTATGGATAAAGAGAAAATCTTGTATTTATTTACTGCAATAGCTTCAAAAATGCTAAACGCAGGAAAACCAACAAAACCCAAAAAAGTAGAGCGAATTTTGGCCTTAAAGTTGGATGAAATTGGCGATATGGTTTATACCATGCACTGTTTCTCTGCCTTAAAAAAAGTGTTTCCCGATGCACACCTTTCGGTTGTTTGTAAGCCAATGAACAATGATTTGGTAAAACAAACCGGGGTGGTGGATGATATAATTAACGATTTAAAAACCGTTGAAGGCAAATTTGATGTTCAAATCGATTTTAGAGGCAATTGGGCGAGCGTGAAAAGGGCTATTCTTGGCGGATGCTACTACTATTTAGAGCGGGGTAGTATCAGACTTCATAATAAAATTGGTGGTGCACAAACCCACGAAATCATCACAAATCAAAACATCATTAAACCACTTTTTCCGAAAGGTTTTATTTTTGACAAACCGCGTTTTAACGTTGAAAAAAAGGATATTGAATTTATTGACGATTTACTTAATAAACTACAACTTCAAAAATTTGTGCTGATGCATTGCGGGGCGAGAGATGCAGAACGCCGCTGGCCGACCGATAGGTTCGCCCTATTGGTAAATAAAATCTTTGAGAAATATGGATTAAAAACCATTTTTATTGGCTCAAAAAACGAAAGTGAATTGGTAGAAACGGTTTTAAAAGAAACCCCCCACGGCATAAACTTGGCGGGCCAAACCAGTTTAATGCAATTAGCCGCCTTAACCAGAAAATGTACGTTTTATGTGGGTAATGAAAGTGGTCCGTTGCATTTTGCCATCATCGAGCAAAAGCCTTTGGTGGCACTGTTTGGCCCTGGGGTAAAAGACGTTTTTTACCCTATTTACCCTAATCAACATGTCATTCATCACCTAAAACCCGGCCAGATAAAAGGCGATAATGACTCCATTTTGCAGATTTCTGTGGAAGAGGTTTACGCTTGTATTGATTCTATTTTTTGATTGGAATGCTGCAACAAGCGTAGCCAGATACCATTAGCCACATACCATTAGCCACGTGCCAGTAGCCACGTGCCTCGAGGCACGTGGAAAAATATGATAGCAATTTCGTAGCCACCTGCCTATTGGAATGTGGGAAAAATGAATCGTTCTGTCGTAACGACTTGCCTCGAGGCACGTCGCTACATCGGCACCTCGCTAAATGGTCACGTCGCTACATCGGCACCTATCTAAATTGGCACAAACCTGCGGTAGAATGATTGAACGATGGCAGTCTGTTTATCAAGCAACTAATATTTACACCAAACAATTTTATTGCCGTATTTGCAACAAAAAACACCTCAATCCGTTTGGAAGTTATGAAAAATCTATTTACCCTAATTGTAGTTCTTGGTTTATCAATCCAACTGAATGCTCAAAGTCGTTATTATAGCAGCACGAACATTCCATGGGAATTGATGCGTTTAGACCTTCCTGTTAAAAAGGATTCTATGATAGAATATGTAAAAAAACGTGAGATAAGTTCGGTGCAAATTAATTTACAGGTCGTTAAGCCAAATGGAAAAGTTAAACCTGAAAAAATTGATCAATCATTTCTGTTTGACCCAAATGGTCGTTTGACCCATTATTTGGAGTTTAAAAAGGGCTCAACTATAGAAACCCGCATGATGGATTACGACAGTCAGAACAACATTATTGGAACTTCGGTTTATGGCAAAAATTTTAATTTAATACATCGGAGATTTACCTCATACAACTCCGAAGGAAAGGTTGATTTTTCAGGAACCGTAAATAAAAATGGAGATACCTCCTATTTTAATAGGTATTATCCAAAAATAGGCAATACATCTTCGAGCGAATACTATAAAAATGGCAAGCTCATACATCGTTATGTCAGTACCTATTATGACAATGGTGATATGCAAAAACGCACGCTTTATAAACCTAATGGTAAAATAAAATATGTGTGGGACTATGAGTGCAAGGAAACCGGTGTGGAGGTTTTTAAACATAAAGACACCACAACCGTTTGTACTTCAAAATCAATAGATGATGATGGAAACACAACCATTGTAAATCAAATGACGGACGAAAAAGGAGAAATTTATAAATCAATTACTGTTCAAAATGCTCAGGGAAAAAGGATGAGCTACTCGTATTTTAAGGTTAAGGGGGGAGAAGAAAAGCTCCTGTACAAAAATGAGTATCGTTATGCAAAAGATACGGTATTGATATCTGAAAGCTACGAATCATACGAAAAGGAAAAATTGAAACACTATACCCAAATGGAATACGATGAAGTTGGCAATCTAACCAATCAGACTCAACGTTATTACAAAAATGGAGAGTTGCTAACAGAATACACCACAGGATATATTTTTGATGGATTGAATCGTCCGGTGCAAAGAAGTCGTAAAGAAAACAATGGCTCCGCAATCATCACTCAATACACCTATCAAGAGCAAATGGGCTCTATAGCTCCGTAACCACCGAGTTTTTTAGTACAAACATGCCCAAACCACCTTCTATATTGGTGGGTATTAGGGTTGGTTCCGAAAACGGATTGTCGGGGTTGTATTTTTCTAATACACGACCGTATTTGTAGTGTTCTTCAGATATTCCGCTAATAACGATAAATACTTTTACGTCATTAACACCGCCGCCTTCGTATTTGTAAAATTCGCCATCGGCCACGTAGTTGCTATTAATAATGTCATCGGGGCCAACATATTCTCTATAAAAACCACCAAAAATGGTATCAGTAAGTCCGGGTTCGTATTCAAACACTGTGTAACATTCTAACTGATAATAATCGTTTACTCCCAACTGGTCATCCCATTTTACATGAAACCTGTAAATTGTTTCTCCAAATTGAACCACAGAATCTACCTTAGTCTCAATTCCTGTAGCCGCCACTGGATAGGCAGCTTTTGAACTAACCGAATTCCCATCTTTTGTTTTTATGTTTAATTCATAGATTTGGCCGGGAGCAAAGTTGTAGTTTTTCCGAGAGGTATATACCGCATTTGAAACATCATAAAGAAAGGTGTCAGAAATTCCATTTCCCGATACAACCAGAGTTGCATCGGCTATCACCTCAAACTCACCAGGTCTTGAATTAAAAATAGGATTGCTTTTTGTGAGCGAGGCTTTATAGGTTGAGGTCAAATTGCCCATGGCCAATTCTACTACCGTTTTGCGAGATACTTCGGGTATTTCTACGTCGGTTACCACGGTTTCGCAACTGGCAAAAAGCGTTATTAACAAGAGTATAAAGAGTGTGTTTTTCATTTTTCTTACTTAAATTTATAGTTCCAAGAAATAGATGGAAGAATGGGGAATAGACTAATTTGTTTTAAAACGGTTTTACTGCTTGGGTCGTTATTATCTTCAGAAGCTGCATAATAATAAAATGGATTTTTTTGGTTGTACGCATTGTAAACGCTGAACTCCCAGGTTTGCTCACCATGTTTTTTTTGCTTGGTAATTTGCAATCCAATATCGGCTCGGTTGTATGCTTTCATTCTGAAGGCATTTCGCTCGCTGTATTCGGTGCCACTTTGCCAATAATTAAAATAAGAGGCAAATGTTTGAAAATGACTCAACTGATAGGTGCTTAGGGGCAATGTTATTGCATTACCCGTGCCATATACCCATGTAGCCGAAAGGGTCATATTCTTCTTAATTTTATATTGAGCCACCACAGATACATCGTGCCGGCGGTCATATTTGGCATAAAATTCTTTTCCAAAATTAAGTGAGTCAAACTGAAGTTTTGTCCAACTTAATGTGTAGCCCACCCATCCGGTTAGTTTGCCGGTTTTGCGTTGAAACAACACTTCTGTACCATAGCTTTTCCCGTTACCATTGGTCACATTATCCTCCCAAGTTACTTTTGATGAGCCTCCATTAAAAGCATCGGCCACCGACAAAAACGAGGCACCTTCTTTATAACCAATAATGTTGGACATCACTTTATAATACCCTTCTACGGTCAATGTAAAATTCAGCGAATCAAAATCTCGAGCAATACCTGTTGCCGCTTGCCAACTGCTCTGGGGTTTTACCTTTTCAGTGGCAGGAACCCACAAATCGGTTGGTAAACCAATACCACTGTTTGAAAGCAAGTGGATGTATTGATTCATATTGGCAAAAGAGGCTTTGGCCGAAAGATTTTTTTGCAATTTGTATGCAGCCGAAATGCGAGGTTCAGGTTTTACATAATTTGTTTTTCCAACAGAAAAAGTGCTGAGTCTGGCTCCCAATAGGGTGGTAAGTTTAAGGCCAATCTTTATTTCATCTTCAATGTAAACCCCGGTTTCAACGCCTTTAAAAGAGGTAGTCGATTTTACAGTGGAGTCATTAAAACCACCAATAACTACGGTTGCATTTGGTGTAAAACTGTGATGCGTTGCCAAAAAGCCAAATTTTATTTTATGTCGGGTGCTTGCATACCAATCATAATCTTGTTTTAAACTAAAATCTTGTATGCCAGAGCCATATCTTAGTCCGAAAGCGGTTGTGTCGTGGTCAATTTCGTCAGCGGCTATGAGCAAATCGTAGGTGCTGTAAATGGCCGAGGTATTTACAAACATTTTGTTATTCAATACATGATTCCATCGGAACGTGGTGGTGGCATTTCCCCAACCAAAATTTGCCTTAAACTTTGAATTGTCTGAGTTTTTGGTAGATGAATAAAACTTGTCTCTTCCAAAATATCCACTCAAGTAGATGTGGTCTTTGTCTGATAATTTATAATTGAGTTTTGCATTTAAGTCATAAAAATAATAGCCGGCAGTGCTTCCATTGTTGGTAGCCAAAATAATTGGTTGGGTCAATGCGTCGATATACGTTCTTCTACCGGAAACAATGAATGAACCTTTACCTTTAGCCAATGGACCTTCTATTACACCACGGGAAGAAATAATGCCAATACCCATTTCTCCTGTCAAATGATCTTTATTGCCATCTTTCATATTCATGTCAATAACCGATGATAGCCTACCACCGTATCGAGCCGGAAATCCACCTTTTATCAGTTCAACACTTCGCAAAGCATCACCATTAAAAAGGGAGAAAAACCCAAACAAATGTTGGGCATTGTACACCGTGGCACCATCTAGAATAATTAAGTTTTGGTCGGGGCCTCCGCCACGCACATAAAGACCACTTTGCCCCTCGCTGCCACTTTGCACGCCGGGCATTAGCTGAATAACTTTTAAAACATCTTTTTCGCCAAAAAGTGCCGGTATGTCTTTTATTTGTTTTATCGGAATATCTACGGTACTCATTTGCACATTTTCGCTGGCTTTGTTGCGGGTTACGTTCACGGTGGCCACAGCCAGTTGGTTGCTGTTCGATTGCAAAAAGACACTCAAAACAGTATCTTTTAAAAGATTTAGTTGAAATGTTTTTGAATTGTAGCCAACATAGTCGTAGATAAACGTGTATTCGCCAATAGGAAGTGTAATACTATAAAAACCAAAATCGTTTGTTATGGCTCCATAAGGTTTATCTTGGGTATAAACCATCACACCGAGCAATGATTCATTACTGCCTTCTTCTTTTAAAAAGCCTGAAACCGTAACTTTTTGGGCTTGTGCTTGTAGTAGGCCAAAGAGCAGTAGCGTAAATAGATAAATTTTTAATTTCATTCTTGCAATAAATCGAATAAGAGCGGCTTTTGTTACACAGTTTTTGAAAAAAAGTGAAAAAAAAGTATCTTTTTCAAAAATAGTAGGAATGGTTGAAAAAAAGGGTCTTCAAAATATTTTTAAAAAATTGCAACCTTTCCATAAAATTTGGCATTTCTATCGTTGAAAGGTTTTTGTGATAGCAGAAAAAGAAATAGCGAATTATATCAAAACACATCCAGAAATGGGTTTGAAGCTGGCCTTTGACCATTTTTCTGACTATTGCTACAATGTATGCTATCGCTATGTAAATCAAAATGAATTGGCAGAAGAAATGGTAATGAATTGTTTTACAAAGGCATATCAGAATTTCGACAAATTTGAATACCAAAAAGAAGGCAGCCTTAAAGCCTGGCTCAAAACCATTGCCATAAATGAATGCCTGATGGCCTTGAGAAAAGATAAAAAAATGAAAGAGATTATGGCAGACGATACTGAGATAACCGACATTGGGTTTCAGTCAAATCATTTGGCATACAATGATATTTTAAAGGCACTCAATCAATTGCCCATTGCCTTAAAAACCGTTTTTAATCTGTTTGAAATAGAAGGATATAGTCACAAAGAAATTGCACAAAAGCTGGGTTGCACTGAAGGAAATTCGAAATCGAGCTTGAGCCGAGCAAAATCAAAGTTGCGACAACTTTTGCCCATATATGGTTTTAATTAAAAAATGGAAAAATGAAACAATTATTTGAAAATATGGAAAGTAAAAACACACCAAGTTGGAATAAGGAAAAGGTGTGGAGCGATATTGAAAAGAACACAATCAGTAAAAAGAAAAAGGGCATTGTGGTGCCTTTATGGTTGAGTGGTTTGGCAGCCGCTTGTCTTGTATTTGCCCTGTTTTTGGGGTATAGAATTGGCGGCAACACAATGCAAAAAACGGTGGAATACGTTTCTATAAAAGACACAGTTTACGTTGCCCAAAAAACAGTTGATACCTTTTTTAAAGACAAAATCATCGAATCCGAAAAATTAGTTTTTACCACAAAAATACAAACAGACACCCTGTTTGTTTCTCCGGCAACAATTGTGAAATTTGACACCATAGAGCTTATCAAAACGGTGTATGTGAAAACGGAAGATTCTTCAATCAATTCTATAAAAACCAACGAAAAAATTAAATACGCCTTTCATCCAAAAATGGGTGAAATAAAGGCTGAAAATCGGGTAGAAATCAAGTTGTTTAACAATGATTACAGCAGGGGTAGTGTGGGGGTAAAACAACCCATGCTAACCGCCATTAAATAAAAGTTAGTTCACATAAAATTTAGGAAAATGAAAAATTTAAAAAAATTAATCGTTATGGCTTTTTTGTGCCTTGTTTGTTCCGCCGGTTTTGGGCAGTTCGATCGTTCTTTTGTTCCTCAAGTGTCATACAACTACAACAATAAACTATTGTTTAAGTGGCTGATAGACTATGACTTATTGGGAAACAAAAAGTTTGACCACATCGAAGAAACCGGCAAATACACGCTTCATCTATACGAAAAAATCGATCAAATTAGACCCGATTTAATAAAGCTTGAAAAAATTGACGTGACCTATTTGGTCGGAAAGGATATTTCAAAAGTGGTGGTAAACTCCGCCTCATCTACAACCTATCAGTTTCGGGATTCTCTACTTGAATTTACGGGTAAACATAAAGTTACCATTGAGGATGATGCTGACGGCGAAATACAACTTTTTTTTAACGATATTAATGATTTGAAGGAGCTTGAAAATATTGATTTTAAGCTAATTAAAGAAAAAATTGAGCGTGATGCAAAAAACAAAAAAACAATTTCGGGTTACAAAACTAAAGAACTGTCATTCATACAAAATCAGGCAGAATTTGGAAGATATGGATTGATGAACAGGCAAAAACACTCCGTTTGGGGCATGCAAAGCACGGTTTTGGGTACGTATATGCTTGGCAACTTTGGTATAGGGGTTGGGGCAGAATTTTCAAGAATGAGGTATATGGAAATGAATGATGGAAGGTCGGCATTATTCTCTAAAATTGGGCTTAATGTGGATGTCAATTATTTCGATGACCCGAGTAAGTTGAGGTTTTCCGGTAGTTATACCTCCATCGGCTTTTCGCACCAGCGTAATGTGCTACCGTCAAGTGGAGGAATGAATATGTTGGGATACGAAATAGGTGCTTTTGGTTTAGGCGGTTCCTGGGCACAGGCTCAATTCAATACAAGTCAAACCTATAAACATAGGGATATGGAATTAGGAGGAGTATATTTGGGCATAGTTGGCGAAACCAACAAGATTAAAACCGCTTTGAGATGGAACATCGGCGATGCCAATGATTTTATGTGTTTGTCGGTGGCGTATAAATTTTGATTTCAAAAAAAAAAATAGTACGATAAGATTCAATCCTTTTTAAACCTTCATCTGTTACACCAATAAAAACTACCTTTGCTACGCAAAATGGAAGACATAAAACTTGATACAATTGAATCGGCTATTGCCGACATAAAAGCAGGTAAAATTGTTATTGTGGTGGACGATGAAGACCGCGAAAATGAAGGCGATTTTGTGGCCGCAGCCGAATGTGTAACTCCCGAAATGATTAACTTTATGGCCAAAGAAGGCCGCGGATTAATCTGCGTTCCGCTCACAGAAGAGCGTTGTCAAGAACTAAATCTCGAACTTATGGTGGGCAAAAACACTGCTCAATTCGAAACACCGTTTACCGTTTCGGTTGATTTGATTGGTCACGGAACCAGCACCGGAATTTCGGCCAGTGATAGAGCAAAAACAGTGCAGGCATTGGTTAATCCAAATACAAATCCTAATGAATTAGGAAAACCTGGACACATTTTTCCTCTAAAAGCAAAAACCGCTGGGGTGTTGCGAAGAGTAGGCCACACCGAGGCTTCCATAGATTTGGCGAGATTGGCTGGATATAGTCCCGCTGGATGTATTGTGGAAATTATGAACGAAGACGGCACCATGGCTCGATTGCCGGATTTGGTAAAAGTGGCCAAAAAATTTGATATGAAATTGGTGTCTATCGCCGATTTGATTGAATACCGATTAAAACACGAAAGCCTGATAGAGCGGCAGATAGATATTCATTTGCCAACCGATTTTGGCGATTTTAATTTGGTGGCTTACAAACAAATTACTACCGACCAAGATCATTTGGCTCTTGTAAAAGGCGAATGGACAGAAGACGAACCCGTTTTGGTGCGTGTACATTCGAGCTGCGTTACGGGAGATATTTTTGGTTCGTGTCGTTGCGATTGTGGTGAACAATTGCAAAAAGCCATGCAAAAAATTGAGGAAGAAGGAAAAGGGGTAATTGTGTATATGAATCAGGAGGGGAGGGGCATAGGGCTGCTCAACAAATTGAAAGCCTACAAACTTCAAGAGCAAGGTTTAGATACTGTGGAAGCCAACCTCGAATTAGGTTTTAAAATGGATGAGCGGGATTATGGCGTAGGGGCTCAAATTTTGAGAGATTTGGGTGTTCGGAAAATTCGGTTAATGAGCAACAATCCTCGCAAAAGAAATGGTTTGCACGGCTACGGGTTAGAGATTGTGGAGAATGTTCCTTTAAAGGTAAAACCCAACCCCCACAACAAATTTTATCTCGAAACCAAAAAAGAAAAATTAGGCCACGAACTGAGTTGATAACCATTTATACCGACGGTTCATCTATTGGCAATCCGGGTCCGGGGGGCTACGGCGTGGTGCTAAAAAAAGGCGACCACCGAAAAGAAATGTCGGAAGGCTTTAGACTTACCACCAACAACCGCATGGAGTTATTGGCCGTTATTGTGGCTTTAGAGGCTTTAAAAAAGCCAAACTTAAACGTTACTATTTACAGCGACTCAAAATATGTGGTGGATGCTATCGAAAAAAAATGGGTATATGGTTGGCAGAGAAAAGGTTTCGATAAAAAGGCCAACCCCGATTTATGGCGACGATTTCTAAAAATTTACCCTCAGCACAACGTAAAAATGATGTGGGTAAAAGGCCATGCAGGCATACCGGAAAACGAACGATGCGACCAACTGGCCACTACCGCCGCCGCCGGAAACAATTTAAAAGTGGACGAGGGGTATGAGGGAGAAAAAGGGTTGTTTTAGTTTCTAAGATTGAAAGTTATGCTTTTTACTACTTTTAAATCGTACTATACAATTCGTGTCAGTCGGTTTGCAAAAAATTCTACACGAGCCTTTTTTTGTACAAATCTTTCTGCTTCGGAATATTTGAATAATGGTTTCAATCTAAATGTTAATTGATAAGAATCAAATTTAACACTTCAGTAAAAAAACACCCTTTATGAAACTGTTTTTTTAGAATTATAAAGTTTGACAGCTATACTTAAAATGGCCAAAAACAATATAACGTATTTACCAGAGGTTGCAAAATTTTCAATACTGGAACTAATGATGTTTGATTTAAATGTAATTCGCTCTACAAGCCAGCCAATTCCAGATACTTAACTACACCCCAAAGTTAGGACAAAATCAAAGGTACTTATAATTAACTTTTTCTGATTTATTTGGGTTAAAATATTTCTGTAATGGGGTTAAATTCCCTATAGAGCTATGCCTTCTTTTTGTGTTGTAAAATTGGATGTATTGGTTGATTTGTTGGTATAATTCCAAGCCCCCGTTGGGAGGGTTTAGATAGATTTTTTCTTGCTTTAATGAACGCCAAAAACGTTCGATGTAAATGTTGTCTGTAGCCCTTCCTTTGCCGTCCATAGAGATTTGTATGTTGTTTTGTTTTAGAATGTTTAGATAAATTTCGCTGGTGTATTGCGAGCCTTGATCGGAGTTGTGAATGTGAGGTTTTCCGTGTAGTTTTATGGTATCTGTGAGCAAGTCTGCACACCACTGTGCGGTCATCGTGTTAGACAGACTCCAGCCCACTATTTTTCTGCTATACACATCAATGATAGCTGCCATAAACATATGGCCTCTAAACATTGGAATATACGTTATATCTGTTTGCCAAACGTGGTTTGGGTGTTCTACTTTGAGTCCACCAAGCAGATAGGGATAATGACAGTTTGCCTTGTCTCTAAGGGTGGTTTTGGGCTTGGCATAAATGGTTTTTAGACGCATTTGACGATATAGTCTGCGAACACGTTTTTCGTTGATTTGATAACCCAAGTCTTCTTTGAGATAGGTCGTCATTCGAGCCACACCATAGTATGGATGTGCCATAAAACATTGGTCTATGGTTCGCATCAACTGCTCGTTTAATGCACTGGTTATCTTGGGCTTGTAATAAACACCAGATCTATTGATGCCCATTAATTTGCAACGCTCCATTAAGGGTAGTCTTGAACGCGTTTGTACAGCTCGCTGCCGTTTTTCTGTCAAACTCATTTGCCCAAGACTTTCTTTAAAAAATCAATCTGCATTTGCATATGACCGATTTTGTTGTACAATTTCTCGGTGTCTTCAGACCCTTTTTCTTTGGTCGACTTTGACTCAAATACTTCCGAGGCATTCTCCAAAAACTCCTTTTTCCAAGATACAATCTGGGTGCTATGCAGCTCATACTTACTGGCCAGTTCTTGCAATGTCTGACGTTCTTGAAGGGCTTCAATGACCACTTTGGCCTTAAATCCCGAACTAAATTTTCTACGCTTTTTGCTCATTTTCCAATTCAAATTTATTAATCTTTTGAATTGTCCTTTTTTTGGGGAGTACTATATTATTTTTAACAATATCCTCATACCTACTACCAAAAACACCAATATTAATAAAATCCAAATTGGAGATTTTTGCCCATTCGTTTTTATTATTAAAGGTTATTACACTTTTTATATTTTCACTCAAACCGTGTGAAACTTTATTTTCAAAACAAATAACCAGAATTTTAACAAGTTGATTATATGGATTTGACAAACGTATCTTATTTGGTTTACTACTGTTATGCAAACTCAAAATTTCGTTTGAATCAACAGTTACCAGTTTTTCGCTCTCAACCTGTACCCTACAATTACCTACCAGAGGCAAAACAATTAAATCAGAAAAATCAAAATCTAACTCGAAAAACTTGTCTGGATTAATGTCAATTTCTCTCACCTCTAAAAGGTGATGAATTTGTGAAAATATCATAGAATAATTTTCATTTTCTACCAATTTCGCAGTTTCAGAACCTCTAAAAATGGAATGTGTCATTATTTTTTTCTTACCCTTATTTAGCAAAGTTAAGCAAGAATCACTGACAGAGAATTAATCCAGCTTTTCTGCCAATCCTATCGACAAACCTTCAACTCAACGAATATAACATAGACGATAAATATTCTGATAATTTACTTCTTCATCTACAATTGTAGGCTCTGAAGGCTGACAGCTAACACACAAATATACGCCTCTGACACAACGCAAAGATTTTTCATAAAAAAACAAAAATGTTGAATCAAGTTTATTTCTGTAGGCAATGCAGATGCATGGTTGTTTTTGCGTAATTTGTATATGTTTATTCGTAAAGTCAGATAAATACATCAACTTAAACCTTGTTATTTGTTCGTAGTACACAATGGTTCTAAAAGATTATTGATTTTTAGTGGGTCAACAAATCACACCAAACCATTCATTGTTTTTTGATTCGATCTTCTAAAACAACTCCTTAATATTTGTGGTAAATAGTTTTACGGCAATGGCCAAAAGCACAATGCCAAATACTTTTCGTAGGATGTTTATGCCTCCGTTGCCCAAAATGTTTTCGAGGGTTCGTGTATTTTTAAGCACGATATATACCAAAATGCAATTGATAATGATGGCAGCAAATATGTTTTGCACGGCATATTCAGAACGCAAGGATAGGATGGAGGTAAGTGTTCCGGCTCCGGCAATGATTGGGAAAGCAATAGGCACAATACTGGCCGATGTGGGCGTTTCTTCTTTGTAGAGTTTTACGCCCAAAATCATTTCCATGGCCAGAAAAAACAATACAAACGAACCTGCAACCGCAAAACTATTGACATCCACACCCAAAATGCCCAATATTTTTTTGCCGGCAAAGAGAAAGGTAATCATAAGAGCAAGTGCGGCAATGGTGGCTTTTTCTGATTGTATATGCCCAAGTTTTTGCCTAAGCGACAGCATAATGGGTACGCTACCCAAAATATCTATAACCGCAAAAAGCACCATGGAGGCAGATAGAATTTCGTTGAAATCCAGATTATTCA
Source organism: Flavobacteriales bacterium (assembly GCA_020635395.1). NCBI lineage: Bacteria > Pseudomonadati > Bacteroidota > Flavobacteriia > Flavobacteriales > Flavobacteriales bacterium. The sequence goes on from JACJZV010000001.1 coordinate 1,211,470, forward strand.
TGCCGCGAAATTAGCGGATTGCCCAAAAGTGGTATCAAACAATTGTTCACAAAAAAAAAATCCCGATGTGAAGACACCGAGATTTTTTTGTGTTTACAAAATCTATTTAAACAATTATTGACCGCTTTGTGAGTCGTGCAATTGTTTTAGTTTTTCTTCCGAACGTTTTATGGCATCTTCGGCTCGTTTAATTCTAGCCTCACGCTCGGCTATATCTTCTTTGCTTACTTTGCCACCTTTTTTGTCGGCTTCCAATTTATCTTTGGCTGCTTTCACTTTAGCTTTCGACTCATCAATTCGAGTTTGTGCATCTGATTTTGCAGTTTCAGCTCGTTTTGTGGCTTCATCTTTTTGTTGTTTTGCCTGCTCAGAGCGTTCTTTTCCAAATTCACGACCACTCATAGAGTCTTTGTTTCGATTTTGCCCGTGATGGTTTCCGTTGTTACTGTGCATTTTGTCTTCGCCTTCGCCATGCTTTTCGCCTTCTGCGTGCTTGTCTTCACCTTCCTCGGCCTCATCATCGCCTCCACCTTTTTGCTCTCTCGATTTATGCTCCATCGATTTATCTTGGCCATGCTCTTTTTTGTATTTTTCAACGCTGTCTTTGGCTTTGTCCATCATTTTTGATTGCCCCTCTCTGCCATGCTCTGCTTTTTTCTCCATGGCTTTTTCATGACCACCACCTTTGCCGTGGCTTTGGGCAATGGCAACATTGAAACTTACTGTCAAAACTGTGGCTATAAGCCATGTAAATATGTGCTTTTTCATTTTTTTAAATTAAATGTTAAAAAATTGGGTTTAAAATTAAACATCCAAATCATTGATTACAGAATCCAATTCATTCAACGAATTGTTCAAAGAATCAACCTGGTTGTTCAATTCCTCTGCTTTGTTTTCGTTGTCAATAGTTTCTTGTTTTGTTTGCTCGTCAACTTCTTCCGTCTTGTCTGATTTACCACACGAAGCAAAAGCCGCAGCTAAAGCGAAAATTAATAGGTACTTTTTCATTCTCTTTTTTTTTGCAAAATTATGTTGAAAAAATCAATTTTTTAAGGATAAAAAATGAGCTTCTAAATCAGCCGAAATGCCGTCCCAACTAAACTTGCCCCGAGCCTGACTCAAACCCTTTTCTCCTGTTTTTTTTCTTAATTCTTCTGATGATAAAAGTTTTACAACATGACTGATAAACTCTGTATCATCATTTGCATGAAAAACCCCATCACCCGTGGCTATTTCGAGGCCTTTAAAGCCAATGTCGGTGCAAACCACCGGAACGCCCATGGCCATAGCTTCCAGCACTTTGTTTTGCGTGCCTGCACCAAACCGTAATGGGGCAACCACCACATCGGCCTGTTCATACATTTTAGAAATATCTTCTACAAACCCGGTAATTTTTACATCAGCCGAGGCCAAATCCAGAATAGACTTTAAGGGTCGTTGACCGGCCACAACAAACTCAATATCAGGAAACTGTGATTTTATTTTAGGGAAAATATTTTCGACAAAATGCAAGACAGCATCCACGTTTGGTGCATAATCCATGTTTCCCGTAAAAAGCAATGTTTTGTTTCTTGAATAGTTATGTCCTTTAAAGGCAAAAGTTTCTAAATCTACCCCATTTCGTAGCAAACCAATGTTCGATTTAGGGTGGATATTCAACAAATGGTCGCGGTCTTCGACTGAGCAAACCAGGTTTAAATCAAAATCGTAAACCACTTTTTCGTACTGCACAACTCTTTTTGATTCGAGGGCATCAAAAATTCGATTAAGTAGGGGTCGTTTTACCGTTTTTCGGCGTTGCCAGTACAACGAGTATGCATCCGGCAAATCCAATATCCGCGGTATGTTTGTTATGTTTCGGGTGTATTGAGACATTCGTAAATGCTGCGTATGAATAACATCAATAGAGTGGTTTTCTAAAAAATCGTGGAGCTGGTCGGCCATTTTTTTGCTTTTGAAGTAAGCCAACTGAAACGGGATTTTTCCGAAAAAGTTTAATGCACTATTCAACCATGATTTCCACACGGGTAGATACACCAAATGCACCTCATCAAAAATTTCCTCTAATTGCTTTTGATATTGAAAATCAGACTTTTGCTCAACAAAAGCAATTAAATATAGGGTGTGGTTTTTGGCAATGCGTCGAGCGAGATTGTATATCTTTAACTTGTCGCCTCGGTGGGGAGGAAACGGAATCCGATTTGCAAAAAATAGAATATTCAACCCTGCGAAAATAGTTTTTACCGTAGTTAAAACACTTTTTGCCCTCAATATTAATCTGGAAGCCCCACAATCTTTTTGTAGAATTTGGAAAAGCCGGAGGTATGGGAAAAAATCATAAATCTTTTTTTGGTAAAAAATGTTTAGACGAGAAAAGAAGGGAACTGTTTAAACTGTATTTTTGAATTAGTTGAGTTAACTTCAGTCGTTATAAATAAATAGAAATATGAAAAAATCATTGATAGCACTTTCACTTTTGGCGGTTGTATTTTCGGGGTGTGATGACGATCCGGCGGTGCCTGTTGTTGAAGAAAAACCAATAGTTTTGACCATTAATCACACATGGAATACGCAAGAATTGAAGTTGAAAACGTGGTACACCACGGATAATGGAGACAGCATTTATGTATCAAACCTTCGGTATCATATCAATAATTTTGTATTGATAGATGATGCCGGAAATGAGTATGCCGACGAAAAATATTATTTGATAGATTTTGTAGAAAAGCCGCAAAACAGCTTGAGTTTTGATTTGGCAAAAGGCAAAAAGATTGCAAAAATTCGCTTCACGCTTGGTGTGGCTGATTCTGCGGTAAATGCATCGGGAGCCTTGTTGAAACAATTTTTAGACCCCATGTCGTGGGGCATGGCTTCGGGCTACATCAATTTTAAGTTTGAAGGTAATTCGCCTTCATCGCCCACCGGAAATTTTTATTACCATATTGGAGGCTATCAACCTTCTGTGGCCACGGCCCGCACTCTTACTTTAGATGTTCCTGGTGATGCTTTAGAGCAGATTTTAGGCAAAAATACCATCAATCTCAACTTGGATTTGGAAGACTTTTTTCATAGCCCAAACCCAATTGATATTTCCACTTTATATGATTATGAAACTGTTGGGCAGCCTGCCGTAATGATTTCGCAAAACTTTGATTCCATGTTTTCGCTGAGCAAATAGTGAGCATTTAGGCTTAACCAACAAGGTATTTAATCGATCACGATTTTTTGACGTACTTGGTCAAAATCACGATGTTTTGACCTTCTACTTTGCCCTCAATGTACTCGGCATTGTCAGGGTCTAACCGGATATTTCTTACAGCAACGCCCCGTTTTGCCACTAAGCTGCTGCCTTTTACGTTCAAATCTTTAATAAGAACCACGGTATCGCCAGTGGCAAGCTCCGCCCCGTTGCTGTCTATATGCACTACTTTTCCATCTTCTGCACCGCTTTTTGCCCATGTCATTTCTTCATCCGTCAAATACATCATATCCAACAAATCAATAGGCCAACCTTCGTCTTTTATTTTTTGCAACAACCTATAAGATAGCACTTTAACAGCAGAATGCTCACTCCAAATGCTGTCGTTCAAGCATCGCCAGCGGGCAGAATTCATGGGTTGGTTACCCTGTATTTGCTCATTGCACTCATTGCAAACCAACACGGCATTTTCAGCAAGTTCGTCTGTTTTGGGCGAAACAATATATGCAGAAAGTTGGTCATTTCCGCCACACAATTCGCAGGCATTTGCCCTGTTTTTTAAATCATTTACTAAACTCATTGCCGCAAAGCACTTAATTTTTTTTGAAACAGAAAATTTAATTTGTTTTCAATGCATCAGGCAAATGGTGGTTAAAAAATACCAAGTGCAGCCAACATGAGCAAATCAGCTTTCTATATAAAACACCCAACGGCCTACGTGTTTTTGGAATTTTCGTTTTCAGCAAATAACGCCGCACCTACAATGCCGGCATCATTTCTAAAATGGGCAGCCACGGTGGGTGTTTTTACCGTTAAATAGTGCGAAAACTCTTCATATTTTTTGCTGATTCCTCCACCCAAAATAAAAAAATCGGGTGTGGTTATGCGGGCTAAATGATTTAGAAAAAAATCAAAACGAATTGCCCAATCTTTCAGATTTAATTTCTTTTCCTTTTTGGCTCCCGAGCCGGCATAATGCTCAATGAGCTTGTTTTTTTTATAAAACATACGGCCAAATTCAAAGTTTGGAATGAGTTGGCCGTTGTAGAAAACGCCTGTACCAATACCCGTGCCGATGGTTATGGTTATTACCTTTCCGGTTTTATCTTTTCCGGCTCCAAGTTTCATTTCGGCAAGAGCAGCCAAGTCGGCATCGTTGGCCACAAAAAATGAATTGTTACAATGATTTTTAAATAAAGTATCCACTTGCACATTCAGCCATTTTTGGCTTATGTTGCCCGATGTGAGGCATTTGCCATCTACAATAACGGTGGGAAAACTGCAACCCACAAGACCCTTCCAGTCCAATTTTTCAATAACTTCTTGAACCGAATGTGCTATTAAATCGGGTGTGGCAGGTTGGGGAGTTTCCAGTCGAATGCGTTCAGAAATTAATTGCCCGTTGGCGGTTTCCACTACGGCGGCCTTTATGCCTGAGCCGCCTATATCTATTCCTAAAACTTCCATTAACGACTTATTTTTTTGGATAGCTCTTCTAACGAAATTCCTTTTGTTTCGGGCATTTTGAAATGAACCCATAAAAGCTGAAAAACCATCATTACCCCAAAAAATAAAAAGATACCACCACCACCAATTTGGTTTAATGCCAATGGCATGAGCAACGGAATTATGGCCGCCAACACCCAATGAACGCTGGAACCCACGGCCTGACCCGAGGCCCGCAATCGGTTGGGAAACAGCTCGGCAATAAACACCCAAATGACGGTGCCTTGCCCAATGGCATGAGAGGCAATAAACAAACACAGAAAAGTGAGCGAAACATAGCCCGACCAATTATAGAAAAAAGCCAAGGCTACCATAAAGAGTGAAACAATGTATCCAACAGAACCAATATACATGAGTTTTTTTCTTCCCCAAACATCAATCAGTTTCATGCCCAATAGGGTGAAAAGCAGATTGCACAAACCAATGCCCACACTGCCCAAAAAGGCGGCATTTTGCTCAAAACCAGCCTCTATAAAAATGCGTTTGCTGTAGTATAAAATGGCATTGATGCCCGAAAATTGATTGAAAAACGCAATAAAAAAGACCAAAGCCAAGCCGATTCTATATTTTTTGGAGAAAATGGTGTCGGTGGTTTCTGATTGTGGCGGAATTAAGGCATCAAACTCGTTGGTGGTTGGGTGCAGAATGAGTTGTTTTTCGCTATCGGTCAATTGCAACAACTCCATACTTTTTGTGGCTTCTTTGGTTTTGCCCATGCTAAAAAGCCAACGCGGACTTTCGGGCAAAAACCAAACCAATCCGCTATAAATCAATGCGGGGAGGGCTTCAATGCCTATCATCCATTGCCAACCGCTGTTGGCCATAAAATAATTCGATAAAAAAGCAATTAAAATGCCGCACACAATGCTTAGTTGATACAAGGCTACCATTTGCCCACGTTTGGCAGCAGGCGATATTTCGGTAATGTATGCCGGTGCAGCGATGGTGGAGGCACCCACCGCCAAACCGCCAATAAAACGAAAAAAGGCAAACATCAAATAATTGGTGGCCAAAGCCGAGCCAACCGCTGAAACAAAAAAGAAGATTCCAATAAAAAAAAGTGTGTTTTTCCGTCCGTATTTGTCGGTTGGAAACTTGCCAAAAACAGCACCCAACACCGTTCCCCAGAGGGCAGAACTCATCACCCAAAAGCCGTGTTGCCAATCGGAGAGTTGCCAAATACGCTGCAAAGTATCTTCCACCCCTGAAATGACCGCCGTATCAAAACCAAAAAGAAATCCGGCCAATGCCACGGCAAACGACCATGTAAATGATTTGTTCATAGATTTCAAAAATAGGGAAAAGTAACGTAGCCCCGTGCCATTGTAGCCCCGTGCCTCGAGGCACGGGGCTACTGAGACACGGCTACAATGGCACGGGAGACAAAAAATCTACATTTTTATTAATCTGTTTTTTGAAATTGAATTGCCTACGGCAATTTCCAAAATGTACGTTCCGTTTGATAGTTCATGCGTGTCAATGGTATCAAAATTTGTATCAACTTGACCGTGCATTACCATTTTACCTGACATATCCGCAATACGAAAGGAGATTGGTGGATGGTTCTTTTCTACGTCAATAAACAATACTTCATTAAACGGGTTTGGGTATAGTTTAACAGTATATTTATTTTCAAGATTGGTTATGCCAACGTGGTCAGAAAAATACACCACTATGGTGTCTCGGGCTTTGCAGCCGTTGCTTGCCGTTACTTCTGTCCACACCACTTTTTTATAAATGGTTTTATAATTCCGTTCTCGCAAAAGCACGTGGCTGGTGTCTCCTCCGGGAATAGTCCATACATATTTTGAGAATCCTACGCCGGGCGAGAGCCACACCGAATCGTTGTTTTTTAGATAAACATCTCCACCCAAATTTGGAGAGGGTGCCTGAAGAATGTTTAATTGCCGACTACCGAAAGTGTCTGTAACGTTGCATTCCTGTTGGTGGGTTATCAGGCGGTAATATCCGGCTTTGGGGTTTATTAAATTATCTTTGTTAAACGAAGAAGCGTTTAGGTCGTTCCAAGAGGTATTGTTTGTACTGTATTGCCAACGGTAGTTTACATCATACCCACAAACGTTTGGGTTAAATGGGTCTAAATTGTTGGAGCAAAGTGTGGTGTCTTTCCACGGAGTTTCCAATAGAGTATATCCTTTAGGGCCGGAAATTTCATAGGGGCCAATGTCCATCGTTCCGCATTGAATACGGGCATTTCCTGCTCTATCCACACCATTCCATATATTGAGTGGAACAGGAATATGAAAGTTTTGGCCACGATTGAACACATCGGAGGTATCACACGTTTCCACCACATGAAAATCGACATCCAACGAAGCATAGTCCACACCAATGCCTTGAGGTGGTTTTACAAAGTTTACTTTTTGGGTGTATAGGTTTTTGGTCTCGGAAAAGGGAACGGTGTCTGACCTGACAAGTGAATCGAAACCAATCCTAAGTGTAGAATATGTTCCACCCTCTAAAATAGAGTTATTACATTTTCCAGGAAACGGTTCTCTGTTTTCTGACCCGATAAAGTTGGCAACACCACCTAAATAGTCCTTATTATCTTGAACAATGCTGTTGTACAGATTAAGTTGCCCTCGATTACCAACACCAAGACCGTAAGAATATGACCAAGGGGCACCATTTTCAAATTCAGGGAAAGGTTTGGTGCTATCAATTCTTCCATTAAAGGCTATCACGGAGTTTAACAGATTAATATCGGAGTTAAAAAATGAGTAAAATCCTCTCCAGTTGTTGTGGATTAAACTATTAACTACATAAACTTTAGTAGATTGGGTTATGAAAATGCCATACCCTCTTTGTCCGGCAATTAGAGAATTACTATAGGTTCCGTGAACTCCTTGTGAAATGAATATGCCTTGTGCCATTTTGTTATTTATCAATTTACAATTGTCAACAACCATATCGTTTGAACCACCATTGTTGTTAAAACATAAGACAACACTCCCCGAAAGACCATCAAGGCATTCGTTCTCAATAAAATCGCAATCCCTTACATAAAAGCGGACGTGGTTGCTGTAACTACCGTTTAAGGCAAGTATTTCTTTATCACGTATTTTATTATTTTTTACTACACAGCGTTCCATCCAAAAGGTATCCAGTTTAAGTTCGTCATAGTATGATCCACCATAGCGTATAATAGACCCTGCATCACAAAAGTTATTTTCAAAAAGACAATCTAATATTTTCACCCTGTTTCCGTCAAATCCAACCAAACCAGATGCTCGTGCGGTTTCATTGTAATCAATATAGTCAGGTGCAATACTCATATTAAACTTGAAATTTGAAGATTTAATTTCAACATCTGAGAAATTTGAGACAATGCAACTTCCATAAGGCCCATATCCCTGTGCTGGGTGAGTGCTGTTTGAGTCATAGGCTCTGTTTCTTACAAATTCACAATCATTAATTCGACAGGTACTGTAGAATAGTCGCACGGCTCCTCCCGACAGAGAAGTATTATTGAAAAAATCACAAAAAGAGAATCGTACATTATCAACCGAATCCAACAATACAGCCCCAAAGTCCCGCCAAGGGTCAGGAGTTATTTGGTAGGTGTACGAAAAAGTACAATGCTCAAAAAGGTTGCTATCAGCACCTTGTTCATTTTTAAAAATTTGTATGCCTCTCCATCCGTTGTTGGTGTCTTTTGCGGTAAATACAATGGGTTGTGCGGCAGTGCCTAATGCTTGCAGGCTGCCTTCCACATTTAGGTTATATGCTCCGTCAAATAAAATTTGCACCCCGGGTTTTACCACAAGGGTTTTTCCTTTGGGCACGGTAATGGTGGCTTTAACAATATACGGGGAACCGCTTTTTAATAACTCTCCACTAACATCTCCGCCGTTGAGTGTTGTTTGTGCCAACGTTTTTTCAATAGAAAGGGCAAAAAGTAGAATGAATATCAGTTTAAAAAAAAATCTATGGCTCATAATAATTCAAATTAAGGAATATTTACACGAATAGCCAAAGGCTTCGTTTGAATAAGTCAAATCAACCTCCCAATAAGTAACGGGACTTCAAACCAACCAACCAAACAAAAGTTCTATGCATCAAAGCATCTAATCATCTAATCATCTAATCATCTAATCACCTAATCACCTAAAAACATATATTCGCAGCCCAAAGTTAAGAATAATGACAGATATAGAAATTGCACAATCGGTAAAGATGCAGCACATCAACGATATTGCTGCCAAATTGGGAGTAAAGGCAGATGACCTTGAGCAGTATGGAAAATACAAGGCTAAGTTGCCGTTGAATCTGATAGACGAAAACAAGATAAAAAACAGCAAATTGGTGCTTGTAACGGCTCTTACGCCTACACCTGCCGGAGAGGGAAAAACCACTGTTTCTATCGGTCTAAACGAAGGTTTGAACAAAATAGGCAAAAAAAGTGTGGTGGTGTTGCGTGAGCCATCTTTGGGCCCTGTGTTTGGCATAAAAGGCGGTGCTGCTGGGGGTGGTCATTCGCAGGTGGTGCCTATGGAAGACATCAACCTACATTTTACCGGTGATTTCTCGGCCATTGAAAAAGCCAACAACTTGTTGGCAGCTTTGATAGACAACAACATTCAAAGCAAAACAAGAAGCCTAAATATCGACCCCAGAACCGTTATCTGGAAACGGGTAATTGATATGAACGACCGTGCGTTGAGAGACATCGTTATTGGTTTGGGCGGCAAAGGAAACGGCGTGCCTCGCGAGGACGGTTTTAACATTACTGCTGCTTCCGAAATTATGGCCATACTTTGTATGTCGAACAATTTGGAAGATTTGAAGCAAAAGCTGGGCAGCATTTTTGTGGGTTATACCTACGACAACCAACCGGTATATGCCCGCGATTTGAATGCCGAAAACGCTATGACCATCTTGTTAAAAGATGCAGTAAAACCTAACCTGGTACAAACATTAGAAGGCAACCCGGCCATTATTCACGGCGGGCCATTTGCCAATATTGCACAAGGCACAAACACCATTTTGGCCACCAAAATGGGACTTTCGTTGGGAGATTATGTGGTTACAGAAGCCGGATTTGGTGCAGATTTGGGGGCCGAAAAATTCCTTGATATCAAATGTGGATACGGAAAACTTCGTCCGGAAGCATTGGTGTTGGTAGCCACCATCCGTGCTCTTCGCCATCATGGAGGTGCACAACCAGAGGAATACAACACACCAAGTGTGGAGCGGGTGCAAAAAGGGTTTGAAAACCTTGAAAAACACATTGAAAACAGCAAAAAATTTGGGCTAAACCCCGTTGTAGCCATCAATAATTTCTACACCGACAGCCAAGAAGAAATAGATTGGTTGATAGAAAAATGTGCATCAATAGGTGTGCAAGCTGTTTTGAGCAAGGGCTGGGCTGACGGCGGAAACGGTACTCAGGATTTGGCAAAAGCCGTTGTTGCAGAAATAGAAAACGGAGCCAACAATTTTAAAGCTCTTTACGATTGGAATGCTTCGATAAAAGAAAAAATAGAGACCATTGCCAAGGAAATTTATGGAGCAGATGGCGTGGACTATACCTCAAAAGCAGAAGCCGGAATACGAACCATTGACAAATTGGGCTTGTCCGCATTGCCTATTTGTATGGCCAAAACTCAAAAATCATTTAGCGACAACGAAAAGAAAATTGGTCGGCCAAGAGGATTTAGAGTTACCGTTCGCGAATTTGAAATTGCCGCCGGAGCCGGATTTGTTATCCCTATTTTGGGCGATATGATGCGTATGCCGGGCTTGCCTGCCGTTCCTGCCTCAGAAGGAATGACAATTGATGCAAATGGTGTTATAAGCGGTTTGAGTTAAGATTAGAGCCTACATTAAATGAATAAGTGGATTTATCTTTTTGTGGCGGTAGCATTATGGTCGTGCACCGATTCAAAGGAAAAATTGGCTGAAAAGATTGCAGCCCTCGAAACTGGGGAAGTGCAAAATGCAGAAACCAAAAAGGAGTTAAATGCTTTGTATGAGCAATATGCATTGAAATATCCGGATGATTCTGCCAGTCAATTTTATACCGAAAATGCGGCCATGTATGCCTTTTTGACAAACGATTTAGACAGGGCGTTAAAACTGTCTGAAAATAGCTTGAATCGTTATAAAAACAAGGATATAATGCCGGTTATCGCCAAGATTTACGGTTTGCAGGGCAAAAGCGATTCGTGTTTGGCCGTGTTTGAAAACTACGCAAAGTTGGATGGGAAAAAGCTTGAATTTGCCGATGCTCGGATATATGTGGATAATTTGACAAAAGTATTAAAAAGTAAAAAGGATGAAGAAATATCCAAATTTGTAAGCGAAAAGGCAGCATTTGTAGAGAGTCAAGTTGGAGTAGAGCCACTTATTCCGTTGTTTGAAATGGTTTATAACACCTACCCAAAAAATGAGTTTTCACCGCTCGCCATGGCACGCCATGCCGAGTTTTTATCAGAAATAGGCAATGTAGAGCAAGCCACGGCTATGTTTCAAAAATTGATTGCTACCTATCCGGATACGCAACTGGCAAAAGATGCCCAGATAATGATAGACAACAATATGATTGGAAAAACAGCAGAAGAGCAAATGCAAATAATCATGAAAAAGAAAGGAGTTTAACCTTTTCTATTATTGTTTATTTATGGTTTTTCGTAATATTGTTCCGATTTACAATGTAGTACTTAATAATTATTATAACATGAGCAAATTTGATGAAGCAATGGACACCTACAAAGGTGAGATGGACAAATTGGGTATTAAATATGATGCCAACTTGCTACAAGCCGTAGCCAAAGGTTTAGGTCCGTCAATTTACAACAACGATGCAAATAAAGTTTCTTGCTCGCAAGAGTCAGAATTGGAGACAGTTAAAAAGAACTTTTTAGTAGGAAAGTTAGGCCTGTCTGAATCAGATGATTTGGCGGGTGCATGCAGTAAAGTTTGTGAACAAATGGGTTCTTCAAACCGAAATAAATACCGAGCCATTTTCTATTATTTGTTGGTTAAACATTACAAAAAAGAAAACGTTTACGCTTCGGCATCCTAAATAAAAAATGTTTTTCAAAAGCCGTCTTCTTGTAGGGCGGCTTTTCTTTTTACCCTTTTCAGAACCTCACAAACCGAACCACACTATCCATAAATCTACAAAATACTACCTCTCAACCCCAACTTTTTAAATATGATTATCTGATTGTTTCGCGTACATTTGAAATAAAAAGAAACCTCGGGTTTTGTCTGAGAGAGAAATAAAATATCGGCCTCCGTTGAATTTTTGCAAAATAACAGCCGTTGTTTTTGCATTAGTTTGTTTGGCGTTTCCTTTGCACGCTGATCAACCCAAAGAGAAAAAACACCAAAGTAGGGAACACTTTTTTGCCAAGTTTTATAAGTGGATGCTTATTGAATACAGCAACGATATGTGCCAACGGATTAATGTTGATTTTAATGTATTAACCGAAAAAGGTAAACAACAGATTATGGCGGATAATCATATTGGCACGGCGGCCATTTTGCTTTATGAGTTTGCCACCGGAGAAGGGCCTGACACAAGATACTATATCGACTCATCTTCTTTTATTGACGAGATAAAAAACGGCTCGGCTGTTGATTGGATTTTGAACCAATATCTGTTGAGTTATTCAGAGAACGAGTACCTACAAAAATTTGACAGCAGCAGCAATCTTCTAAATTGTAGGTATCAGTTTTCGCCTTTGATAGAACCTAATACGTGGAAATTTGCAATAAAACAGCACGTTCAAACCCTTCGGCAAAAAAACATTTCGCAGTTTGTTTTGGGTAGTGTTAATGCCGATGTTTTCTACATAAGCGATTCAACACTTGGAGTACATCTTTGGAATATGACTTCACAAAAATCACTTCTTTGGGGTTTAGGAAAACGGGTTCAACGTCCAATTTTGTTGGGTACTATAACACAGCATATTGTGTTTGAACTAAGCCTCGAGGAAATAAAAGAGCATGAAAAAAGGGCAACCAAATAGCTGCCCTTTTCTTATTTAGAAATTTTAAACTTCTTAATTTACAGAAGAATCAATATTAACAAAGGAGCGATTGTTTTTCCCTTTTTTGAAAACAACCACACCATTGGTCAAGGCAAATAGGGTATGGTCTTTTCCAATACCAACGTTATCTCCTGGGTGGTGTTTTGTGCCACGTTGTCTAACAAGAATATTGCCGGCTACCGCTTGTTGGCCGCCAAAAATTTTAACGCCTAATCGTTTACTGTGCGATTCTCTACCGTTTTTCGAGCTACCCGCTCCTTTTTTGTGTGCCATTGTTTTATCCTTTTATTGATTCGATTTCAATTTTTGTATAATCTTGTCTGTGACCGTTTTTAACACGGTAACCTTTTCTTCTTTTTTTCTTAAAAACGATAACTTTATCGCCTTTTACATGCTCCAAAACTTTGGCCGAAACGGAAGCTCCTTTCACTTGTGGTGTTCCAACATTGGTTTTTCCATCGTTATCCACCAACAGAACTTTATCAAAATTCATAGAGTCTCCGCTGTCGCCACTCAACTTATTTACATACAGTTGCTGGCTGTTTTTAACCTTGTATTGCTTTCCGGCTATTTCTACTATTGCAAACATCGTCTTTTATTAAGGGCTGCAAAGGTAAATTTATTTTTCAAAAAATCATACAATTTGTTAAGATGTTGATTAGAATCGTTTTTCGGGGAAAAAGCCATTACGCTGAACATTTTTTTAGACTTATTTTCGCCACATGGCTTTATGGCATGGTTTATTGGCCGGGTTAGGCATGATGATTTTTATTGGGCCGGTATTCTTTTACCTGTTGCAAACTAGTTTGCAATATGGCACAAAGAGCGGTTTAACTGCGGCTTTCGGAATTTTTACAAGTGATATTTTGGCCGTAGTTGTTTGTTATCAATGGGCTTCGGTGCTGTTCGAAGGGGGCGAGAATAAATTTTGGTTGTCAATCATCGGTGGGTTTATTTTGGTTATTTTTGGTTTAGGTTATATTTTTAAACCTTCAATACCAAAAGATGTTGATATTCATCATGTGAGCAAAGGAAAATATGCTTCTTTTTTTACAAAAGCCTTTTTGATAAATATTGTAAACCCCTTTGTTTTTGGGGTTTGGACCGCCATTATTGGCTTGGCCGAAAAAGATTTTGGGCAAACCAATCAAGTAAAAATTTTTATGGCTGCGGCATTGTTTGGCGTTGTTTTTACCGATTCCTTAAAGGTGTTGGGTGCCAAATATTTGAGAAAATTTATCGAACCTACATTTCTCAGAAAACTTTATTTGGTTATCGGGCTTTTATTAATAGCCTTTAGCATCCGACTTTTTGTTTTTGCCGCCCAAACTGCTTTGTGATTTCCGGTCTTCGACTTACTTTTGATAAAAAACAGAAAATATGGGATTATTAATTTTACTTTTAGCGGCACTTGTGCCAATGGTTATCGGTTTTATTTGGTACAATCCAAAGGTAATGGGCAATGCTTGGATGGCAGAATCAGGCATGACCAAAGAAAAGGCAGAAGGAGCAAATATGCCGTTGGTTTTTGGTCTTTCGTTTGTGTTTGCGTGCCTCTTGTCTTTTGCAATGCACAGTATGACTATTCATCAAATGGGTGTTTATTCCATTTTTAATGGCGACAAAAGCCAACTTGATTACATTGATTTTATGTCTAAATATTCCGAAAATTTTAGAACCTTCAAACATGGTCTATTTCATGGAATAATTGGCGGATTGGTAGTTGCGTTACCCATTTTGGCCACCAACGCACTTTTTGAGCGTAAGAGTTTTAAGTACATTGCAATAAACGCTGGATATTGGATGATTACTTTGGGAATTATGGGTGGCATTATTTGTCAATGGTCACCATGGCCAGGTTCTTTGTAGTTCATAGATATGGTTTGGTAGAAAATAAAAAGACCTGCCTTGTTTTTAAAATCGGGCAGGTCTTTTTTTTATTTCACAAAAACCTGACTTTTATCTCCAAACGCCCGTCTATAAAGCATTCCAATTAATTTCGGAAAATCAGACTTATCAAAATCCGGCTTTTTTCGTTTCACGACAATTTTTCCATTTTCGTTTATCAATTCATTCATAAAAACAATTACACCGCTGTTTTCGTAACTCTCTCCAAACCGCAAATCGCACAAATAAAGGTGGTTAGAATCTTGTTGAACCACATACCAATTTTGGGTTAAAAAAATCAAACGTTTCACTTGATCTTCATTTTCATAAGGCTTTAACAAATCATAATTTTTTGGGTAGCTATGAAATTGAATGTTGCGGTCTTTGTCAAAAATGGAATAATAACCAATTAGAAATGAATCCTTTACATCAACAGTGGCCGTCCATAAAAACCCGTTTCCAAAAGTTGGTTTATTTGAAAAGTGTGCATATTCAATATTTTTTTGACTGAGATTTTTTTCAAAAACAGATTTTGTATAGAATTTAAAACCAATGGTTAAAAGCATATAGGCACTGCTTATTATCAAACCAAGATTATTCAACCTTTTGCGATTTCGGCTACCCCGTTTGGCTAAAAGTGCCATAATAACCAACACCAAAAAGGGGAGGGTATAGGCGGGGTCAACTACGTTTATGTTGTTGTATGCAATCCGCAAATCGAACGGCCAAAAAAATTGGGTACCCCATGTGGTATGACAATCAAGCAGCGGGTGGGTGACCAGCGTGAGAAAAAACATCCACGACCATTGTTTAAAGCTCGCTTCGTTTTTTCTTTTTTCGTGAAACTTAAACAGTAGCCAACCCAAAATAGGTGCCAATACCGAACTAAATATCAAGCTATGCGATATGCCTCTATGAAACTCTTGTGCCGAAATATCATCCATAAAAAAACGGCCAATCACATCAAGGTCAGGAATAGTGCCTGCAATGGCACCCCAAAGCATGGCCTTATTTCCAACCTTTTTGCCAAGAGTGGCCTCACCTACGGCAGCACCTAAAACTATCTGAGTTAATGAATCCATTTATTGATAATAAACTGCCTTAAACGGTTTGCGAATTTCAAACTGGCTGGGTGCTATTTTGCTTACAAATGGTTTTATCAATTTGTTGGCAATGCTGTTTCGATGTTTTATTAGAAGTTTCATGGGTATGGGTTCGGCACCAATGCAACTTTTTATCTCTTCGGCGGTTCGGCCAAGCCACAATTCGGTCAGATTATGCTCAAAACATAGTTTCACAAAGTCGCACAGCATACGTTGATAGATGGCAAATTCGTGGTTTTTATCATAATCAATACCCACAAAATTAGCATCAAAAATATTCTTGAATTTAAAACCAGAACTAAATCCAACCATTTTGTTTTCAATGAAATATCCGGTAAAAACAAAGTTGTTACCCATGTTTTTGGCCATCTCTGCAAAGGTTTCGGCTTTTATTTCTGCAAAACGGTAGTTGGCCAAACCAACAACATTTTTGTATAATTGGTTGATGTCGTCAATATGTTCGACTATTTCCGATTGGTTCATTACGCGAGATTGTACGGCCTCAGATTTTTTATAAATGCTCTTTGCCTTGGTTCTAAATTTGGTAATCATGGCTTCCAGATAATCATCGTAGGTTTTCCATGATTCATCAAAATGCAGAACCATGTTTACATCAATCATAAATTCGATAAAATCTTCGTGGTTCATTTCTTTGACATAACTGAAAGATTCAGGCCAAAAGTCTTTTAGCAATACCACAGAGACATCGTTTTTAGATTTCTTTTCATCGCGTTTTATTCTATCCAATGCCCTACTTAAGTTGACTTTTCCCAATTCGGGGTCAACTGTTGGGCAAAACAAATAGCCGTTTTCTCCGGTAGAAAATGCGTTGCCACAAAGCAAAACCCGTGCTTCCATTTTGCTAAACATTTTTTCGGAGAATAATCCGTTAAATCGGTTTTTTAAATCAGAAATGTTGAAATCGCTCAGATCAAATTTTAGCAATTGCACAATGGCCACCCCAACTGGTTCAAAATGTCCTGCAGATTCTGAACGATAAAATAAAATGTACCTAAAATCGATGGTATCGGATAAGGTGTTTTCGAGAGATTTGAGATAACCAGACAAAAGATAAACGTTATTATCAGCCACCAAACCATCCCACTGAGCTTGATTGACCAGATGTATCGAATCAAAAATACTTAGTTTTAAATCATCCGTTTTTGAGGATATTGTGCTGCAATGCATACTGTTTGCAAATTTAATTTGTGCCAGATTTTAATTCTTGAATTTTGCTATCCATTGCCTCGAATATGTTTTCCGATTCATCAGAAACTTCAAAAACTATGTTAAAATTATCATCCAATATCAGGTTTTGAGGATAGGTTTTTACCAATCTGCTCTGAATTTTTGATGTATATTTTTTTGCATCTGCCACCTGCAAATAGTCAAAATCAAACCGTTGCAAAATATTTTTCATTTTTGATTCATCATCATCGCACAAGGCTATGAAAACCAGAGCGGTATCGCTTTCGTATTTTTTATGAAGTTTGTTGAGTTCGGGCATTTCTTTTATGCATGAAGGACACCATGTGGCCCAAACGTTCAGCACAATGGTTTTGCCCAATAAATCGGCAGAGTTTATGCTATCACCCGAAATGGTTTTCATAGAAAAAGCGGGAGCCTTCTCTCCAACTTTGCTGCAAGAATGGAGCAAAAAGACTACCCCCAAAAGCGATATGAACATTTTCATTGGTTTGATAAACATATCAAGAGTGTAATTTGTTCTGCCTAAAATTGGTTTGATTTTTGAAATAGATGCAACAATCGATTTTTGAGATGCGTCTTATTCGTGCATAAAGTCATAATTTTGGTGTAATGAAAAATAAAATATTCGTAACAATAGTTTTAATGGTCCTTGCATATATGGGTTTTGCTCAATCAGCTCCCAAAGTAATTTTTTTGGACAGCATGAATTACAACATGGGTAGCTTTAAGTCTGGCGAGGCAGCGGAGCATACGTTTAAGTTTGTGAATGTGGGGAATGCCCCTTTTAAAATATTGGATGTAAAATCAACATGTAGCTGCACGGCCAGCAATTGGACTTCTGATTTTGTTCAAGCAGGTGATACAGGAAGTATTCACATTACATTTGATACGAAAGAAAAAATGCCAGGTGAGCATTTAAAAGGGGTAAATTTAGAAACCAACGCTGGAGATTTACATTTGGTAATTCGGGTAACGATAACCGAAGGACCATCCGAAATAATGGAAGAAGAAGACCACCAACATGATGGTCACAAACATTAAAGATGTACTTTCATTCCCATTCTAAGCCCAGTAATCCATTGATTTTGTTTGATTTCGTAGTCTTTTTTGAAGGTTGAAGTAAGCGAATATTTGAACTGCGGATTAACAAAAACTTCTACTTCTTTGCTGATGTATTGAGACAGCTGCACACCCACGGTGCTGTTTAGAAAATGTTTGTTAAGCAACGGAAATTTGGAACTGTATATCCAGTAATATTTATTCGTTTCGTAGTCGTAAATCAACAAATCGGCATGGTCGAGGTAAGAATAAGATAGACCCAACTGGGCTTCGGCAAATAATGAATTTCCGAGTTGGTGTGCTTTAAAATTGGCAATAAAAGGAATTTCGATAAATCCATAATAATTAGAGTATGGTATAAGTTCGGCATCGTCATATCCAACCATTTCTGGCGAATCAAATACGGCAGAATAATTGCTGAATACGCTTTCGGAGGATGAAAGTGCTGTTCGGTTTGCGTTTCGTTTGTTTACAACCAGCATTTCTTCCCCCAATGATGCGTAATAAACGCCGGTTTGCACACTCCATTTTGGGTTAATGTGGTAATAAATATCCAGACCGGCATAAAAACCTAAAGCTGCTTTATCGTTTTTATTTCTAAACGTTTTGCTTTGACCATACACAAAGGCATTGTTGCCATCAAAGCGGGCAAAATTTCTAAAGTCGTTGTATCCCAAATGCCGATAACTCAAACCTGGAGAAAAGGAAAGACCCAATGCCCATTTTGAGCGAATAGCCTTCAAATTTTCAGGGATAAGATTTTCTTTTTGATCAATTGCAATTGCTTTTCCAAAAGTTAGAAATGGGGTAGGGGTTGAGTTAAACCCAATATCTTTTAGTTCTTTATGTTCTAAGGTGGCAAAAGCAAATCTCGACTCACCCTGAGCATCATTTTTCTTTAATTGAGGGGCTTTAAGAACAGGTGCCACGTCCACAAATTCTCGTTCATTAATGGTTGAGACGGTTTTTTCTTCTTTGGGATAATGTATGAAAGGAATAAGAGGATTTTCTGTTTCAACAGCAATTGTTTTTAAAGGTGCAGCTTGTTTTGGAGATGCCCAATCCCATAGTTTTTCAATTTTGAAATCGAAGAAACCAAATCCGGAATCGTGTTTGAATTGATAAACAATGGAGCCAGTACCCAAAACAATAAGTGGAACGATAACAAAAGCACCAGTTTTGATGCGTCTGCTAATTTTTTGTTGTGATATTTTCTGGGAGGTTCCCACTCTATTACTTACCTACCTCGCAAAAATATCGTATTTACGCTGTTTTACTGCTTGTATTGTCAACCATTTTACCAAAATATGAGACTATAAAATACAATGCAGCAATACATAGCGGAAAAGTAATGTAAAATGGAACCCCGAAACCTGCCGGAAGTGTTCCAAGAAGTATGGCAACGGCACCAACTGTTAGGGCATAAGGCATTTGCGTTTTTACATGGCTAATGTGGTTGCAATCGCTGGCCATGGAGCTCAAAATGGTGGTGTCGCTAATGGGCGAGCAATGATCGCCAAGCACAGAACCAGCTAAAACTGCGGAAACCACGTTGGCAAAAACGAACAAGGACAAATCTTGTGATATACCCGAATCAATACAAATTTTCCAACTGGTAAATAGAACCATAGGGTATAAAATGGCCATCGTTCCCCAGCTTGTTCCTGTAGAAAAGGCAATTAATCCGGCCAAAATAAAAACAATGGTTGGCAGCAATTGTGGCAGTATGTTTCCTTCAGTTATTTGTGCCAAATATTCTGCTGTTCCTAATTGCTCAGTGAGGCTTCCCAATGTCCAAGCCAACGCCAAAATAACGATAGCCGGAATCATGGATTTGAACCCCTCTAACACATAATTCATGGTTTTTTCGATAGACAAAACTTTTGTAGAAACAGTTAATAGAATGGCAGAAACGAGACCCAAAAATGAACCCCAAACCAACGCTTTGTAAGAATCTGCATTGCCAATAATGTCGGATAGCGATGCGTTGTCAGCATTTTTGAGTGCAAATTTTCCGGTAAAATAAAGTGAAAGACCAACGGTAACTACTAAGGTTAAAATGGGTAAAAGCCCGTTTAAAACAAATTCTTTGTTGTCCGGAATTTGGTCAATTTCGCCCACTTTCGCATTTTCGATACCGGAGGTTTCTATCTTTCGAGCATTTTGCTCAGCCTTGAGCATTGGGCCAAAATCTCTGCCTTTCCAAATAAGAAAAAACATGAAAATAAGCGTTAGAATTGGGTAAAACATAAACTGCAACGAACTGATGAATACCGAGTATTCGCTACCAAACAAGTTTGCACCATTCGGAATTTTTGAAATGCCATCTTTTATGTAAACCAGCTCCGACCCAATCCAAGTGGTAATGAAGCCGATGGCAGCTACCGGAGCGGCGGTAGAATCTACCAAATAGGCCAGTTTCTCTCTGCTTATTTTGAGCTTGTCGGTTATGGGTCGCATGGTGTTGCCAACAATAAGTGTATTGGCATAATCATCAAAAAAAATGGCAATGCCCAAAAACCATGTGGCCATTTGGCCTGATTTTGCCGTTGATGCCCGATGAGATATTTTTTTGACAATGGCCATCATTCCGCCATTTTGGGAGATGACAGACACCATTCCGCCAATTAAAACCGTAAATAGAATTACCGACAAATGGCCTTCATCGAAAAGCGATTTTTGCACCTGAAGTGGCACATTCAAAAATGTTTGTGCAAGGTTTTCTTCGGCTCTATTGGCTATAATAAGCATTCCGCTGAGTATGCCCAGGGTAAGGCTGATAATAACTTCTTTAAAAATCAACGCCAGCACAATGGCTATGAGCGGTGGCACCACGCTCCAAAAGGAAAGGGTAGGGGTTATATCCAAAAATAAAGTGCTCATCGAGCAAATGTAATCATTGCCAAGTTTTACGACTACAATTCTATTCTAATTTTTAACATCCAATTAAATCCGGCCATCGGGAAAACGTAGTTGAAATCGGCTCTTTGGTTTTGCAAAATACCACCAAAAGTGTAGCCATTTGGTGCAAACGACTGGTTGAAAATATTGTTAAAAAACAGCGATAACGTGGTTTTTTTTATCCCTTTAAACTGGTCGGTAGAATAATTTATGGAAACATCGGTGTAATGAAAAGACGGCAGCATTCGGTTTTCGCTTTGCGTATTGTCCAAAAATTGTTTGCTAACGTATTTTGAGTGAATATTTAGGGTAAAGTTTGGATTGACTTTATAGCCCAATTGGGCTGCCGAAATGATGGACGGAGAAAATGAAATGTTGGTGTTTTTATAGGTATTTGTAAAGGTTTCGTAGTCATCATCCCATTCGTATATGGTTTCAATAAAATCAACAATTTTATTTT
Source organism: Flavobacteriales bacterium (assembly GCA_020635395.1). Taxonomy (NCBI): domain Bacteria; kingdom Pseudomonadati; phylum Bacteroidota; class Flavobacteriia; order Flavobacteriales; species Flavobacteriales bacterium. Next base: position 1,232,815 of record JACJZV010000001.1, read on the forward strand.
GAGAAAGGGTAAGATTGCCACCCAATTGCAGGCTTTTCGATAATGCACATTGAAACTCGGCCTCAATACCTCTTCGATAGCTTTTGGCCACATTTTGCCGGATGGCTTCGCCCACATCGTTTATGGCTCCTGTTAAAACCAACTGATTTTTGTAGTTCATGTAATACACATTCAGTCCAAGCATGGTTCTTTTTCGTTTCAGTTTGTAGCCTGTTTCAATATCATCAAGTTGCTCTGCCATTGGCCAATTTCCGTTTTTACTGTTTCTAAAATCATCTCTCACCGGTTCACGGTTTCCGCGTGCATAAAAAGCATAGAGCTGAGTAAATCGTTTTTCGAACAAAAAGCCTGCTTTTGGGTTGAAAAAACCATAATTTACAGAATAGTTTTTTGCTTCATTTTGATTATCAAAACCTTCAAAATGATATGAAATGGTGCGATACTGCACATCTAAATAAGGGTAAAAATGTTTGAGTTTGTATTGCAGTTTGGCATATACATTTCCATCACCTTTTCTTGAATTGTTGTCGTAATAAAGTGAGTTGAGGGCTTCATAAGCTGTAAATTCAGTAGCAATGGCTTCGCCAAAATGATTTCCGAAATAGGTATTGTAGCCCAAACCCATTGATGCTTCCATTTTTTTAACGTTATAATTGAGCGAAGCCAAACCACCTACCAATACGTTTTTTAACCATCTTCTTCTAATAATGTCGGCAGTAGTAAACGTGTCGTTTCCGACAATTTGATTTTGCAGATTGTAAAACGACAGGTCATCTTTTGGCCGAAATTGCTCATAAAATCCCTTTCCGGTGGTGGTATAAGCCGCCGAGCTAAAAGTTAGTTTTTTATTGAAATGATAGTCGTAGAAAAGTTGATAATGGTTTTGATTGTAGTCATCTACTTCATTTTCGTATGTGTAGTAATTATAGGTTTTTGAGTTCGATTGTTGCAAATTTTGAAGATCGTTTCCGGTTATCCAAAGTTGGTTTATGTATCGGTTCAGTTCGGGCGTATTTTGTTCAAATTTTGGTTGAGGAATGCCCCACCAGGCTTGGTAGGTTCGTTCGTTACCAAATAACAGATTTGCTTTAAATACTGCCTTTTTCCAGTATTTAGAAGCAGCCAAATTGGTTGATAAAAGCTCGGAAGAAGCTCTGTCAATAAAACCATCGCTCTCAATTAAACTGCCCCGAAATAAAAATGCCCAATTGTTTTTGAGTCTGCCTGTGGAGTATGCCGCACTTAGTCGTTGAGTATTAAAACTACCAAAACCAAAATTTAAAACTTTCGAATATTGACTCGGAACAATGTCGGTTTTAATGTTTATACTCGAGCCAAAGGCCGCACCACCATTGGTGCTTGTGCCAACGCCTCGTTGCACTTGCACATTTTGTGTTGAGCTTGTCAAATCAGGCAAATCAACCCAATAAACGCCCTGACTCTCGGCATCGTTTAGTGGAATTCCGTTTATGGTCACGTTTACACGTGTGGGGTCTATGCCCCGAATTCGAACTCCCGTATAACCCACGCCATTGCCAGCATCGCTGCTTATTACGGTTGACGGAGTCATATCCAACAAATAGGGAAAATCTTTACCCTGGTCGGTTTTTATTATTTCTTCTTTGTCGAGATAAGTGGTTACAGACGGATTTTTCCCATTAGCTCTAACCACATTTACAATGGCCGTTTCGGTGGTGTAATTGGCGGGACGAAGCGAAATATTATAAACCATGTTTTTATCAACCAAAATAGACTCGCAAGTCGAGTCGTAACTGATATGGGTTATGCAAATGCGGTAATTTTCGGAAGCCAAATTGGTAAATTGATAAAAGCCATTTTCGTCTGTAAGTTGATAATAGGAATTGTTACCGTTTGTAAGACTTACCGCGGCATTGGCAATGCCTTTCCCATCATTTTCATTGGTAATCCTTCCTGAAAAAGAAAGCTGAGCGTGCGAGGCATAGGCACTTAGCAGAATGATTAAAATGAATGTAAACTGTTTCATTTCCTGTGTTTTAAATAAAATAAAAAATACAGGAGTTGAGTGATACAAATTGAATTGTGTTTCCTACGGCAGCATTACCTGCATCAGGTTCTATGGGTATCATCTCAGCCTTTTGAACCTATCAAAAAGCACCCCTTTTGTACGGGCAAAAGTAGAGGAAATTTTGAAAATCTGCCTAAAAACCTACCTTCGCCGCGGTAACCAAGAATGCACACGGCTGACCGAGAAAATCTAAGACAAGTTCTCCGGGAAAATGCAGTTTTAGCCCACCACGAAGCCGAACTATTTAATACTTGCCTGTCTAAGAGAGTCGTAATGTGCTGAATGTAAATCCGGACGATCAAAGACTTTTAAACCAATTGAATTAAAAAATGATTTTAAATTGCCCATATCTGCCAAGTATTCTTTACTCGATTTGGCATTTCCGCATTCAAAACAAACCGAGACAAACTGAACGATACTGTCATTTTGGTCAACAAAAATGATGTTGTGCCGAGGAAAAAAACAATCGGCAACTGCTCTAACTGAATCCGCTTTGGGATATGGTTTTCGATAACGACCGCTTAGTAAATCGTTTAGGTAAACAGTTTGCGAACTATCTAATTGATGGCTAATGGTATCCCCGAATTTGGAAATATCCATGTTTTTTTCAAAAAATAAATCGGAATAATCATAGGCATCTAACGTTACAAAGGCGAAGATTTTTGAATATTCAAAGTCACTAAAGTCTTTTGGAGAAACCGTAACCATTTCAGTTTTTGATGCATCTTTTTTGAAACAACTACAAAATGCTGTAATTATAAGAATAGACAAAGAAATGAACTGCCGATATTTCATAAATTCGAATATAGCTAAACCCCGTGAATTCTGTTAAAATCTCCTTTCGCCGCGGCCAACAAAGAATCCATTGCACCCATCGAAGAATTAGGAAACCAATTTACTCAAGTTTCTTCTGATTTTTTCAATTTATACACTTGTATCGACCCACGTTCAAAAACTAATTCTCCCACCATTTTGGCAATAGCGGGTTTTTTTAATATGTTTTTTGAGTCCGTGTATAAATATTCCGCTCCCTTGCTAATCATCCATTTCAAGTTTTTGGCGGTAAGGTTGTCATCATGAAAACCCCATCCTTTTTTGTCGATATAATAAAACGATATAAAATAAGATTCGTCGTTTCCAACCACCACCAAAGCATCATTTGGTATGGCTTGTTGCAACTCCGTTTTATATACCAACAAATCTTTGTTAAATCCCGGTGCCTCCGGATTCCAGCGGTCGTGCATTCTAAAAAAACAAACTATTGGAATGGCCACCACACACGCCAAGGCTAGATTGCGATAAATCGTTTTACCCGAATTGTACAGGTGGAAAGCTCCATAAGCTACCAAAATGAACAATAAAGGATAGAACGGAAAAAGGTAGTAATCATGAATTTTGGCAATGGCATTGGCTTCAAAAAGATAATACATCAATACACCAACACTCAGCCACAGCAATAAAGAGAACTTGGCATTTTTGTATGATTTGTTTTTTACAAGAAAGAAAAATCCAGCCAAAAAGAACAACATTGAGCCGTAGCCAACCAACAATTCTGGCATGGTTGAAATTAAATTATGCTGCAAATAATCCATAATTTTATACGGCGAATCATCGTTTTTAAGCATTCCCCCCAACACTGCATTGCCCTTCCATTGCGGAATTACAACGGCATACCAAGCAATAGGAAAAATGGCCATGCCCCCGGCAAGAACGGCCTGTATAAAATACTCTTTTTTTAGACCATTCTTAATAGTTTGTTGAATAAAATATACCAACGGAACGATATAGAATAGAATGAAAGGCAGCTTACTCAAAGCACCCAGACAAATCAATAGGTTGGAAAAAATAAGATACTTGTTTTTCTGGCCATTATACCATCGGAAAAAAAGAGCAAGTCCCCAAATGGAGCAACAAAGGGCAAAATTGTCGGGCATGGGGTTGATGGTATAATAATAAAAGCTCGGCGAGAAATTGAAAGCCCAAGCCCCAATGGCCGATAATATGGGGGCATGAAATAGCTCATCCAACAATTGGTACATACCCAAAACGGCAAGCAAACCAACCAAAAACATGAACAAACGGGTAATGATTAAATGATTTCCAAACACTTTATAAAGACAAGCCACCAACCACTGCATAATGGGAAATTCCATCCTAAAAATGCCGTCGGTATCTCCTCGGTCGTGTCTTCGAGGGTTGAAAATATTCATATCTTCTTCATAAAACGTACTAATGGTAACCTGCGTTTGAGTTTGTCGCCACACATGCACGCTCATCAAATCTTTTGAAAAATGGTTGAAGTGCATGACAGTGCTGAGAATAATTATTGAAATGAAGGTGATGTTTCGAATCCTTTTTTCCATCTGTCAAAAATAAGTTTTCAAAGGAGGATTTTTGTTTTTAACCATTAGTGACAAAGAGTATGCTGATAAAAATGGAATACCCACATTTTGGTAAGACTAATATGTCTTAAAAGTAAATTTTAGTCACTAAATTTTGCAGTTTTTGTTAATCTTTCATCGGTTCCGCCCAATCCGAATTCCTTACAAATATGGTGTACTGTATGTATGGCTTGCCCTTATCAGTCATTTCAAATAAATCTGTAACAGGCAATAATTGAAAAGAGCTGTTTAATCGATTCGAATTTGCATACGGACTACTTTCGCTGTTCATTTTAATAAAGGATTTTTGTTTTTTGCCCGTCATTCTCTTCAAATCTTTAATGCCAACAATATACATTACCAACATGTTGTCGGCTGATAGTTTCATTTTTGTGTACTTGCCCTTATCACGCATCGGTTCTGGCAATTGTTTGCTATCCATTACCATATAGCTGTCGTTCATCAAAAAGTTTATCGACAACATTTTATCTTCCAATCCTAAATCAGACATTCTAATTTTTGCAGCCAATGGATATTCGCCATTTACTCTATATTGAAAGACATGATAAATGCCAAAATACCCATATATTTTCTGTCTGCTAAATTCATTTTCACGATAGGTAGTCTTAAAATTTGAGAACATTACATCTTCTCTGTTTATGTTCTGCTCTACCGCTTCAATATTGGTTTTTATATTCGCCAACTTTGCCAACACTATTTTATTGTCAGCATAATATCCATTTAGTTGGTTAATTTGCTTCAACAATCCTTCCTGTAAATTTTCGGTATTATATTCAATGGGTAAAATACTTTGGTCTTCTGGCAACAGGTCGTTCAAATATTGCGTGGTTAATTCCCAATCTTGAATTTTGTCTATTCCAAAAAACTGAAATTTATCGTTGTCATTTAGGCTCTCATAAAATGCCTGAAATTGGATGTATTTGTTAAAATAGTCCTCATTGTTTCTACCTTGGGCGACCACCCATCGCTTTAACACCTTTTTCAATAAATTGTAATCTTTGTTTACCAAAAATTGGTTGAGATATTCGGCCTGCACAAAGTCCAACTCTGCCACATAACTCCTAATTCCATAATTTTTATGTAGAAATTTAAAAAATTCTACATCAAATTTGGTGGGTTCTTTTGTGCCATGAATTTCGCCAACCAATATTAGTTTACACTTGTTAATATCCGATTTGGCAATTTCAAAGCTAAAAGAATCTTCTAAAAATACTGTTTCGCTGTTGTCTTTTAAGTATTTGACATATTTGCCACCAGTGGCATACTCCCAAAGGTGAAAAACCCCGTACATAACCAATGCCAATAATATGATGCCAACAAATAATTTAAGAGTGAATTTCGATATTTTTTTTATCATCTATTGTGATTTCTAATGTTGACCAGAAATAGGTATTACTCAACATTCATTCTCAACAAAGAAAATAAACTAAAAAAGAAAAGACCAATTTTTTTGGTCATTATTTCAAGACTTAAAAATCTTCAAGGCCATATTAGTAACTTTTATTGGATATGAATGGAATTGAACAACAAAATGATTAGTATTCGTTTCCTTCAATGTCGATATAGATTGTTCGACCGTCAATTGTTTCAGCTTCGGCCAAGTATGTTTTAAACACTCCTATCCTTATATATTTTGGTTCAATAATGCCATGCAAACCACAAAGCCCGTTTTTGAATGTTTTTAACGTGGGGGAATAATCGTTAAAGTTTATTGAATCGTAACCAATATTGATAGAATCCTCAAAATAATAGACTCCATCTTTCACTAAAATAAGGGTTTGCGGGTCAACGTTTTTTATCCCTATCTCAAAGTTTGAATCAAATTTGAATTCTGTTCGTCCGTTGATAAATAAAACCGAATCAACATCTTTGTCGCAAATTTGACGCTTTTTTTCTGGTGGAATCTTGTTTTGATAGTCGTGGTAGGTTTCATCCTCGAAAACTGTAAAACAAGAGCCAGAATGCTTTATCGAAAGTGTATAGTGTGGAACGGTTCCACATATCCCAATAAAATCAGGGTCTTTACTTTTTGCACCATTAAGAACCGAAACATAAAAAATGCGGTTATTCTCGTCCAGAACTTGAAAACATCTGCTATACAATCTCGCAAATTTTAAATTCTCGTACGTGGTGTCCAAAACCAACTTATACCTTTTTGTTTCAGGATTTTGTACTAAGAAGTGCTTTTCGGATATCGACCAAACGGTGTCAAGAGTTTGTTCGCCGCATTGATTAGCGACTTTAGTTTTTTTTGATGTTGAGCAACCAGACAAACCGGCATAGATGGCAAGTATAAGAAGTAGATAATATTTTTTATTCATTGTTTATGCTTATAAATTTACAAGTGTATTCAAAGATACGAAAACTCTTCTGACCTCAACATCCAAAACGGCAGTATCGGTAAAACACTTCATGATTTAAAACAAATTCCATAATAACGCTCCAGTTTATGGTCAATTTTAAATTTGTACGTTACCGGTGTTAAAATTACTTTGTTTGCCATTATATTCTCTATTCACTTGGAGGTTAGATTTTCCATTTCCTTCCATTGCAAGATTTCTTCTTTCGACTTTTGGTTAAAAATATTAAGTGCCATGGCCTCGCCTAAAGATTGTACGGCTATACCGCGGTATTTCGTCATGGAGCCCTGCATTAAAGGCTTAAACAATGGAAATAATCTTAGCATTAACCATTGAGTGAAACCAAAACGGTTGGTTGGGGTTAGAATCATTGATGGCTGAAAAACACTTAAACGCTTAAAATCGAGTTTCGACAACTCTTCCTGCAATTCACCTTTTACCTTTAAATAAAAGTTTCTGGATTTAGAATTAGCACCAACGGAAGATAAAATTTCAAAATGCTGAACGCCTGAATTTTTACAATGAGAAGCAAATTCTATCACTGCCTTTTTATCAACTTTTACCAATTCCTCTCTGCTCACTTTTGATGGTTCGCCAACACCCAAAGTGCAGATGGCCACAGTGTGTCCGTTTAAATATGACTTGTATGTTTCGGGGTTGAAAACATCAACTTCATATTGTTCTACTTGGATATTACCCGTTTCTAAATTTTCAATTTTTCGCCTTCCCAATAAAGTAATGCGATGTATCTTGTATGGCTGTTGCAATAATGCTTTAAGCACATAACTTCCGGCCATACCTGTTGCACCGAGCATAACCACAGAAATCGAATTATTGCTATTTTGTAATTCATCCATTGTTTTTTTCTTTTAAATTTTTGTATTCGCTTTCAGCCATTGCAGAAACTTTGATAGAAGCTCCATCCCGATAGCTATCGGGAGTGGTGTGAGAGGTGCACTCTCCTCGTTTATGGGGAGAGCCGCCTACTCGATTGTACACCGTTTTTTTTTATTCAGTTTTATATTGTTGTCCTACATTTTCAGGATTTTTTAAGTCAATCCAAAATATGTCCAATGGCTCATTAGATTCCATTTGACCATTTTGATTTTTATCTAATCTGGCAAATACATACATTAAATCATTTGCAGAATCATATTCTGAACTCATTACCGAATAAATTTTTGGAATAAGTGCTTTTTTATTCTGTCCATTTATGTCAAAAAAGTAAAATCTTCTCAAATCTTTTACATTTATAAAACCATCTTCATTTGTGTCCTCATCGTATGCAGAAACCATATAGAAATCCCTTTTTACAGGTTGAAAATTTAGCGTATCCTTTGAAAAAGTAGGATAATATAATGTTTTGATTAGCACAGGTTTATCAAATAGTTTGTTTTCTGTTTTTGTTCGATGGTTATAATGTGAAATGTTTACGAAATTATAGCCGTAAATTGCCTCAAATCCGGGCATTAGGTTGTTATTCCAATTATTCCCTATTTCATATTCATCGACCCAAGAAGAATGAAATTCATTTGACCCAGTAAATGGCTCATTAGTTCGCTTATCATAGTTAACCTTATAGATTGGTGTCAATCTATGTTCAGAATTGAAAGTCAACAGAACATTTCTTGGTCTTGTTTCAAGTTTCAAAGAGTCAATTTGAAGTCCGACAACTTTTTGTCCGTCTTCATTTTCTGTAATTTCATTTACCTGAAATCCTTTTTTATCAATCTTGTTGTCAGAGCAACTTGATATCAATAATCCAAAAAATATTGTTATTAAAATTCTATTCATTTCTATTCTTCTAATGTGGAACAACGGTTCTCGGCTTTGCGAAGTGGTGGAATTTCAGCATCAAAGTTACTAAAAACCGCTAAACTTTGATAAAGCACAAAAGTTTCTAAAAAAGTACTGAACACGCCACTTTTGCAAAACCCGTGTGCCTGTTGCAGAACTCAAAAGTAACTCTATTTTTCAACTATTTCAAAAAAGTTGTAATTTTAATCTTCTTATTATCAGCGAGTTAATTGTATTTTGTTTTTGAGGTAAAAATCAAAAATAGCGTTGAGGGTAGTTGTGCAACAGCTACCCTTGTTAGCGGTTCGTTGTTTTGTCTATGTCGTTTCTACAAGTTTTTTTAGTGTTTGTAAAATAGGATTTTCTTCACCTTGTGGTTCTTCCTGAACTGCGTTTGGTCGGTTGTCTTCTTGTATAATTTCAAGTTTTGTTTGTCCGTTTTCTGCTGTCAAAACATAGTTCATTATAAAATAATTTTCAGGCTTGTCTTCAAGGTCAGGTCTTGGTGCAAATAACGAATAATTAAGTTTTGTCAATGGAGTAAATTCCAAAACTGTTCCCCATTGTTCAAATACTTTGTCCTCCCATTTTGTTACGAATTTTATAGAAGTCCCTATTTCCCAGCTTGTTTGTAAGTCGCTACCATATTGCCAAAGTTTTACTTTTTCAGGATTTGTCAATGCGTCCCAAACTTTGTCTGGCGAAGCGTTTAGTTTTATTGTTGAAATGTTTGTTGCCATATTTTATTTGTTAATTGTTTTTTGTCGTTTTGTAATGTCCCGTAAAAATTTTGTCGTCTGTTTGGTGTTTTGTCAGGTGTTCATTGCAATGACAGCTAACGTTAACTTGTAGCCGCCGTTTGTCCATGTTCAGAGGTTTCGCGGACGCGAAACCGTCGAACGGGCAAATGGAGGCTACAAAATGTGTGTGCCGCAAATGGCAAACACTCTCCAAATTTAGCTGAAAGGAGGGTGATAACCAATAGTTAAAAGATTATTGGATTAGCTGATGAGGTAAAAGTCCTCTATACGCGTAGAAGATTAGTGCAGGGAAGTATTCGTAAGCCCCAAGCCCGATATTGGGTACAACCATCACCGTATCAAGGTTAAAACAAAGGGGTTATCTATCAATGACCGACTATTATCACAAACAAAGGTCAAGTTAACAAACCGCCGTATTCGAGACCCGAATCCCGATAGCTATCGGGAGTGGTGTGAGAGGTGCACTCTCCTCATTTATGGGGAGAGCCGCCTACTCGATTGTGCGGTCGGCTTTTTTATTCTTAATTCAAATTCATCTATTACCTTCAAGCATTCTGAGTAGTCAGAAACATACCTGTCACTTTCGAATTGCTCCTTAAAATATTGATAGTAGTTGTCGTAAGTTTTTTCAAAAATCTCATTCCAAGCTTTGTCTTGATTCTCTATTAGTTTCAACTCTTTTGCAGAAACCATCGCTAATATTCTGTCACCAGGTAAATCTTTGCCTGGATTATCGTGCCATAGTTCAAACGCTATTTCAATTCGGTTAGGATTGAGTTTTAAAAGCTGCTCTCCAAGATATTCACTAAATGAAATTTGGTCAATCTCTATTAAGTCTCCGTTTTCTTCTACTTGAAAAAATTCGACCTTCACATTTCCCATGAATTCTAAGGTTACTGGAAAAACAAGTTTATCATGGTTAATTTTAATATCTAACCTTTCTACGATTGCGTCTGAAAAAACGTGAGTCGAAAAGTCATTCAGGTCAATGAGTAGTTTTTCGTCGCCCAACTTGAAACTAGTTATCCAACTATCATGAAGTTTTCCGATTAGATATTTTTTCAAGTTCCCTAATTGGTCAGAATTATCATCTAGGAATTTTGAATATTGTGCAAAATCAAAGATTGGTTGGTCCAAGTCGACAAAGTCGTCTGCCAAAAATGGAGCAATTTCTTTTATGTTTCTAGTTTCTGTCATTTAATCTTTTATAGTTTTTTAGCTGCCGCACAACGGTTTGGCTATGATGCGTATCCCGCAGGGTATGCAATATAGCTCTTGTTACCTTGCGTTTATTAATACTGATATCCCATCTATGACACGGCAAACTTCAACTCCTTCAACATTATAATAATTTTCTATGGTCTCTCCATTCTGAATTTTGCGTTTCAAATATGAGTATTTTAATTCAATGCCCCGCCCAAGATCATTATGGTCTGCATCAATTAATTCTGAATTGGAATCGAGAAATTGCTCTTCAATAACAAAAGTGCTATCAGCCGAGTCAGTTTTTTTTACTTGAATTGACAATCCATTTTTATTTGGTTTTAAAACATCACCTCGGCCAATTCTTTTTACAATTATCTCGTTTTCTTTGTCATTGTAAAACGTTGCAATTTTAATGACTAATTGAAGTTGATTGTCAAATTCAGATTTTTCGATAATCCGTCCTTGTGAATCAACAATTGTAAGATTTCGATATTCCAATTTCGACTTAGAATCAAAATAGTCGGTAATTGTTGAATCTCCGAGATATTTATATTCAGTTATCGGGTTTAAATCCCACAGGTAATATTCTCCCTTTAGATTATAACCAACCCTTTTTATTGTCCTTCCCTTTTTATCCTTAAGAAAATAGGACACAGTCAAACCGAGGTATTCATTCAACTTACCAGTTGAGTCAAAATAAACTTCGTACAGTTCCTGTCCATCTGTACTTTCGTATCTCTGAAATTCCTCAAGAAGTCGCTTTGTGGGTTCAATCTTTTGGTATTGATTGGAATGCAATAGTTCATTGAGCAATGAATCCATATTTATCTGAGAATAACACTGAAATCCGGTTAATATGAATAGTATGAATAAAATTCTTTTCATTATGCTAGGTAACGGTGAGTGTATGATTTCGTAAGGGATTGCGGGCTTCGTTTGTATCCACCTTTACCAAATTTGAAGCGGGAGACTATGCTTCGCATGCCACTGAAACCCTTATGAATTATACACATTGTTGTAGTTCGTTTTTAATCAATTAGTTCCACTCCAATATCAAAATCTAGTCTAGGAGATAAGTATCCACAATCATTAAAATCAAATGGACTATCTTCATATCCGTTAACAACTTCAAGAATCTTGCTGGCAAAAATATTCCATGCTTGTCGAGGCATTTCAATTATTTTTTTGTCAATAGTGAAATTTGTAATCTCGTCAGAGACTCTCAAATCAACTTTATCTAATTTTATCAAGTCACCGTTTTCTAGCAAATTCAATTTTCTAATTTCATGAGCTAAATAAGTCAGACTGCTTGTTGTTCCAATAAATCTGATCGTATCATCCACTATCCTTGAAGACATACCTTTAGGCAAATCAATTTTTAACTTATATTTTGAAAACAATCCCATATCAATCCTCACCTTCAATTGTAACTTCTAACATTTCAAGTCCAACATTAAGCCCCAATAGAAAGTCAATTGTTTCATTATCACAATCTGTAACCAACAACTTATATTTGTCTTGTCTTGATGTAAACTCAATTTCTTCAATACTATTTATCCTTAAAGTCATTGAGATAGAATCATTAAATCTGATGCTTACAAACCAGTCTGGCTCTATAGTCCCTTCAATCAAATTGCCAATTACAAAGAATTGATTTTTTCTTCTTACAGCAAAACTGTCAATTGCTTCGAATATTCCTTGTATTTCAATGTCTTTCTTCATTATCAATTTATGCAGTATGGTCTTTTAAATGAACTACAACATCCGTATATGCCCAATACAAACCACCAATTGTGCATATTTCCATTATCTACAAAATAAAAATCACGCTCCCAACGCATTCCGCAAATCGCCTACTTGGCTTTCCCAAAGCATCGATATTTCGTCTGCTTCGTCTTCGTCGGCATAGTCGGTTACTACCAGAGCAATGTCTCCGGTTAGTTCGTCTTTTTGTATTTCCATTTCAAAAAACTCGCCTTCTTCACTGTCGTCCCACTTAAACTTTACAAACTTTCCGTTGGTTTTGCTTACCAATTCGGCAGTGTTTTCGTCTCCGTCCCAAAAAAAGGTATATTTTTTCCCTTTTACGTTTACATCATCGGCAAACCATTCTACCAATCCTGAAGGGGTAGAAATGTAGTTAAAAAGTATCGTTGGCGAAGATTTTATAAGAAATTCTAATTCTAATTTTACGCGTTCCATCTATCAAATGATTCTAAAATTTCAAATTAAACACTATTTACCGAAAAAAAAAGAGTTGCCACGATTAATTTTACCGCCGTTTTGGTAAAAGATGTGTTTCTAAAAAGCAATCGAACGGCCTTTATTCTTTGGCTTTCGTTTGTAACTATCGGGTTATTAACGGCTTTGCTCACTAAAAGGGGAGAACCCATACTTTGGTTGAATGAACATTATAGCACTTGGGGAATGAATTTTTTTACCTTTATGACCCGCTTGGGCGAGTCGTGGGGCTTTTTGGTGGTTTGGGGTTATGTTTTCTTGTTTAAAAGTGTTCGTCACCAAATGGCCTTTTTGGTGGTGGCTTTACTCACATTGGCATTGGTGGCCATCTTAAAACATTGGGTATTTGAAGATGCCATGCGACCTGCTATCTATTTTGAGCAGTTGAATATAAAAATTGAGAACCTGCCTGAAATTCCGCTCAACAAAAAGCACTCGTTTCCGTCAGGCCACACCACCAGTGGGTTTGCCTATTTTTTCTTTGCCGCATTGTGTTCTTCAAAACAGTTTTTTAAAGCATTTTTTGTAGTTTTGGCCATGTTGGTTGGCTTTTCGAGGGTGTATCTGGTGCAGCATTTTGTAATGGATGTGGTGGCCGGAAGCTGTTTGGGTGTAGGCATTGCGGTTGCATCTTATGTTGTTTCGTTTCGATGGGTAAAACCCCATACTTTCTTAGATAAAAAATGGCTGAATGGATAATCTGACTACCCGACAATTGCACCTACTTTTTAGCCTGCTCGGGGTGTTTTTTTTTATTCCGTTTTTGGGCAGCGTGCATCTGTTTGATTGGGATGAAATAAACTTTGCCGAATCGGCCAGAGAGATGTTGGTAAGCGGAAATTTTGGCCAAGTGCAGGTAAATTTTGAACCTTTTTGGGAGAAACCACCGTTGTTTATATGGCTGCAAGCTGCCTGTATGAAATTGTTTGGCATTTCGGAGTTTTCGGCTCGGCTGCCCAACGCTTTGGTAGGCATTGCCACCCTCAACGTGTTGGTGTTTTACGGAAAAAAGTTTGCCAATCAAACGCTGGCCTTGCTGTGGCCGTTGGTTTACCTGGCATCCATCACTCCCCAATTTTATTTTCATACAGGCATTATCGATCCGTTGTTTAACCTATTCATTTTCTTGGGGTTAATGCAAATTTATCAGACGTTTAATCAATATCACCTCAAACATTGGCTGCTTGCCGGATTGTTTCTTGGTTTGGCCATTTTAACCAAAGGCCCTGTGGCCGGGCTTGTTACGTTGCTGGTTTTGATGGTGTTGTTCGTAAAAAACAAATTCAAACCCTGGATGAAATTAAGTCATTTTTTACTCTACGGAATCACTGCTTTGGCGGTATCTGCCGTTTGGTTTTTGCCCGAAACGCTCAAAAATGGTTTCGGTTTTTTATCCAACTTTTTGGTTTATCAAATTGATTTGATGCAAAATCCGGTGGCCTCGCACGGGCAGCCCTGGTTTTATCATCCTGTGGTGTTGCTAATAGGGTGCTTTCCTGCATCGGTGTTGGGTTTGCGGTTAGTATTTAAAAAAACCGAATTGAGTTTTGAAAGCCTGATGCGAATCCTTTTTTGGGTGGTGTTAATTCTTTTCTCATTGGTTACCACCAAAATTGTACACTATTCATCCTTGTGTTATTTGCCGCTTACTTTTTTGGCAGCCAAACGACTTTCAACCCTAAAAGAAAAGCCATTAGTGCACTACGAAAAATTCTTTATTTGGTTGGTTTCGGTTTTATGGGTAATCATTTTTCTTGCCGTGCCCATAATCGGTTTAAACCGATTGTGGCTGGCCGAAAAAGTAAATTCTACTTTTATTAAGGAGCTCTTGAGTGTTGCCTCAACCTGGGGCATTTCGCAGTTATTGGTCGGATTATTGTCAATGGCCGTGCTGGCATTTTGGCTGTATGCGGTCATTTGGAAACAATCGCTAATCAAACAATCGTTGTTCATTTTGTCGGCTTATTTGGTTTTGTTTATGATAACAATTATACCAAACATAGAGCGACATACGCAGGGTTCCATCATCGAGTTTTATAAAAGCATGGAGCAGGAGGATTGTTATATAGAAACCTACAAATTCAAGAGCTACGCTCAGTATTTTTACACCAAAGTGAAACCGCTTGTGAGCTCGGATAACTTGTATCTAAAGAGAGAAGAATGGTTGTCGAAATTAGATGCTAAAACACGATTGGATTTAAACGAAAACGGGCGGGGCATCTATCAAAACGAACATGTAAATTGGTTTTTGTACCAAAATACTGACAAACCAGTTTACCTGATTTGTATGCCTCACAAAGCCTTTGAATTGGATGAAAACCCTCAATTTGAACCTGTGGGTAATTATGGCGGCTACCGCGTATATAAAAAAGAATCGAGGCCTTAATGCACTCTATCTCCTCTATATTCCAAACGTTTCATTAAATCAGCTTCGTAATCCAGAAATTCGTTCCAACGCTTTTTTACGTATTCCTTATCGCCATATTTTTCGGCCAAATCAATAAACAAGCGATAGTGGCCGGCCTCCGAAACCATAAATTCATGGTAAAATTCTTTTAGTTTTTCGTCGGAAACATGGAGCGAAAGCAGCCGAAAACGCTCGCAACTTCGTGCCTCAATCATGGCACAAACCAGCAAGGCCTCAATGATGTTGTTTTCGATACTCCCACCTTTTTTTACAAATTTTTGCAGCTCAATCACATAGTCATCCTTTCGGGGTTTCCCAAGGTCGTAACCTCTGTTTTTAAGCTCTTTTAGCACTTTTCTAAAATGCCCCCATTCTTCGGCCACTACTGGCGAAACTGCATCAACAATTTCGGGATAATTAGAAAACCGGACAATAAGTGAAATGCCCGTTGTTGCAGCCTTTTGCTCGCAAAAAGCATGGTCTATCAATATTTCTTCAATGGTTTTTTCGGCGATGTTTACCCAACGAGGGTCGGTGGCAAGTTTTAAACCTAACATATCATTTTTTCAATTTCGGGTGATACTCAAAATTATTTTTAGCATAAATTTCATGGAGATAGTAGGTGTTATTTTGGAGCAAAAATGCGTCAATTTTTCCTTTTTGAAAAGGCAGAAGCTGACCGGAAAACACTTTTAAACTATCGGCAAACTGATGTTTTTCATCCAAAAAAAGAATTCGGTCAAACACCTTTTTGTTGTGTTTTTCCCATTCCCAATAGCGGCGTTCGTATAGTGGCAAAACACTTTTAAATTGTGGGTCAATGGCATTGCAACCATAGTTGTAAACATCTGATTTTGAGTAGAAAACAAGTGCTTCTGCTCCTGATTTTTTGTACAATTTTTTTATTGCTTCGCAATCTTGGCAGAGTTGTTTGTGCGAAATGGCCGTAACAAAATCCGGGTTTTGATTTACTGCGTATTTAATAACTTTATTCAACCGAAATAGGCCGATAATGGCCGACAAAACGGCCAAAAAACTCAGGGTTTGTATAAACCTTTGATTAAGTGCTTTTTGAAAGATAAACGGAATCAAAAAAAGAAAGGGTATGGCCAAATACATGCGGGAATAAGGGAAATAAACGGAGGCCATTCCATCGTCGGTTTTGTTTATTGCAAACGTGGCAAACACGGCAACAAAGGCAGCAATAAACGCCAACAGCAGCGATTTTTCGATGTTGAGTTTTTTGCGAAACAACAAAATCATAGCAAAAAGCACAAGAATAACCCAGCCCTGTGCCGGAAAAAACGGAACCAAATAGCGAAACCTGTAATCGAATTTTTGAATTCCGGTTGCGAATATGTCAAAACTTGCTTTCAGGGTAGGAAGTACGTGCGTTTCTAACTCAGGATAGTTTCGTTTAAAGAAATGCAGCCAAAGAAATGTAGATGTAAAAATTAGTATTGGCAGTATCAGCAATTTTAGATTGTATTTATTTTGATATAAATGATTGTAAACCAATAAAATAGACAACGGAAAAAGGAGCAAAATGCTGTTTGGATTTACCAAAACGGATAGCCCTATAAAACTCAGACCGATGCTTTTTGCACTATTTGATGAGCCAAAAAGTAAAACAAATCCGCTAAAAAAGAACAACAATCCACCTGTAAACCCCCTGGCCAACGAGGTTATTAGATGAAACTCAATGGGCATTAAACAGCCAATGGCAGCCGAAAAAATGGCCAAGTGCATTTGTTTTTTTCGCCAAAAATGAAAAAAGAGCAAAACAAACGGAGCGAACCCAATGGCATTAGAAACCACAGGAATGGCCAACCTATTGGGAATGCCCAGATAAACTAAGGGTGAAGCAAAAAAAGCTTCCAAATTGGTACTGTAAAACTGGCCGTAATAAAAGGGTGTATAAAACAGTCCTTGCGACATATCGCGGGTGGCAATCCAGTTAATCAGCTCATCGCTGTCAACATAATTCAAATTAAACCGAAAAAGTACGAATAGTCTGACAATTAGTAGAATAAACAATAGAACTAAAGCAGTATAACGGTCAGAAATTTTTCTCAAAACAAATAAAGAGCAGATAAAAAAATGAGAGCCCCCACCAGCATAAACAAAACTGAATAGGGCAAAATATCGCGGGCCTTAAGACCTGTAATTCCCAGCAAAGGCAATGCCCAAAAGGGTTGCAGCATATTGGTTAGCTGGTCGCCGTAAGCCAAAGCCATAACCGTTTTGGCATTGGAAACACCCAATTTTTGTGCGGCTTCAATCAAAATGGGGCCTTGCACTTGCCATTGACCGCCGCCACTTGGCACCAAAATATTAACAATTGCACTGCTCAAATAAGCAAAAAATGGAAATGTTTTAGCCGAACTGATATGCACAAATGCCTGAGAAACAGACTCTAACAGTCCGGAGTATTTCATTAAACCCATAATGCCTGCATAGAGTGGAAATTGAATAATAATGCCTGTGCTACCCAATATGGCCGTTTCGATGGAATGTAAAAACCCAGCCAGCGACCGATGACTTAAAATGGCCAATGAAAACAGCAAAAAATTAACGTTGTTTAGGCTTAAAAAATTGATAGAAAATTGGGCTTCAAAAAGTTGTAAAAACCACACAATGAGAAAAATACCGCCAAAAACTACGGCCAAAAATTCAGAACGGTCTAATTTTTCGGCACCTTGCAGGGCGGTTGCATCAAATTGGTTGTTGTATTTTGTTTTTGGGTAGATGTCGGAAAATTTTCCTTTTGACAACCACCACGCAAAAATTGGAAGAACCAGAACACAAAGCATAAAAACCACCATGTTGGAAGCGGAAAAAATGGTTTCGGTAAGCGGTACAATGTCCATTTGATTTTCCAAACTATGTCCTGCTTTGTTTACGGTAAGCGGTGCAGAGCCTGAAAGCCCGCCGTGCCACACCATCAGGGCTGTGTAGCCACAAGCCGCAATGAGTGGATAGTTTATTTTAATGTGTTTTTCGTGGGCATATTCGCCCACTTTTCGAGCCAAAATAGCCCCAAAAACCAAACCCAAGCCCCAATTGAAATAGCCCATTAATACAGAAAAAAGTGTAACCAAAATGGCTGCATGAGCATTTGATTTACAATAACTTACAATACGATTTATGAACTTTTCAATAACCGGACTCAACGCAATGCTATGCCCTAAAATGAGCATAAGCACCATTTGCATGGTAAACTCCAACAATTCCCAAAAACCTTTTTGCCAAGCGTTTGCAATGAATGTTGCCGGATTTTTATCTGCCGGAATTTGTCCGAAAAAAAGTGCCAAAACTGCCGTGAAAACCGTTAAAAAAATAGCAATCACCATGGGCGAAGGCAAGTATTTTTTTACTAATTTTAGGTATGTTTGGGTAAACTTCATTTCCAGATAAGTTTCAACATTTTGTGTAAATAAACGGCATCTGTTTGGTCGAAGGTGTTGTATTTCTCACTGTCAATGTCAAGCACACCAACAAATTGGCCATTTTGCTCAATGGGAATTACTATCTCCGAATTTGAGACCGAACTGCACGCAATATGGCCTTCAAATTCATGAACGTTCGGAACAATTTGTATTTCTTTGGTTTTCCAAGCAGTGCCGCATACACCTTTTCCAAAATCAATTCTTGTGCAAGCCACAGGCCCCTGAAACGGTCCCAAAACCAACTGATTTGCTTCAACCAAATAAAAACCCGTCCACCAAAAAAGGAAATGTCGATGCACCAACGCACAAAAATTGCTCATGTTGGCCAACACATTGGTTTCATCTGCAAACAGTGACTCTGCTTGTTGTTCCAACTCTTTGTATGCCCGCTCTTTGTCCATTTTATAGTTGAATTGTAAGTCCGTCATAAGCCAAAAACATAGATTTAGGAAGTTCATGTTGCACATTTTGGTGCAAGCCTAATTGATGGCTAATGTGCGTAAAATAGGTAATATCAGCACCAATTTTTTGTGCCATTTCAATGGCTTCATCCAAAGTGAAATGCGAGATATGCGGTTCTTTACGCAAGGCATTTAACACCAAGATTTTTGTTCCTTTTATCTTTTCTATTTCAATGTCAGTGATATAATTGGCATCGGTTATATAGGTAAAATCATTTATTCTAAAACCAAAAACCGGCAATTTGTAATGATGCACTTCAATGGGAGTGAGCGTTATATCTCCAATTGTAAAGATTTTATTTTCAATACGATGCAGTTTTACTTCAGGCACGCCGGGATATTTAAAATCGGCAAAAGCATAGTCAAAATCCTTGCGTAAAACTTGCTCCACCCGCACATCGCAATACACTTGCATATCGGCTTGTTGCACATAATTAAACGCCCGAATATCATCAAATCCGGCGGTGTGGTCTTTGTGGCCATGCGTAAATACCACAGCATCCAATTTTTTGGCCTTAGCCCGAAGCATTTGCTGTCTAAAATCAGGGCCGGTGTCAATAACAATGCTCGTATTTTCGGTCTCCACCAAAATAGACGACCGCAATCTCTTGTCCTTCTCATCCACTGATTGACAAACATGGCATTGACAGGCAATAATGGGAACACCTTGCGAGGTTCCGGTACCCAAAAACGTTATTTTCAAGCCATTTTCCAAGACAGCCGCAAGGTGTCAAATTTTGGTTAATTCGCAAAATTTTGTTTGGGAGAGGGAGGAATGGGGCTATATACAGCTAATTTGCCCTACAATTTTTTCTAACTCGGACTTGAAAAAATGACGGTCGTAATAAGAAATCGGTTTGACGCCACCAATAACATTCAAATACTTTGTAACAAAACGGGTTTTGGACTCAAATTTACTTTTAAATAAATCCCCATTCTCTTGAATAAATTCCAAAATACCGAGAACGGCTTCTTTATGGCGACCAAGTTTGTATGTCCCCAAAGTACGTGTTGGAAAATCTAACTGACGAAACAAAATTTTAGTTAATTCATATTTGTCTTCTTTGGTCTCGTCAACCGACAAATAGGCTGACCACCATAATCCTGCCAAAGCGTGCCTCAAAAGACTACTTTGAGCAGAAGAATCTATAAACCAATGGTCGGAAATATATTTGTTCGGGTTTGACGATTTTCCTGTGTAAACATCTACCCAACGTTTGACCATATAAGGATATAAATCTGCGTGAGCCATATACACCCACAAACGTTCGTCGGATGCTTGTATTGGTTCTAATTTTTCAAAGGCTTCATAAATAGCAATTGCCGTTTTATAGTCATCCTTTACATCCAATTGACTTACTAAATCCGGAGTTGCTTCTATATTTGGCAACATTAAAACTTGTTTTTTGTCATAGACAAATTCATTTCCTTTGTAAAATTCCAATGTACTACCAGAATCAAGGTCTCTTTTCAGTTTTTGAATGTATTTGTCTTTAAAAATTAATTGTTTAGCCATATCATTCTTCGCTTTCGGATTCAATAATTACATTCAAACCTTCCAACAAACGCTTGAACGGATTTCCTAACAGTCTTTGTGCTATTTCGGGTATATTTTCTTTCTCTGCAATATCCAACAATTCAAATTGTTTTTCTTTTTTCAACCGATAGTCTATTACTTTAGCCCACAAATATTCTTTGTGTTCATCAAAGTTGTATAAAGCCGTCAAAAGTGCATTCAAAACAATTGACGAGTGAAAAACAGGAACAAATTTTACTTCTTGAGAGATAAGGTCACTTCTGTATATATCGTAAGTTTCAGAAGGTAGCTGTATTTCAATTTTATTTTTCTTCAAATCAACATTAGTGTATTTCAAATCCTCATTTTCTACAATTTCCATAAAGGAAGAAACCGCTTTGAGTTTTTCGTATTTAATGTCTGCATTGAACGAAAATTCACCAAAATAAGCCAAAATATCTCCTTGGTCTAAATCAAAAGTATATCCGTCATAATCGGAATGAGATTCCGTATTGGAATATTCGGGTATCCTTTCTTTTGCAACCAAAAGACAGGTAAATTCCACACGACCTTTGACCTCTTTTTTAGGAATTTCAAACTCCATTCTGCCATTATTGCTCAAAAACCGTTTTCTATAAAGCGTGTTAGTACAGGTTACTTCATATAAAAATTCTGCCTTATCATCAGTGAGCAAGTTTTTCAAGTCGGCATTATCGTTTTTGCAGTTTATATTTACTTCGTAAACATCTTGCAAAGAATTTATTTCTGGATTTCCCAACTCTATAGTTCCGAAAATGGCATCTCCCAATCCCAAAACTGGATGCGGAAAAGTTATATCATTGAATTTCATATGCTTTCATTTTTACGGAGTGTTTCAAGTTATCAGCAAATCGGATTTTTATTTTATTGTTTCCAGAAACCAAGGAAATTTTTTTAATAATGTTTTTTTCGATAGTACCCGAATCACTATACCGAACTTCTATACCGTCATCTCTATCATTGTCGGAACCAACTAATAATTCAAGTTCGGCATCGTCAATTTGTCTATCGGAATTGACTATCAAAATATGGTATAACTCATCATTCTCGATTTGAGCTAAAACTCTAAAACCAACTTTAACAAGAGTTTTGCTCAAAGTAGCTTCTTCTGATTTATCTCCTTTATCTTCTTTATCTCCAATATCTATTGAAGTTGTATCACCTCCTTCGCTTTCATTGTTTCCGCCAACGGTTATATTTTCCTCTCCAAATTCATTCGCTTCAATTTGGGCTTCTTCCCTAACTTCCTGCTTTTGTGATATGGTAGGCTTGATTTTTACAGGTTCATTGTCGGTAGTTTGCATCCCAGTTTCATCATCTGTAATTTTGTTACTCATTTCACCCGAAACAGTATTTGTTAGATCTCCTTCGAAATCAAACTCTTCTTCTTTTTCCAACAAATCTTCGGGAATGGAAAGATATTCTTCCAAACCTTGAAACGCTAACTTTTTTCCAGTTTTGATTTTGGATAATGATTCAAGCGACCTGTTAACGAAATCGCTAATCTCGATCTCTGCTTTACGAGCAATTTTATGAATTTTGCCTTCATTTTTAGGATAATTTTCTTTTTTCCACTCATTATGTGCAGGGTTTTCCATCAAACGGAGAATTTCATTTCCTTGCTCATTATCACAAATAAATACAGCCGAATAACCGTTTATTTTTCTTCGAGTTTGTTTGTAAACTACCATTTTCGGTTTTCGGAAATAGGAGGTTCGATTTGGCAACCCCTTTTCCAAATAAACATAAAGTTTCACAGCACCAACCGTACTTAATTTTTCTTCAAAAAGATGAAACTGGTCGGTTGATTTGGCGTATTTTACAGACTTTAAATAAGATTTCGGATTCCAGCTTTCTATTTCGTTTGCATTACCACTTTCAAATCCGTCAGATGAAAAATAATCGTCAATAATCTGCTCTAAATTATCTTTAGCAATTATAACATCATCTACTTGCACAATTAATTTATTGTCGTGAATTGCTAACCAAAAATTATTGAGAACGGATTTAATCATAAATCTTTTTCGTTTTGGCTCATCCCATAAACCAATTATGTTCACGTCTGTTCCAGCTTCAGTTCTTTTGAAAAATTCAGGGATATTATCTTCTGACTGTATGGGCTCCCCATTATTGTTATCATAATAACCGTAAGCCGTCAACTTTTCGTTATTGCCATTTTTGTGAGTGGTTAAAATGGTTGAACCTTCAAAAAAGAAGTCATTTGAAGTGGTTTGAGTTGAAACAATTAGCGTCTTTATGGGAGAAAGCGTATAATAAGCTCCTTTTCCAAAACCGAACGAACCACCTGAACCTTGACTTTTTGCACTAACACCACCAGCTCTTAAAAAAGCATAGAAAGGAGACTTGGTGTTATTTTCATCATACCGCATTCCGATTGTATTGTAATCTGAAATTTTCAAACAAGACAGATTTAATCTTTTCTTTTCTTCCACATCTCCATTGAGGTAAAACAACATATCTTTAAACAATCTCTCTGCATTATCATTATCGTGATAATAGGACTGACATTGTTCTATACTTTTCTTTATCTCAAAAAGATTAGGATAGTCATTTCGGTTCAAATCAAAAAATGTAAAATTAACCTTAACAGGCTTATTTTCATCATCAACAGCATCTAAAGAATTTTGAATAGCTTCTCTTACGATGGAATAGTATGGTTGCCCTTTAAATTTCTCGTCAACAGGGTCGTTCGGCCCGACATCGCGACCGCCTTCAGATTTAAAATGCCATTTGCAATTTTTCTCCATAGTGATAACTTTAAAAAGAAAATCCGCCTTTATTGGTTTTGTTTAATTCCTTATCATATAATATTCTTGTCTCTTTTAATGTTCGGTTGATTTCTTTAAACATCAACTCTACATCTTTTTCAGAGTATTCGTAATTGTTTTTGTTGGCACAATTACCAAGCAAATTCAGATAATCTATAACTTTTTGCACCCTGTTGGACGCTACTTTCTCAAATCTTTCTCTACGCTTTGAAGTCATTCCGTTAATGTTATACGTAATTTAATTCGACAAATATAATGTACATTATTTTATTATGCAAATATTTTTATTATATTTTTCAAATATAGGGTACATTTTAAGTATAAATGTAGTTTTTAGGAGCAAGAATATTCTGGAAAATTGGTTAATTTGCACTAAATAATTTGAGAGAATTTTAAATGCAAAATGGAAAAATCAAAGCAGTGGATTTTTTTTGTTCTGGAGGTGGAATGAGCTTTGGAATGCAACAAGCAGGAATACAAGTTATTGCTGGAATTGATTTTGACGAAAGTTGTAAAGAAACTTACGAATCTAACATAAGGGGAGCTGAATTTATACACGCAGATGTCTTTGAATTGAAGGAAGAAGAATTAGAAAATAAACTCACTCTCAAAAAAAATGATGATCAACTAGTCCTTATCGGCTGTAGTCCTTGTCAATTTTGGAGCATTATAAATACGGACAAGACAAAATCGTCCAAGTCCAAAAACCTTTTAGTTGAATTTTCACGCTTTGTCAAACATTTTAGACCTGGATATGTCGTTGTTGAAAATGTTCCAGGTATTTTTAGAAAAAAAGAAGAAAGTGGACTAAATGAATTTATTGAGTGGTTGGAAACAAATGGTTACAAAAAGCCTCATTTCAAAATTCACAATGTAAACGACTACGGTGTTCCGCAGAATAGAAAACGATTTACTTTGATAGCCACACGTTTATCCGAAGATGAAATAAAGCCACTCGAATTTGAAGGAGAAAAGCGTACAGTGAGAGATGTACTAGGAGAGGGAAACGGGTTTCCGAAGATTGAAGCTGGACACATCGACAAAACAAATTTTCGTCATAGTGTTTCAAATATTAGTGACCTCAATAAAAAACGTTTGAAAAAAGTAGAACAAAATGGAGGTAATAGGTTTGGTTTTGCGGATGACCCAGAGTTGCAGTTGGAATGCTTCTTAGGTAGAGATAATTCGTTTAAAGATACTTTTGGCCGTTTGTGGTGGGACAGACCTTCGCCGACGATTACAACCAAGTTCTTTAGTATTTCCAACGGGCGATTTGTTCATCCTGAAGAAGATAGAGCTTTGTCAATCAGGGAGGGGGCAACCCTACAGTCTTTTCCGAAAGATTATATTTTTGAAACAAAGAGTATTGAGAAGGCCGCCCGAATGATTGGTAATGCAGTCCCCCCTAAATATGCAGAAGCTATTGGTAGAGCTATTATAGAAAGTTGTAAATAGAGTTTTTTGACACGCAAACCTTCAAACACAAAATTCTTTTCTCAAATTGTTGATGTATTACAATCGGCAAGGAGCAAAGTTGTGCAAACTGTTAATCAAACAATGGTTCTCACTTATTTTGAAATTGGGAGAATGATTGTGGAAGAAGAGCAGGATGGAAAAGAAAGGGCTGACTACGGAAAACAAATCTTAAAAGAGCTTTCTGATGTCTTGACTAAAGAATTTGGCAAAGGTTTTTCGGTTGATAACCTTGAAAATATGAGACGGTTTTATGTTGTTTATGGAAAATCCGAAACACTGTCTCGGATTTCTGAAAATACCATTTCCGAAACATCGTCTCGGAAATTTGATTTAAGTTGGTCTCACTATCTGAAACTAATGCGAATTGATGATGAAAATGAACGGAAATTCTATGAAATTGAATCTTTTAAAAACAATTGGAGCGTAAGGGAATTGGAACGTCAATTTGATTCAGCACTTTACACACGACTTGTTTTAAGCAGAGACAAAGACAAGGTAAAAGAGCTATCCGAAAAAGGGTTGGTGCTTGAAAAACAAAAGATGCGATTAAAGACCCTTACATTCTTGAATTTATCGGGCTTCCAGAACATACGTCTTATTCGGAAAACGACCTCGAACAAGAGTTGATAGATAAACTTGAGCACTTTTTATTGGAACTTGGCAGCGGATTCACATTTGTTTCCAGACAAAAACGTATTTCCTTTGATGATAAACATTTTAGAATTGACCTAGTTTTTTACAACCGAATATTAAAGTGCTTTGTACTGATTGACCTGAAAATTGGAGAAATCAAACATCAAGACCTTGGACAAATGCAGATGTACGTAAACTACTATGACCGAGAAATCCGACTAGAAGATGAAAACAAAACCATCGGAATAGTATTGTGTAAAGACAAGAACCAGTCTGTTGTAGAATACACTTTGCCAGAAAATAATGAACAAATTTTTGCCAGTAAATATCAGACCGTTTTGCCAAGCAAAGAAGAATTTAAATTATTAATAAACGGTAAACGGCAATAGTGCATAGCCTTTTGATTTTTACCCACCCAAAATCTCCTTCAATCTTGCTTCTGAAATATCGGCAGTTTGTTGGTCAATTTTGTGCCGAGCCTCTGGGCTAAGATACCAGCCAAGCGGAATGTTTTCGCTGTCATCGCGTTTTAGGTTTAAAAGATACAGTGCATCACCATTGGCTTCTATTAAGGCTCTTCCATTTTCAATCACCTCGTCGCTATTGTTTCCCCAAATATGGGTAAATGTAATGGCAGGAGAAAGCGATTCGGCCATGCCCACCAACGGTTTGTCCGTTTTAAATGCCTTGGTGTTGCGAATGGCGACAAACCTAAATTTAACGTTCAAATGCTGCCTTTTGCATATTTCCCGTAGATTTTGATACACGTTGAGCATGGTTTGCAAACCGAGATTTTCATAATATCCGCCATCCACCAAATTGCCCCAAGAGTTGCCGTTTTTATCTTGTATCAATGCCGGGGGTGTAATAAACGGAAACCTTGAACTAATGCCAATGGCGGTGCTTGTGGGTATGTCGGTTTGTGTAATGTCAAACAAATCAATGATATGCGATTTATTTAAATCATTTAGTCGAACATTGGTTATTATGGCTCTATTTCCTGTTTCTACGTGCGTTGCGTTTAGCACCAATAGGGGAGAATGGTGGTTTGCAAAATTCTTTAAGAAGCCACTTTGCCACGTTTCAGGCTGGGCAATTCCGTCTTCAAACGATTTTTCTAACACTCTCGATCTGTCCAACTTTTTGATGGGAAATGGAATAAATTTTTGAATTAAATCACTGAAAATGAGAGCAGAAGTGACTGGAGCCAGTAAATCTTTGTTAAACACCCCCCGATTTTTTTTGCTTTTTGAATTGGTGGCTTGATAAACCGACCCAAGAGAGCCTCCCGAAACAGCACTAAAGGCATAAGTGTTTTCTTTAAATTGAGGGTTGTAGTCGGCAAGCTTGTTTAAAACCGAATTGGTCCAATAGGCAGATCGAAGTCCGCCACCTTCGGCCATTATTAAATAAACGGTTGTGGTATCACTTTTATTTAGTCGTGGGGTTAGCCATTGGGTAAAATGTGTTTCTAAATCAGGGCGGTTTATTGAAGAATTTTTGATGGTTCGGATAGCGTGGTTGTTGTTGAAAAAGCTAAAAACTAAAGTCATCAAAACCAAGCTGAATGCAATCGGAAATTTGATGATTTTCTGAATAAAATCTATGATGGTGGCCACTATAAGCCAGCAACCAAAACCGAGTAAAACGATGGTGGCCGAGCCCAGGTATTGAGGCAACTCTACTGGATTTTGCATTAAGGCAAAAACCAAAATGGCCATTAAGCATACCCGAAACAGCACCCACGATTTTTGTTTATTCCAAATAAACGATGCCGGATAGGTTCCGTTTTTTATGGGGATATAATCCGGTACGAAAAACTCAAAAAAGGGTTTTTTGCCGCGTATCCAAACAATAATTTGCTTTCTCAAATGTAAAAAAACAAACAGGGCTAATGCAGAAAACAAAAGCAACACGATAAGTCCGGTCATTTCCTTTCCTGCTCTATAAATGGCTAACGACAAAATTAAATAGGGAAAAATGGCTAACAATCGAGGTATTAAAACCTGTGCTTGTAGGGCATATCCAGGCTGTAATTGCCAAAAATTAAAGTAGGAGAAATGAAGTGTTACCCTTGCTGACCGAAAGCTTTGCCAAGCCCACCAGCTTACCGCCAAATAAACAAACCAAGTCTGTCGAACAACAGTCGAATTGCCCGACAACGAAAGTGTTTTTATTATATCCTGCCCCTGATCAAAAACAACGGTGGCAAAAAAACCGATGACCAAAAAGAACAGCACAAACCAACAGGTTTTTAAAACCAAATAGTAGTTGAAAATTAGCCGTAATATCTTTTTCAAATCAATACAAAAATAATCCGAAAGATAGCAAACTATCCTCTCAAAATCAACTCATTAACCGTCAGATTATTGTCTTAAATACTTTTGAAATTTAATCTGTTCCAGTGTCAAAAGACTAAAATAAAGCGAAAAAAGTCAGAGATTCATTGTGTGTTTTTAATCACCGCCTACTTCTTATATTAGGGCTTGCCAGCCCTATAAACTGGCTTTACTTTTTTTCTTAGTCAAAAAAAGTAAACAAAAAAGACAAGCCAAAAAGTGAGGCTACGAACCAATTACGTTCACTTTAGGCTAAATCAAAAGTCTTCTGTATCTATAAGATTTTTCTTTTTCGAGATATGGTTGAAGACAGGAATTGTGTGCTAATAAACCAACTTTATTTTATCCAAAACCCCGTCAAGTTCTTTTTTGGGTTTAAATAGTGTTGAATTTACCGTTGCCGTCAAAATGCCATCTTTCGTATTGGACGTGGTGGTAAGATTTGAGCGATAACTAATGTTGAGCAAGTGTCGTTTTTTATATCGATAGGTCAAGCCGAAATCATATCCTGTTTGGCTGTTCAAATCTTCATATTGTCCTGTTATGCCTAAATTTTTATAAGTCAGATTTAACCCTAAACTCGAAAAAACATCGCTGCCTTGTTGAGCATAAATGGCTGTGGGGGCGGCCATCAATTTTCCAAGTTTAAAAAACCCCATCAATTGAGCGTTCATTTCTATTTTTGATTTTAGACTTTGGGAGTTTTGAAGGTTTATATCAGGCTGGTTTAGGTGATTTACATTAAATCCCAATACCAAATTTTTCCATAAAAGAGCCGTTCCTATGCCCAAATCAAACACTTCTTGTTGTGTGCTGAAGTCTTTAATGTTTAATGAATCGACATGATATTCAAATCCGTTAAAGTCTTTAAACGAAAAATTTACCTCATTGCCGCGATGAAAAAGGCGAATTTGATAATTGACATTGGCTGCTAATTTCAAATTCAGGTTGTTTTTTAGTTCAATATTTCGGGCATATTGGGCGTTAAACGACTTTCGCTGAATGTGGTCAATGCCGTCAAAAGTGGCATAAACACCAAAGTGGTTCGATGATTTGAAAAGCCTTGTTTCAAAACCCAAATCAGTGGTAGCTGATTGGTTGTACATAAACCGTAGCCTATTTAAAACCCCTGTAAATGCTGGATTTAATTTGTTTAACTCCGGAAGTTCTTTGTTGTTTATTAAATCAAAATTTTGTGCAAAAAGACTGGAGGCAACAACTAAAAAATAGGCAATAAGCGTTAATTTTCTCATCTCAAAATATTTACGTGTTCAAAAATAGGCAGAATGATTTTGCTAATGGAATCAAAAATTAGACCGTAAAGAAAACTGAGCTCTCATTTACCGAAATTACAAAAACAAACATTTTCATATTTACCAAAAATTGGTAACTTTGACTAAAGTTTTAAAAATGAAAAATACATCAATATCTCTCGGTAGTTATTTCGACCAGTTTGTGAGTAAACAAGTTTCAGCCGGGCGTTATAAAAATGTTAGCGAAGTTATTCGTGCCGGACTTCGACTTTTGGAGGATGAGGAAAGTAGAGCTGCCACTTTAAGAAATGCCATCCAGCAAGGTATTGACAGTGGTATAGCTCACGACTTTGATCCTCAAAAACATCTTGCCAAACTAAAAGCCCAAAATAGAAAAGATGGCAAAATATAAACTGACAAAAAAAGCAGTCGAAGATTTAACTGAAATATGGGATTATACTTTTGACGAGTGGTCTGAGAAACAAGCCGACATATATTATCAATTGTTTCTTGAAAATTTCCAGCACATTGCGGACGACCCCAACATTGGGAAAAAATACGATGTAATAGAGGATAATCTTATGGGATTGCGGGTAAGTCGACACATTATATTTTATCGAAGATTGAATGACAAAACCATTGAAATAACGAGGATTTTGCATGGACGAATGGATTTGAAAAATAGAATGGAGGAATGAGCTATGTAATAGTTGAGACTTTAAAAAGTCGAATTTTTTAAATCATTTAAAACCATTGGTTCAATATGCAAAAAAAAAACGAACTGTAAAAAATCAAAGTGAACCTTATTTTTGCCCCGCGTGAAAAAACACCTGCAACATCCTATATTTAAAACGGTGGCGAAAGCTGCCCAAACGCTGAATCAACCGGTGTTTGTAGTGGGGGGCTATGTGCGTGATGTTTTGCTAAATAGGCCCTGCAAGGATATTGATTTTGTTACGGTTGGCAGTGGCATTGAGTTGGCCAAAAAAGTGGCCGAAATGCTCCCAAATGCTTCGGAAGTAAATATTTTTAAGAATTTTGGAACTGCTCAAATTAGACAAGCCGATTGGGATTATGAATTTGTTGGTGCCAGAAAAGAATCATACAGCCGCGATAGCCGAAAACCCATTGTGGAAGATGGCACGCTGGAAGACGACCAGAACCGCAGGGATTTTACCATCAACGCATTGGCCATTAGCCTCAACGAATCGAATTATGGAGAGCTTCTTGACCCGTTTGGCGGTATTTCTGACCTGGAGAATAAAATAATTCGTACCCCATTAGAACCGAATATTACCTTTTCTGACGACCCCCTTCGTATGATGCGAGCCATCCGATTTGCCTCGCAATTGGGTTTTAAAATTGAGGAAGAAACCTATCAAGGTATCATGGAAATGGCTCCCCGTTTAGAAATTATTTCAGGAGAAAGAATAATTGATGAAGTCAATAAAATAATCATGTCTCCGGTGCCATCGGTGGGTTTTAAACTATTATTTAACACTAAATTATTGCATCAGTTTTTTCCGGAGTTGGTGCAACTTCAAGGTGTGGAGGAGCGGAATGGATTGCGGCATAAAGACAACTTTTATCACACCTTAAAAGTGTTGGATAATGTGGCCGAAAACAGCAACAACCTCTGGCTACGCTGGGCTGCCATTATGCACGACATTGCCAAACCGGCCACCAAGGCATTTGACGAAAAAGAGGGTTGGACATTTCATGGACATGAGTTTTTGGGTTCGAAAATGGTAAAACGCATTTTTCGAAATCTACGGTTGCCACAAAACCATCATCAAAAATATGTGGAGAAACTGGTGTTACTGCATTTACGACCTATCGCTTTAACCAAAGAAATTGTGACAGACAGTGCGGTTCGGAGGTTAATTTTTGATGCAGGAGAAGAGTTGGACGACCTGATGTTGCTGTGCAAATGCGATATAACTTCTAAAAACGAAATCAAAGTAGAACGGTTTTTAAAAAATCTTGACCTCGTGCAACAAAAAATCATAGATGTGGAGGAGCGGGACAGAATCAGAAATTTTGAACCCGTGCTGTCGGGCGAAGAAATCATGGAAATATTTGGGTTGAAGCCATCAAAAGAAGTTGGAATTATAAAAAATGCGTTGAAAGATGCAGTTTTGGATGGAGAAATTAAAAATATTAGACCGGAGGCCATTAATTTTGTGCTGCAAAAAGGCAAAGAAATTGGTCTGATTCCGGTTTCAATTAACTGATTGATAGATGATTGTATATAAGTTTAAAGTAATATTTGAAGATGTTGACGATGTAGAACGTCACATAGAGATACGTGCCAATCAAACGTTTTCTGATCTTTATCGAAGTATTGTAGAAAGCATAAAATTCGACCCCAACATTACGGCATCCTTCTATATGTCGGGCGATAATTGGCGAAAAGGCAAAGAAATTACCAATGCCGAAAAGGCAGAGGTGTTGCAGATGGCTGATGCCAAGCTCAATTCATTTGTCAATGACCCACATCAAAAAATATTGCTCATAACCCACGATGAAATGGAATGGACATTACGGGTTCAATTGTTTGGTTTTCAGAAGGATAATGGCACTGATGCTTTTCCGAAATTGGTAAAATCTGTGGGTGAGGCTCCCAAACAAAAGAAAATTACAACCATTGGTTTGGCTACCAACGAGTTTGAAAAAATGGTGGACGAAATTGTGAGCGAAGCCGAAGAACCCGATGTGAGCGAAATGGGTTTTGACGATGAAATGGGAAATGATTTTTCGGACGACGATGAAAGAGGGGAGGATGAGGATGAATTTGATGGCGACGAAGAGGGTGATGATGATGGAGGATTCGATGACTTTGACGACTCCGACGACCAATAAACGTTGTCAGAACAAAAGAAATATCTCATCGTTATTGGTGGACCCACGGCTTCGGGCAAAACGGCACTGGCCATTGAGCTTGCAAAACATTTTGACACCGAAATCATTTCTGCCGATTCCAGACAGTTTTATAAAGAACTAAATATTGGTGTTGCAAAACCCTCATTGGAGGAATTGCAAAGTGCAAAACACCATTTTATTGGCCACATTTCCATTCATAATCCATTGTCGGCAGGCGAGTTTGAAAAGCAAGCCCTTTCTGTGCTTGAAAATCTATTTAAAACACGGGATGTAGCTATTATGGTAGGCGGAAGTGGCCTTTTTATCAATGCCATTTTGCATGGTTTTCATGAGGCACCCAAAGACGATGGAAGCATCCGCAAAAAATTAGAAAACCAATATGCACAACATGGATTAACCTATTTGCAAAACGAACTGAAACGAATAGATTCAGACTATTACAATAAAATAGACCTACAAAATCCACAACGGCTTATGCGAGCCATTGAGCGGGTGTTGCTTTCCGGAAAAACAAACGAAGAACAAACTGCCAAACAATTATCAAACCGTCATTTTGAAATACTCGAATTTGCCATTGATTACCCACGAGAAGAACTATACAATCGTATTAATCAGCGGGTGGACGAAATGATAAAAAATGGCTTGATAGCCGAGGTCGAAAATTTAGCACCATTCAAACAATTAAACGCCCTTCAAACGGTGGGTTACGCAGAATTGTTCGACTATTTCGATGGAAAAAGCACACTTAATGAGGCTGTTGATAAAATAAAACAAAACACCCGCCGCTATGCCAAACGTCAAATAACCTGGTTTAAAAACAAGAGCAATTCGGCGTGGATTGATAATAACATAGGCTTCGATTTTATCAAATCTCATCTCGATTTTTATTCAACCCCAAGTACATAGCCTCAATCAAGCGTGTCTCAAAATGATACAATAATTGTGTATTTGTCCCATTTTTAGATAAAAGTAGTTTTGGTAAAATTTAAAATGCTTTTGCATTTATAAAAACGAAATACGCACTTATGCATTCAAAGCCCGCACTTATTTGATATGGCCATATTTACCTATTGCGGGCATGGCTATTGAACCATCCTAAATGTCTGATTAAAAGTCGGGCAGAGAAAATATCGTTTATTTAAATTATTTATTCAAAAAGAAAAATTATGATTACTACAAGAAAAAAGAGCAATGCAAAAAAGAACATTTTGAACATTGCAAAAATTATGACCATTGCTGTGCTGAGCATGGTTGGCTACAACACGGCCAATGCCCAATTAAAAGTGGGCGAAAACGAATCAACCATTCAACCCAGTTCACTTGTGGAGCTTGAAAGCACCAGCAAGGGTTTGTTGCTACCCCGTATGACCACAACCCAGCGGGATGCCATAAGCAGCAATGGTAGCTTTGTAAGTTCCAAAAGCCATGGTTTGCTTATTTACAACACAACAGAAGGATGCGTAAACTGGTGGAACAATGAGTTGAACAGTTGGATTAGCCCTTGTAGCAACACCGACAGCCTTACAAACGACCACGATTACTACGTCTATGTAAGAACATCCAACAACCGGACGGATTCCATTCCCATGGACATTACCAAAGATCTTTGGACACAAGGAACCGTTGTGTGGGGTGCACAAAGCAACTCGGCAAGTGGTTCGAATGCTGCCACATGGGGTATTAATAATACATTATCTGGAAACAACTCTGCCGCTTGGGGAAATAATAATACAGTGACAAGTACCAACTCTTTTGCCACAGGTATTAATGATACAGTATCCGGACATCACTCCGCCGTTTGGGGTACTGCCAATAATGTATCTAGCTTAAATTCTGCAGCTTGGGGAACACAAAACAAAGTAAGTGCAGATCAATCAACAGCCATGGGTTCAAAAAACACAGTAACGGGTCCTCATTCTGCGGTTTGGGGATCTCTAAACGTTGTGTCCGGATCTCAAGTAGGTGTAACAGGTGTTCAAAATACTGTTAATGCAAGCCGTTCTTTTGTGGCGGGAAATGCTAATACGGTTGATAACGCATTAAATTCTGATATAGCAGATGCCTTTGTGGGAGGAAATAGTAATGTGGTGAAAGTAGATAATGCAGTAGTTGTGGGTTTGCAAAACTATGTTGAGGGAGAAAATTTAGCGGTTTTTGGTGCATATAATAGTGGTTCTGGTGTTCAAGGAGGAATAATTGCAGGAATTCAAGATACCGTTACGGGTAATTATTCTGCGGCTTGGGGAAATACCAACCGCATTTCGGGCGACAACTCCGCAGCGTGGGGTGCCACCAACACCGTTTCAGGACTCAACTCTACTGCTTATGGAAGTTCAAATAGCTCTACCGGATTTAATGCCGCTGTGTGGGGTACTGCAAATAAAAATGAAGGGAATGAGTCGTTGGTGTTAGGAAATTCAAATTATAACAAATCTACTCGAGGCATAACAGCCGGTATTTTAAATTACTCTGGTGATGGGTCTGGAAATTTTGTTTCAGGTTATTCAGATACAATATTTGATGGAGTTTCAAATTCAATAAATATCGGTCAACAAAACGTTATTTCCGGTACAGCCAACCAAGCAGCATTTGGATCAAACAATAGGCTTGAAGGACATTCTAATATTACTTGGGGAGCATACAATAAAATTCTTAATGGCTCAGGAGGTTTGTCTTATTCAAACGCAATTGGTGGACAAGGCAATATACTCACGGATTCAAGTACCTACAATCATGTTGTTGGAAGGTCAAATTACGTTTCAAGAAATGAGTATGCCGAGGTGTGCGGATATATTGATACCGCCATTTCTGCAACCAGTATTTTTATGTCTGGCACTCTAAATTACTTAAACGGTGGAAGCTATTCTGCGGTTTGGGGGTATTCCAATAGGATAACAGGAACAAGCTCTGCCGTATTCGGCCTTAGCAATAATGTTTCAGGTAAGCAGTCTGCTGTTTGGGGAACAAACAATACACTCTCAGGTAACAACTCATCCGTAATTGCAGGTACAGGTTTAACTGGAGCAGCAAACAACACAGCTTATGCCGACAAAATTGTAATCAACTCAGGTACAGTGGGTGGTGCTGCCATCACTTCTGATAGAAGGTTAAAAACGAACATCGTTGCCAACCCTTATGGTTTAGAAACCGTAATGCAGCTTCGTCCAGTAGAATACGACAAAAAAGCAAAATTAGCTTCTAACGAGTACGACCGACATGAAATGGGATTCATAGCTCAAGAAATAAAAGAAATTATTCCTCAAATTGTAGATTCTGCCACCAATGCCTACAATGAGCAAATACTTGCGGTGGACTACAATAGCTTAATTCCTGTTCTTACCAAGGCCATTCAAGAGCTAAAAGCTGAAAACGATGCGTTGAAAGAGGAATTGGAAAATACCAATGAAGCATCGGCAGCAAAAGTGACAAGTTTAGAAGCTCAATTGGCTCTTATACAAGTTGCTTTGCAAGCAAAAGGCATCGAAGTAAGTACTGCTGAGGTAACGGTTAAAGATTAAAGATATAGCTTAATCCCAAAACCTTGGCTCATAACGTATATGGTAACATAATCCTCCGTGTCCAACTTCCCCTCTTTTTTGGAGGGGGTTGGGAGGGAGGTTTAAAAAAAGAAAAAGATGAAAATACGAATTAAAAACAAAGCATTATCCACTCTGTGGATGCTTATATTAGGTACTACCACCACGGCATTGCACGGCCAAGTGGTAAACACCTACGCTCACCCAGGCACAAAAATGCACGTGTTTAGCCAAGACACGGTAACCGTATTTGGCAATGCCACCAACTATGGCAGTTGGGGCAGTGTAGAAGGTGGGGTAGTACATTTTTATGGCATTACATTTAAAAACGACAATGCAGCCACCATGCCCGGTGCGGGGCAGTTTTATTTCCAACAACCACGCCCGGCACCCTATGCCAGAAATGGCAGACAGAATTTAGAGGGCGGCTACGACTGGGCTACCAGTGCAGGATGCAGCTTTCCCGACATAAAGCTGTACAACTCCAGAGATTTATACTTGATAAACGATGACAGCAAGGTGCGAGACACCTTTACCTTTGTGGACGGCCACGTAATACACGGTGGAATGGATTTTACGGTGGGCGACAACGACCCGGGAGAGATACTTGGCTACAACGAAACCCAGTTTTTTGTAACCAATGGCAACCCTACCGACACCGAAGGTTTTTTGGAGCGGGAGAGTTTGGCAACATCCGATGCAGAAGAAGCCTACCCAATAGGTCATGCCAAAGGCGATTACACACCCGGGCGAATTAAAAATACCGGAACCGATGATGATTACAGCATGCGTGTGTTTTTAAACACCTTTGATGCAGGCCGCACGGGTACTAATCAAGACGATGTAACCGTGGCCCGTACGTGGGATGTGGAGGAGCGAACCACCGGCGGCAGCAACGTAACACTTGAGTTGCAACACAACGTGGCCACCGAGGGAAGCACATTTGCCTCAAAACGCACCAACCACTACATAACGCACCACGTGGGCAGTAGCCCCAACGGGCCTGCCAACGGCAACGGGGTAGATACCATCTCGCAAAGTGAGTGGGATTTGCTAAAATACAGCAATCTGTATGGCGGCGAAAGCGGCACCGGATATATTACTACCGGTACTGCCATATCCACGGCATTGGTAACAAAAAGAGCCAACCTAAGTGCTTTTTCGCCCTACACCAAAACGGTTTATAGCCTGTCTCCACTTCCGGTAGAGCTTGTTTATTTTGATGCCGAATGGAGCGGAAACAACGCATTGGTTAATTGGCAAACTGCCACCGAGTTAAACAACCGGCACTTTGTGGTGGAACGAAGTTTTGATGGCAAAACCTTTGAGCAAGTGGGCATTGTAAAGTCGCTTGCCGATGGGGGCAACAGCAGCCAAAGCATTGATTATCAATTTGTAGATAAAGGTGTAAAAAGCATTACTACAGAAGTGGTGTATTATCAATTGGTGCAGGTTGATTTTGATGGAAAGGCCGAAACGTTTGGCCCAGAAGCATTGTTCAACAAAAAAACAGCAGCGGGCGAGGTTATGATTTACCCAAACCCAACAAGCGGAAGCATAAACATAGTAAAAACCGATGCGGTGGGGGATATACAAAACGTTGAAATTACCAACATTGCAGGCCAGGTGGTTAGCCAATTTAGCATAAGCAACGAGCAATTGCGAAGCGGCTATAAATTTACTGTATTTGATGTGCCAACCGGCATTTATTTTATCCGAATATCAAACGGAATAAATAGCACGATTGGTAAAATAAGCATCGACCACTCGGTTCAAGACTAAACATGTAAAAAAGCTGAAAACAGCACAATAGTTTATATAACGCGATAACAAATGCACTTGATGGGATGCCCAGTTGTTGGGTGTCCCATTGTGCTTTATATGAATTAAACAACCTTGCCGCTAATCAGGTGGAGATTTACCATATATAGGGTTTCTTTTGTTTTGTGGTTCTGATTTTTGTACTACAGACTTTCCGTTTTGTAAATGACATTTGGTTGAAATGTGGGCTAAATTTCAACATCAAAATTATTAAAAACAACCTATTTAAGTAAGCCAAAACAGAACACATTTTGCCAAATCGAGTCATTTGTTAGTGGATTTATACACGGGTTGAAATCTCAAAATAGGAATCCAAGTATCATAATTACACAAATACGGGTAGTTTTTTAAAGTTCAATACAGTTAAGACATATTTTGATACAGTTGTTAATAAAAATGCTACAATTATTAATAAATGAAAAATCTCTATGCGAAATGTCTTCAAAATCAAGCACTTATCATTTTGTATGCAAATTGTTGACAATTGAAGTACCACTACTTAAAACGAAGAAAAAGTAATTAAGAACAGCTTATGGCACAAATGTTGGCATAACAAGGTTGTTTTATAAACGGCACCTTTAGTTAGGTAGCAAATATTAGATTACTACAATTTATTCCTAAGATGGAAGGCACTTCAAGGAGCAGAACCCTATATACAAAATTGGGGTTAACAGTAAAATATGAGCAAGGCGTTTCTGACGGTTTCGATTGCAAATTTGATTCAAACATCCAATTATTTTCAGGTGACGGGCAAAAGGCTCAGCACCTCCTATTAAAATATCCAAAATACAAGAAGAAATAACTAAATAACTGTAAAGAATTTTAAAACAGAGCATTTTTAAAATACAGAATTATTGAATTATTTATTATGATGAGTTCTTCTACAAATCCAAAAAAAGTTGCAAATCAATTATTATACAGCTTTTTATTTTTGTTGTTTGTTTTACAAGCACCAAACAGTTGGGCATGGTCTCACAGCCAAGTTTTACCCAACAATGTGTTTATCGATGGTAAATTAGAAAACCTTAAAGTTCCTGATTCGGAATGTATCGATAAACAAGTTTTTCACTTATTTTCTCACGGCAGACCTGGAGAGCTGCTGGTAAATGGGCAATGGATGGATGCCCATCAAATTGCCGAATTTCTTCAACCACAAGTTAAAAAAAGCACCCATATTAACATCTACGGATGTGAGTTTGGTAAAGGCAAAGTGGGTCGAGAGGCCGTAACTTATTTAGAAAAAACGTTAGGGATTTCAGTTGCTGCATCGGATGACATTACTGGTGTAGATGGTGACTGGGATTTGGAAGTGGGAAATGGGAATGCTGACATTTTAAAATTAGTTAGCTACCAAGGCAATTTACAGGATGCCTGTGGTGACTTTAAGCAAGCCGAAATTTTAACCCTAAATGGAGGAGTTATCAGCAATAATAACCAGTCAGGTTATTTTGGTTCAGGATTTGCCGATTATCCTACATCTACCGGTTCAAACATAAACGTTACTTGGACAGAAACCGTTGCAACCGCTGGCACTTATACTTTGGCCATTCGTTATGCCAATGCAGACGCCAATCCTCGTCCGTTAAGACTTAAGATTAATGGTACAGTAGTGGACACTTTTAGTATGTCTCCTACTAGTTCATGGACTAATTGGACGATTGAAACGAAAACCGTATCAGTAAATTCAGGCTCAAATACGTTTGTATTATCGGCAGATGCAGGCTCTCAGGGGCCAAACGTTGATCAAGTACAATTATTGGATTGTGCTGGTCTCAATAACCCTTGTAACCCAACAAGTCCTCAATTTACAGACAACGACGGAGATGGAATTGGGGATCTTTGCGATGAAGATGATGACAACGATGGTATTTTAGATATTGATGAAGGTTATGCGAAAAGCTGCTCAGGTGCTGGGAATATAACTGCTTCTATTAGCACCATTACTGCTGATGTGCATTACACTCAATATTTAGGTAATGGTATAACTGCAGACTTCCTTGGTGGCGGCACCAACACACCTTATTTAAGGGTGTGGAATGAAACTACCACTAGTACGGACGAATTATATGGTACTGGACTTTCAGGACATTACATAGAACCAAAGGGAGGTGGTAACTATGTGGACATTACATTCTCAACCGGTACAGTTTCGCTTTCTTTTGCTGTCGTAGATATTGATAATACTGGTGAAAACCATAATGTGCAAGTTTGGGATCAAAACGGTAACACAATAACCAACTTGAGCAACTATATTGCCACCACCTTAGAGGGTACCACAGGTAGTTATCCCAGCAGTGTAACTCCAACGACTTTTAACGATATAGGATCCAACATAGCTGTAACAGAAAACGGAACATACGTTAAGTTGGAAGGTATATCTACTGCCACTCGTCCGGAATTGACTCGAGCCAATATGGTAGTTTTTGACCTTTCGGGCAAAGAAATAAGTAAGATTAGGATTACGAATAATACAACGGTTACAAGTTATACCCCTGGAATATTATTTAATTGTGTTTCCTTACCCAATTCGCTACAACCAGACTTTGATAGTGACGGTATTCCCAATTACTTAGACTTAGATAGTGATAACGATGGTTGCTTCGATGCAATAGAAGGAGGAGGTTCTTATGTGTACAGTAAATTAAATAGTAGCGGAGCCATTAATACTACCATTTACTCAGTTGATGCGAATGGTGTACCAAACAATGGTGGATCTCAATCAGTAGGCAGTTCACAAAACACTGGCGTGGTAGTTTGTTGTGATGCTGCCGCAAGTGGTTATGTGGATACTGATGGTGATGGCGTTTCCGATTTTTGTGATTTAGATGATGATAATGATGGAATATTAGATACAAATGAGTTTGCTTGTTCTGGAAGTTCTACCTTCAATATTACTTGGTTTAATCATTATCCAAATGGGTCATCAGATACTACCTATACAAGTGTAGCTGGCTCTGGTGTGAATGTTCATTATACAAGAGAACTTAATGGCCCAATGACATCTTATGGTTCACCCCCGGAATATATGACACTTAGTAGTGTTTCTTATGCTACGCTTGCTATGGATTTAAATGGTGGATTTAATTCTGATGAAGATAGTATCAACTCGGTGTGGACGTATGAGTTTAGCAAGGAGATACTAATAGGAAGCAGTTTTAAAATTATTGATATTGAAAGAAGTGCCAATTTTGGTTCTTGGAGAGATGGGGTTAAACTGCTGGCTTATGATGCCAATAATTATCCAGTTCCAGTAAGCGTTACCCTTGGAGACTCCTTAGCGTACGACGTAGATGGTTTTATAACAAATCTAACAGGACAGTATAGTGTGGCTACATCAAATGTAAATTATTGGGCAACCTTTACAATAAGTAAGCCCATCAAAAAACTTGTGATAATTTACGATCCAGGTGATGGAGGAGGGAATTCTAATCCACAGGGTCAAAATATATTTTTAGAAAGACTTCCAAACGTTAAAGCTGTTTGCGATACCGATAATGATGGCATACCAAATTATTTGGACACAGATAGTGACGGTGATGGATGTGCCGATGCAATAGAAGGTGGCGGTTCTTATGTTCTTGGCCAGTTATATGCCAATGGTTCTATTAATACAACCACATACCCGGTAAATACAAGTGGTGTTCCCAACAATGGCAGTTCTCAATCAATAGGTAGCTCACAAAATGCAAGCGTTGTAGTTTGTTGCGATGCAGCAGCCAGTGGTTATCCTGATGTGGATGGAGATGGCGTTTCAAATGATTGTGATTTAGACAATGATAATGACGGAATATTGGATACGGATGAAGGAGCTTGTCAATCTACTACAACATATACACTGAATGTAGCTTCAACAGTTGCAGGGGCTTCAACCGCGATAAATGGTGGAAGTTTCAATTTGGTTTTTAACCGTACTTCTGGAAATGCGGTACCCGGTATTCAAGATACATTTACAGTACCATTTACCTATAGTGATTTTAATAATACAGCCACTAGTCAGGATCACCAATGGGCCGGTGTGGTAACAGGTTCAAGTGCAGTTAGCATTCTTCCTAACACCAGTTTGCTCGCTCAAAATCTTCCGGCAAACAATTCCACCAATGAAACTTTTATAGGGAATAATGTAGAAATAGCCTTTGACAATTGGTTGAGTAACGGGGAATTAACACAATTAGGCACTTTTACCACCACTGCTGGAGCACTTCCAACAAGTAGTGTAGCCTATGTTCAAAGCCAGTCTTTGTCCTATTTTTCAGTATTTAATGCTTCTAAAGATGCCAGTATATCCGTGCCTGGTCCGGTGACGGCGTATAATGGCTATTATGCACATCCGGTAGAGGCACCTCTTTATACCTCAGTAGGTTTTATTGCAAGAAGCGGAACACTGGTTACTAATGTTACAGGTACACATAACTGGATTTATACCGCTTTTCTTGGATCAGGAACAATGGCAGGTAATGGAGGTAGTCGTGGATTGATTTCAATAAATAACGGTACGGTAACTTATTGCGTTAGCAAAGACACGGACAACGACGGCACACCTGATTATTTAGACACCGACAGCGATGGCGATGGTTGTGCTGATGCAATAGAAGGTGGTGGTTCGTATGTGTATAGCCAGTTAAATGCAAATGGTTCCATCAATACAACCACTTATCCGGTAAATACAAGTGGTGTACCTAATAACGGTAGTTCTCAAACAATAGGAAGTTCGCAAAATGCAAGTGTTATTGTTTGTTGTGATCCAGTCGCCAGTGGCTATCCAGATGCCGATGGTGATGGTATCTCAAACCAATGTGATTTAGATGATGATAATGATGGGATATTGGATACGGATGAATCTTGCTCTCCTACCTTATCGGGTACATGGAGTGGCTCTACTGGCTCTACTGGATCATTGGGTATTAACATCACTTCTGTCGGCGTATCAGGTGCAACTAAACTTACTGGAGTTACAAATGACGTATTTAACAACATTAATGCTTGGTCTAATCCAAGTGTTATGGGTGCAACATCTTATCAATTTTTGATATATTGGGACACTATTCCCGAGCCTTATTACACTGATATAGATGCTCCGGGTGACGATAAAGGTATCCGACAAGTAACCTTTAATTTTTCATCACCAGTTAGAGATTTTATATTGCATGTTGATAGATTAGGTGGAAATGGAGCTTCAGGCTCTTCACCATATATTACAAACTCTACTGAGTGGACTGTTGCTACATCGGGCGTAACTATGCAAAAACTGGCGGGTAACAACCAATTTATCGTAGAGTCAGACGTTTTTTATCGAATCCCTGATGTAAATCTCGGATATACAAGTCCAGGCCCACAGTCATCGATGGATTCTACTGGAACTGCAGCAGGCTCGATAAAGTTCTCTTCTATGGCTCCTATCTCGTCTATTACCTTTAATGTAACAGGAATTGGAATTGAAGTTATAGGAAGTGATGCACTTGAATTTATCTTTGAAGCTTGTCAACCAATAGATACAGATGGAGATGGTATCCCTAACTATTCAGATTTGGATAGTGATAATGATGGCTGTCCTGATGCACTTGAAGGTGGAGACTATTTAACATATTCTCAGATTCAAAATGATACAATTACAGGTGGAGTGGATTCCAATGGAGTTCCTCTAAGTACATCAGGAGGACAAAGCATTGGCACTTCTCAAATTGATACTATTCAGTCAGCAGAATGTGACCCGTGTAATGCCGCAAGTTCACTATTCAATGATAATGATGGCGATGGTATAGGAGATGTTTGTGATTTAGATGACGATAATGACGGGATATTGGATACAGAAGAAGACCCTGGTTTGTGCCTAGGTTCTACCTTGAGTTATTCTTTTTCAGGTACGATTGATGCAGCCAGAGACAGAGGCAATCCAAATGACGTGAACAGGGATTTAATTTTTGGTGACAATTTTTATTTTAACCTTGCATTTGATAAATTAACGGGCGTTATAATTGAAACGACCATTGGTGATTGGTCATACAGCAGAACTGGTACAGCTACGGTCGATGGACAGACATTGTCTTTTTCAACCAGTGCCGGCAGCTTTCAAACATTGACATTCAGCCCTTCTATCGATTCAACGTATTCTATTCATGTTGTAGGTACCGATGCTTCAGTAACCGCGGTGGTTGTGAAAAACTCAGCTGGTGGTGTTTTGGCTAAATGTGATTTCGGGCTTAACGGTTCACCTATCGCTTCGGGTTACATTGGCGTTACGACCGATGCCACTGCAACAACTATACCTTCTGGTACAACCGCAATAGACTGTTCTGGAGTACCAGCTTTAGATACCGACAACGACGGAACTCCTGATTATTTAGACCTTGACAGCGACAACGACGGTTGTGCTGATGCCGTAGAAGGTGGTGGAAGCGTTGGACTTGTAAATCTA
Organism: Flavobacteriales bacterium; assembly: GCA_020635395.1. NCBI lineage: Bacteria > Pseudomonadati > Bacteroidota > Flavobacteriia > Flavobacteriales > Flavobacteriales bacterium. Next base: position 1,276,643 of record JACJZV010000001.1, read on the forward strand.
ACAAATGACAAGATTTCTGGGAGCGTTGATGCCAATGGAGTTCCTGTTTTAGTATCTGGAGGTCAAAACATTGGAACTGCTCAAGATTCTACGGTAAAAGATTATGCATGTTACCCCAACAGTGTTACCCCAATAGTGGACTACAATACCACCTTAATAAATACACCAGTTGATGGCAATGTAAAAACCAATGACATTGATGCTCAAGGTGATGCGACAAAAATTACGGCAATTGCAGGTACTCCTGTTACTACAAGTCCCGTGACAGAATCTACCGCCCAAGGTGGTACGCTTATTATTGACAGCACAGGTAATTACACCTATACTCCACCAACAGGATTTGTGGGTAAAGACAGTATTGTTTATACGTTATGCGACAATGGAACTACAAAGGCTTGCGAAGATGAAGTTTTGTATATAACCGTACTTCCGGTAGAAGACCCAACTGATCCTACAAGTAACACAACCGTGGCAAACCCTGATGAAGGTGTGAGCTATGGCGACCCTGTAACCCTTCCATTGCTTGCCAATGATGGCGACCCGGAAGGCGACAACCAAAACTTTGGTGGGGTAATTGACCCAACAAAAGGAACTCCCGTTACCAATGGAACAATTTCGACTGTTCCCGGAGTTGACGAAAACGGAAACCCTGTTGCCGATGCAGGCGATTTGACGGTAAGTCCAGATGGAACAATTACGTTTACTCCAAATTCGGATTTTGTAGGTGTCATTGAAACGTTGTATTATGTGGTGTGCGACACCGTAAGCAGCCCATATACCGCTTGCGATACCACCACAATCGATATTACTGTATTGCCTAACGACCCATCGCATGATGAGCCTCCTTTGGCTGGTGATGATTATCAGATTACCAATATAAATACACCGGTAACTGGAAATTGGTTGGCTAATGACAGTGATCCAAATTCACCTAACGATGCCATTACGGTAAACGGTGGTTCAACCTTGGTTGACCCAACCAAACCCGGCACTGGAACATCGCTTGGCAAATTGTCAACAGATCAAGGTGGAACGGTAGAATTATTCGACGACGGAACATTTGTATATACGCCGCCAACCGATTACACTGGCCCTGATAAAGTTGTGTATTACATTACCGATACCGCCGACATTAAACAAACAGACAGTGCCACTATTTATTTGTTGATAGAGCCTATATACACCGACTTTGGCGATTTGACTTCATTGCCATCTGCTGGTGCCAAGTTTATTGACAGCGATAACAACGGCACACCGGATGGGACCAATTCAATATGGGCGGGAGCAACAATTACCGATGAGGTAACAGCCAATATCAATGCTACGGCTACAGCCGATGGAGGTGATGATGGTTTGATAATTCCTTCGCAATTGGATAGTGCAACGGCCAATATCTTTATGGTACCCATAAGCTCTACCAATGCGGGTATAACGGCTTATGCACAATTGGAAATAGATTGGAACAATGATGGGGTGATGGACAGCACCTACACCGGAACAGTTACAACTACCGCCAGCGGAAACGATACGGTAATATTTAACAACGTATGGACACCCGATGGCTTGATGAATGCCACGGTTAACTATAGGGTAAGAGTTTCTGACGACCCAACGGATTTTTCAAAATCATTGCAAAATAATGGAGAGGTGGAAGACTTTCAGGTGGCGAATGTAACTCCGATTCCGGTAGAGCTTGTTTATCTTAATGCAGAATGGGGCGGAAATAATGCCGTGGTTAATTGGCAAACCGCCACAGAGCTGAACAATAGCCATTTTGTGGTGGAGAGAAGCTTTGACGGAGTGAACTTTGAAGCGGTGGGAGTGTTACGCTCACTAGCCAATTGTGGCAACAGCAGTCAAAACATTGAATACCAATTTGTGGACTATGGTGCTAAAACCATTACTCCCGAAGTGGTGTATTATCAGCTGGTGCAGGTTGACTTTGACGGACAAACCGAAAGGTTTGGTCCTGTGGCATTGTTCAATAGAAAAACCGCAGCGGGCGAGGTTATCATTTATCCTAACCCAACAAGTGGAAGCATAAACATCGTAAAAACCGATGCAGTGGGCGATGTTCAAAATGTTGAAATTACCAACATTGCAGGCCAAGTGGTTAGCCAATTTAGCATAAGTAGTGAGCAATTGCGAAATGGTTATAAATTTACGGTATTCGATGTGCCAACCGGCATTTATTTTATCAGAATATCAAACGGAATAAATAGCACGATTGGTAAAATAAGTATTGACCACTCGGTTCAAAACTAATTATGTGAAAATGCTGAAAACAGCAAGATAATTTACATAACGCGATACAAATGCACTTGATGGGATGCCCAATTGTTGGGTGTCCCATTGTGCTTTTTATGAATTAACAATTACCCGATTACTTCGCAAATAATGCTTTGAAACAAAGCAAATTCAAGCTGCGTTGAAAGTGATTAAGAGTGAATTTTAGTATTTTACGTCAACAATTGGCATACTTATCATTCAAACCACCTCCGGCTAAAATCATAGGGATAATTTTATCTAACCGACTTTGTTTTGTGGTTTCCTGTTTTGCCGAGGAAATGTAATTGGCATATTCTTTTTGCCTTCCGGGTGTAAGTTTGTTAAAGGCATCCAACAAATTACCATCGGCATCCATTGCAGTTTTTAGCAATTCGGGCATTTCATATTTGGCATGTTCGGCCTTTGAAACTTTAAGTCCTTTTTTCTCAATATCTATGGCTTGCTCAACATATTTTTTTAAAACTTCAATGTTCAGTTGATCTATTTCAAAGTATTTTACAGAACGCATGGCTTTGGTGGTTTCTTGAGCAGTTTCCAATATTTTATGGGTGTCTTTCAAAAAAACGCCGTTAAAAAACCAAATGCCGAAATGATTCTTAAACGCCCCAAGGCTCAACACATTTTTGCCATGAGCCATATACACCGGAGCTCCCCATTTAAGCGTTTCTTCCATATTCAATGAGAGCATTAGTTCTCGCAAAAGAACAAGTGCGTCTGTCCATTGACTGTGTTTGGCTATAAATTCATCAACTTTTGGATTCATACTGTTTTTTGCAAAATATATTAATTCTTTTTTCTGGGATTAAAATGATGATAAACGGCCTCTACAAAGCCTAAAATAATGCCAATGCCTACCAAAATGTAGAAGATGGTAAATATTTTGCCCATGTCGGTTTGTGGAGCCAAGTCGCCAAAACCAACGGTTGTGAGTGTAACCACACTAAAATAAACCGAGTCAACCCAACCCCAACCCTCAACGAAATGATAAAACACCGAACCACTTATTACCACAAAAAGACAAACCAAGATTAATTCTCGGTATTCTTTATCTTTAAAAAAGGAAACAAGGGTTTGAACTACACTCACTTTGTTTAAACGTTATTTCCCCAGTGCCGATATCAAATCATACTTGGTAATGATATGATAGGAACCGGCCAAATCTTTGACCAATACCGCCGGATTGTTGGTATTTATGGATTTTGAAACAGTTTCAATTTCGTCGTAATAGCCCACCACCGGAAAAGGCTGTTGCATTATTTCGCTTACTTTTTTATCGGAAACCGAGTTGTCGTTGAGCAACATTTTAAAAATTTCGTGGTCGTTGAGCGAGCCAACAAAAGCTCCCGATTCATTAACCACCGGCATTTGCGAAATGCCGAATTTCTGCATTTTGTCGAAAGCCGATTTTGCCAAATCAGAGTCAGTTGCTGTCACCAATGGCAAGTGTTTGTGGCTGCTTATCAAATCCAACGCCCGAGCGGGTTTCGACTCCAAAAATCCACGACTTTTCATCCATTCATCGTTAAAGGCTTTGCCCATATATCGGGTGGCGTGGTCGTGAAAAAGTACTACCACCACATCGGTTGGTTTCAATTTTTCTTTCAGTTGAATGATTCCGGCCACCGCACTTCCGGCAGAGTTTCCTACCAAAATGCCTTCTTCTCTGGCCAATTTTCGTTGATAGATTAACCCGTCTTTGTCGGTCACTTTTTCAAACAAATCAATCACGTCAAAATCAACATTCAGAGGCAAAATATCTTCGCCAATACCTTCAGTGATGTACGGATAAATCTCTTTTTCATCAAAAATGCCGGTTTCTTTATATTTCTTAAACACCGAGCCGTAGGTGTCTATACCCCACACTTTAATGTTCGGGTTTTTCTCTTTAAGGTATTTGCCCACACCGCTTACCGTTCCTCCGGTGCCAACACCCACCACAAAGTGCGTGATTTTACCTTCGGTTTGTTCCCAAATTTCGGGTCCGGTAGTTTTGTAATGAGCTTTAGCGTTGCTGGGGTTGTCATACTGATTTACATACCAAGCACCCGGAATTTCGCTGCCCAATCGTTTGGAAACGGAATAATAGGAGCGAGGGTCGGTAGGTTCTACATCCGTTGGGCAAACAATTACTTCTGCACCCACAGCTTTAAGAATATCAACTTTTTCTTTGCTTTGTTTGTCTGTAGTGACAAAAATGCACTTGTAACCCTTTATCAATCCTGCAATGGCCAGTCCCATGCCCGTGTTGCCGCTGGTGCCTTCCACAATGGTTCCGCCGGGTTTTAAGCGGCCATCAGCTTCGGCATCTTCAATCATTTGCACCGCCATTCGGTCTTTTACCGAGTTACCCGGATTAGTTGTCTCAATTTTTGCCAAAACCGTAGCCGGAACATCCGCCACAATTTTATTTAACTTTACCAACGGCGTGTTGCCAATGGTTTCCAAAATATTGTTGTAATACATCGGGGCAAAGATAGTTCTTAGTTGATTAGATGCTTGGAAGATTAGTTGATTTGTTGTCTCGATTGCTATCGGGATGCTATCATTTCTTGTTTTTATGTTTTGTATTCGTATCTTCAACCCCATCCTATTTGCCTCCTGTACCCTCATGTTAATTGCCTTGCCCTCCTCTTAATATTTGAAACAAACATAGTAGGAAGTATAGTATGAATTTTGGTTGTCCGTATAAGGATCAAATTTTAACAATATTTTAGAAATAGCGTCTCTTAGGAGAGAATCACTTCTGTTGCAAATATTAATCTCTTCTCCATTATAAAGATATCTTTCTGAGGCACATTCGTAAATGTCGTCATTCAAAGTAAGTTCATTTCTCTTATATAAGCTAAGAAAAATAGGCTCAATTTCCAAGGTATCTACACGTGTATTCAGCTTTATTATGAAGGCAGCCTCTCCAGAATAACCATCCAATTTGGAGTTTTTTGAGCATTTGAAAAAATTTAGGCTATCTGGCGTAAAAACTCCTAAATTATTTATGCTATCATAATAATATTCGTTAATTAAAAACGTCGAATCATTCAGAATTCTAAAATTTCTATTAGTACTCAATCCGTAATCTGGAATTTTCTTAATTACATTGCACCCCATCAGAACGAGTATAATAATAAAAACAACTCTATTCATTTTCATTTCTTTGGGGGGCCAATGCTATCGGATCCTCTAGTGCTATCCTTAGTACCACTTGTACTATCTGTACCACTAACACCATTTGACACATTGCTATTATTTGAATATAGTGGTATAAGATTTTTCAACGCGACATCTGCCTTTTTTTCGTTAATTTCCTTTTTTTCTGCATAGTTCTTTCCTCTACTTGTTTTAGCATATTCTAACAATGTATTGATAGAAAGCTCCTGATTATTTTGTTTAAGTTTTATTAATTTAATTACATCTCCCATCAAAGTCATATCTCCGTCACAATAAGAATAAACTGATGCGTAAAAATTCTTTTTATATTCTCCAATTTGTAGTAGTATGGATAGTTCAAAAATATCGCTTGCAAATTCCATATTTACATCGTTACCCTTTTCTCCCTTTTCAGCTTGATATGCATTCAATAATTCATTAGACAATCCTCCCACCTTAATTGCACTCTTTTCGTCTTCCGTTGCCTTAATTGATGCTAAAGAATTCATTTTATCTCCACGTCTCTGGCTAAGGGGCGTTGATGACCGAAAGTGAAACCCCTGCCGGTACAAGCCTCCTCAATGGGTGTAAACGTTCAGCTGATATCCCAATTATAACTCCTTTATATTTTTACTTTATCAGAGTCACTCAATAGGGTAACTCTGAGGACAAATTTAAACAAACTCTGCAAACTTAGTCGGGCAGGTTGTTTGTATGTAATGCCTATCTTTATATAGTCCCGATAGCTATCGGGATGCCATAATTTTTTGTTTTTATGTTTCGTTTTTTTATCTTTTACCCCCATGTTAATTGTCACGTTGTTAGAGACGTAGAAATCAGAGCCTTTGCTAATCTGGTACGAAGCTACTTTATAACACCGCTGCCACCTTTGTTCTGTCTTGCCAAGTAATGTACGTTTGAGTAATAGACGGTGTTAAATAATTCTTGTGTACCGACTTTGATATTAAGATTCAAAATCTTCTGTCTTATTGAATTACGTATGAAAGAATCTGTTTCATTAAAAAGATTTGATAGCATTTCTTTGTGAATTCCCTGATAACTATTTCTTAAGTCTTGATCGAAAACCTTTTTATTTTTTTTATAAAGTTCCAAACGTATAATTTGAATGCTAACGCTATCCTCAGTCGGTAAATAGTAAACATCATACATTGCTTTCGCACTAGTTATTTTAAAAAAGAAACTGTGCTGTCTATATAGTTTCAATTCATCTGGCAAAATTTGAGGTATTTGTAGGTCATCTGCGTTCCTTTGAATTGAGTTTAGTAAAAAACTAGTGTCAATCAATGTTGGATAAATATCATACACAGGATTAATCCAATAGGTATGATATTTTGAACAATTTTGGCCAACACGACAACCTATTAATAGGTACGCAAAAATTAGAAAAACACAATTTTTATTCATCACTCGTATCTGAGGGTTTCACTTTTTTCTTCAGGGGTGTCAAATCTTTTAGGTCAATATTTTTTTTCTTGGCATTTATTGGTGTATCATCTTTTGAATAATTTTTTCCTCTTGCAGTTTTATGGGCATACCTATTAAGAGCTTTTGCATAAAGTTTTTGATCGAATGTTGATTGTTCTAAAATTTGAACAATTTGCTTCTTTAATTTCGAGTCACTTCCTGAATAATTTTCGAGCAACTTGTTATAGTGGCTCGAAAATTCATCAATTTGGGACAAGACCGCCAATTCAAACAAATCGCTTGCAAATTTCATATTTACATCGTTACCCTTTTCTCCCTTTCAGCTTGATATGCATTCATTAATTCATTAGACAATTCTCTCACCTTAATTGCACTCTTTTCGTCTTCCGTTGCCTTAATTGATGCTAAAGAATTCATTTTATCTCCACGTCTCTGGCTAAGGGGCGTTGATGACCGAAAGTGAAACCCCTGCCGGTACAAGCCTCCTCAATGGGTGTTAACGTTCAGCTGATATCCCAATTATAACTCCTTTATATTTTTACTTTATCAGAGTCACTCAATAGGGTAACTCTGAGGACAAATTTAAACAAACTCTGCAAACTTAGTCGGGCAGGTTGTTTGTATGTAATGCCTATCTTTATATAGTCCCGATTGCTATCGGGATGCTATCATTTCTCGTTTCTCTGTTTTGTATTCCAATCTTCTACCACCATCCTATATGCCCTTCAACATTCCGAGCATCTTAACCTATTTTTAGTCGTTCTAAGGAACTTGTGTGCTACCGTTCTTATGTGTTGCTGCCGCCGTGTCCAAAAGCACACCGTGAAACTCAAAGTAGGCGAAACTTGTGTCTGCTAGTGGTTTTATATTATTTTTTGCAATATGCTCGTTTAACTTAGATTCCGTAAGGTCAAAGAGAATGGGATAAATAATATTATAAATTGTGTCATTTTCCCAACAGTTTGGAGTGAAATAAAGTGCCTTTTTATCCATAACTTTGTACGGCGTATGTAGAAAATATAATGTTGTGCTATAGCCAATTTCAAAATTTGTAAGAACGAAATCCAAGCTCTTTAATTCGTTTTTGAAGACCACAATGCGACCAAGAAAAGTGAAGTGAGTTTTCTCTGGAAAACTTAAACATGACAAATTGCATTCAACTGGTCTGTGTATTTTTTTTACCCCATTTGAGTATAACTTTGGATAAACCGAATCACTTTTATGAGCCCGGTAAAACCCAGTTATGGCATAGGTGGTATCGTTAAAGTACTGAAAATAATTGTATGATGCACACCCACGATCAAAAGACGGATACGAATCTTTTGAATAAAAGCACCCAAAAGTTAATCCAATTGAAAGAAGAAAAGTAACTTTTCTAAGTTTTTTCATAAATCATTTTGTAGTAGGCTCCACCAAAAATAGTACGATTTAAAAGTAGAAAAAGCATAACTTTAGAACGTAAAAAAATGAAACGTTGCAAATTTATTTGCCTTTTTATATGAGCAGTTTTCGTGGTATGTTGCATTGAAGAGCACTTTCCAAATTTACTCATTTTTTTGTTTTGTTCGCCGCGGCATATCATCTTGCACTCCTGTGTTAATTGCCCAACTTACAATTTCTCTTTAATTTTCTTATCTTCCTTCTAATTTTGGAGTTGCCATAATATATCTTGCCATGATATAAAATAAAACCGGTCTTATCAAAATAATAACTTTCATATTGTTTTTGTTCATTTTTGAACGAAACCTTCGTTCGAATTTCCAAACAGGGGTAATCAATCGAATCATTTTGTATGGGTGTATTTTCATTAGTATGCTTTGTTAGTAATTTAATCAATGTTCGTGCTTTGTGACCAAAGCAAGTGTCAAAACAGTACAATGGGAGACTATATTCAAATGCCACGGTATCCGTACACCCTACTATAAAAACATTATCCGGTGTTGTCTTAAATTGTATATCTGTTGCTTGTCCATTTGTTTCTAAGTAGAATAATATAAATGATACAATGAAAAATGTAGATTTTAAAATACTCATTACCAATTGCTCCAATTGTTTTCTGTTTTAGATGTATCCAATTTTATTGTTTGACCTGCTGAAATTTCGCTTATGTCTGATGATAATTTTTCGGTAGAACTTGTTGGATTTACTGCGGTATAATTTCTACCCACATACGAAACTCGCTCACCATATCCATAAAATTTTAAAAAAGCATTGTCCTGAAATGTAACAGCTGCCTCCTCTTCGCCGTCTGGGAATTGTCCTGCAAGACCTCTATTCTTTAAGTAATCTTTATTTTTGGCATTATCGTTTTTTTTAAACCTTCTTTTCCAAAATGCAAAACGAAAAGCATGTGAAAATTCATGATTTAAGCCCGCTGCCGGGGGGGCTGTTAAGTAATTTCTAAATTTACCACCTGGAGCATCTCGAAGCATATGAATTGTGCCAACGTTAGGATTGTACTTAATCATAGAGACATTTTCGTCTCCTGGTATGAACTTGGCATCATCATTAGACTTCATGTTTAAATCCGTAATTACAACTGATTTTTTATTGGATTTAAGAAATCTTTCAACCACACCTTTTGGTGAAGGATTTTTTCGAGTTTGCTTGTATTGAGTTTCATCAACATTTAAAATCATTTCTATGGATTGAACCACTTTCTTGACATAGTCATTTTCTGGTATTTCAATACCTGGTTTATACTCCCATAATTTTCTGATTGGTTTGCCATTGTTATCATACTCTCCAGTTTCATAATAGATATAAATTTTTTTACCATCTACATCCTTAAACATCAAAGGTGAATTAACCGAAAAGTTGTAACAAGAAACAAAAGGATACATTTGCCACAACGGATCCACACTCAACCACCTCCCCAATCGCGAATCATAAATTCTTGCACCAAAGTCTAAGCTATTACCCTCGCCTTTTACATCATCATCCCGCTCCATTCCGTTAAAGCCGTATCGATATCCCCCAACAGCAGCGGTGTAGCTACGTTCTTCCATTGTCATCCCATCCCGATAGCTATCGGGAGGATAGTAATCAAAACCACTAAAAACAACTGGGCTTGAGCTATATTTTGGTCGATATGTATAGGCTGTTTGCACAAGCCAAAGTTAAGTTTTTTTTGGTTTTAACGAACATTCTATTCTGTGAATACCCTCTGCGGCAAGCAGGAGGTGCGTTCCCAAACCCTTTGTTTATATAGTCCGGACAGCTATCGGGAAGTTGATTAGAATTCTCGTCGTTATGGAGAGCGTGAGAAACATCTAAAAATTTATTTGAAATTCTTTCTTACGAATTAGAGAAGTAAAAAACAGAGATGCGGCGGCAAGCCTCTGCATGACGTTATGAAACCGTTGTGCAGAGTGTAAACAGCCTATCCGGAGTTGTAAAGATTATAGTGTCTGTTATACACCTTTCAATTATTTCCAATTAAATACATAGAAAAAGCTAAGGTTTACGGATGGGGTGATGTTATATGAATAAGAAAACCGTTTTCGTTTCCATTCATAAGGGTTATCAAGTTCGTTAACCCAGGGCATCGCCTAAAACCAAATGGTCAAATCCTCTGAATCAAAAAAATCCAAAACGCAAGAAACGACAAATAAAATTCTGGGAAAGTAACTAAAAAGATACAAAGACCACGCACGGGGAAAAGTCAGCTTTTTGCCCTGCCGTTTTTCCAAACTAGCCACAAAAGCAATACAAACATTGCGTTGCCAAACAACGAAAATTGCAGCCAGTCAAAATTGGATTTAACATCAGTTTGTATTTCATCCGGTAAAACTGGATTAGGTTTGAGGAACGCATTTGAAGAATCAAATGTATGGATAAAGCCCGAGCCTAATATCTGTAAAACTTCATTGGATTGGGATAGTTTGCCTGTCGGCATGCAAATATTGGTGTACAACAAACGGGCGTCTAAGTCGTAAGGCGTGGTGGAACTACCAAATACAAGGTAACTGGAATCTTTAATAAATCGATAACTGGTGCTACTACCGTCATTACACAACGCAACGATTGATGCGTATTGATCAATGCCATTCCAGGATTCAATCACCTGAAAAACATCATAAGCCAAAATGCCATCTCTTTGAATCCAAAGCAAACTGTCGCGGTATTGCATCAAATACTTACCCTTAAAAACAAAGTGGCCATTCAATAGATAGTTATTCACTTGTTCATTAAGTGGTCTATGATCTCCGGCACAGCATGCATTGGCAACGCCAAACATCAAACACGAAACTAGAAACACAAAAATGCGAAGCATAAAAGCCTAACGGTTAAAACCATTTTCTATTTCAAACAAATCTCCTTTATCAAATCTCATAGTCTCATGCCTATAAACACTACCTTCGCCCCATGAAAATTTCCGGTTTCACATTCGTTAAAAATGCCATCAAGTTGGATTATCCTGTTCGGGAAGCCATTTTGAGTGTGTTGCCATTGGTGGATGAAATGGTAGTGGCCGTTGGAAAATCAGACGATGACACCCGAAATTTGATTGAATCTATCGACCCAAAAATAAAAATTGTTGACACCATTTGGGACGACAGTCTGCGGGAAGGTGGCAAAGTGCTTGCCGTAGAAACTGACAAGGCCAAAGCTGCCGTAAATCCGAAAAGTGATTGGTTGATATATATCCAAGCCGATGAGTGCATTCATGAAAAGTATTATGCTGAAATCCGCTGGAAAATGGAGCAATTTAAGGATGACAATAGGGTAGAAGGGTTGTTGTTCGACTACATTCACTTTTATGGAAGCTACGATTTTGTGGGCGACAGCCGAACATGGTATCGAAAAGAAATTAGAATTATCAAAAATAAACCGGAAATAAAAAGTTGGAAGGACGCTCAAGGTTTCAGAAAGGAAGGAGAGAAGCTAAAGGTAAAAAAGATTGAAGCAGCCATCTATCATTATGGTTGGGTGCGGCATCCAAAATTTATGATGGCAAAGGCTGTAGAGGCTAATAAACTTTGGCATACGGACGATTGGGTAAATGAACGGTATGACCCCGAAAAAGACTTTGATTACAGCCAAATAGATTCACTTAAACGTTTTAAAGACACCCACCCAAAGGTAATGCAAAATAGAATTGACCAAATGAATTGGCAGTTTACACACGACCCAAAGTTCAAGCGGTTTGGATTAAAAACGTGGTTTTTATATTGGTTTGAGCAACTTTTTGGTGTTCGATTGGGAGAATACAAAAACTATATAGAAGTTTAAAAGTTTATAGAAAAGCATGAAAACAACTTTTAGACTGGAAGGAATGACTTGCGAAAGCTGCGAGTGGAAAGTTCAATATTTGTTAGGTGAAATGGCTGGCGTTACCACTGTTTCTGCCTCAAAAGACAAAAACGAAGTGGAAATAAATTGGGATAAAACGCATACCATTCCGGAAATGCAAGAGGTGTTGGGTGGCAAACAAAGCAAGTACACTATATCTGAAATTAAAAATACTATGGCCGTTGAAACGACCAAAAGTTGGTGGCAAACCTACAAACCCATTTTAGTGGTTTTTGGGTATATATCAACCATCACACTGGTCATCCAAACTCAAAATGCGGGGTTTGATTTGATGCAGTGGATGCGGCATTTTATGGCGGCATTCTTTCTTGTTTTTTCTTTTTTCAAAATGCTCAATCTAAGAGCATTTGCCCAAAGTTATGCCATGTATGACGTGGTGGCAAAGCAATTTTCCGTGTGGGGATACATCTATGCGTTCGTTGAGTTTTTATTGGGCATCGCCTATTTGATAAATTTCAATCCCTTTTTTACCAATTTAGCCACTTTAATTGTGATGACCGTGAGCATTGTTGGTGTTTTGCAATCGGTTTTAAACAAAAAGCAAATTCAATGTGCCTGTTTAGGAACCGTTTTTAATTTGCCCATGAGCAGCATAACCATTATCGAAGATGGGTTGATGATAGCCATGAGTGCAGCGATGCTCGTGTTGGTTTAATTCGCCGTGGCGAATAAGGTTTAGGGATAAAAGGTTAAAGGTTAAAGGTTTAGAGGGGTAAGTAAATCGAATTACCTTGGATTTAGAAGTTTTAAACTTAGAATCTCCGAACCTATTTCCTCAAAACATTTATTCCAAATTCACTACTTTCGAACTTCATCAAAGTTTAAAAAATATGTGGTGGATGTATGCATTACTGTCCGCATTGTTTGCGGCTCTGACGGCCATTTTTGCTAAAATCGGAATTAAAAATGTGGATACTGATTTGGCCACGGCCATACGCACGGTGGTGGTTTTGTTGTTGGCTTGGGCTATCGCTTTTGCTCGTGGCGGGGCAAATTTCATCGGCAATTTATCCAAACAAAACTGGCTGTTTTTAATTCTTTCTGGCTTGGCCACTGGGTTTTCGTGGATTTTTTATTTCAAAGCCTTGCAATTAGGCAAAGTCTCGCAAGTGGCGGTGGTGGACAAACTAAGTGTGGCGTTGGCTATTGTTTTTGCCATAATATTTTTGGGAGAAGACATAACATGGAAAACCGCCATTGGTGCTGCCTTCATTATTTTTGGAACAGTTGTAATTATTATATAACAAAAAAGGCCGTCTTTTAAAAACGGCCTTTTCTGTTATCATTTAAAATTTCCTATTTCTTTTTGCAACACGATCCGGCACATTTGTGTTCGGTGGTGCCTTGGCCAGAACCCTCGCTGCTGTTGTGGTTGCATCCGCTGTGACCTTGTGTTTTTTCGGCGGGTTTAGCCTCAGATGAGCCAGAAGAAGCGGCTGCCGATGTTTTACATGCTTCCGTGCAAGTGTGTCCTTTTTCGCCGTGTACAACAACACATTTCCCTGCTTTTTTGCAGGCATCTGTACAAACATGCTTTTTTTGTTCCATTTTAGGCGAAGCCTGAGTTTTTCCGGTAGTTGTTGTTTGTGCTTGAGATGCCAATGCAAACCCAAAAACGCTTACTAAAATTAATACGAGTTGTTTCATTTTGTTTTTTATAATTTTTAAGTTGAAAACTGTTTCTAAAATATTGGTCGAAGAAAAAACAATATCCTGAATAATGGAAGATGATTTTTTTCGAAAGTGTAATATTCAGCACATATTTTGCGGCAAAAAAAAATTACCACCCCACCCAACCTGAGGTAAAATTGTAACGTAGAGTATAGTAAAAGGCGAAAGATTTGGTAGTAGAAAAAACATGGAGTAACGAATTGACATCAACGACGGTTGATCGCTCAGTTACACTCAATGATTTGATTATCAAATGCTTGGATAATGACCGATTGGCTCAAAGCGAGCTTTATAGAATGTATCACGGCAAGCTGCTGGCACTGTGCCTTCGATATTTCTCTAACCGCGATGATGCCGTTTCGGCACTAAATCTCGGCTTTTTAAAGATCTTTAGAAACTTAAGCAAATTCAAGAAATCGGAAGATTTCGGAGCATGGTCATACCGAATAGTACAAAATACTGCCATCGACCAGTTTAGAAGTCAAACCAGATACGACAATAACGTGGTGGTTGACGAAAAACCGGAAGATACCGGGTTGAACCCGGATGTAGTAAGCAAGTTGTACGCCGAAGATTTGATTGTGCTTTTGCAAAAACTTCCGCCCACCACCCGAATGGTTTTCAACCTTTTTGCGATAGAAGCATGGACGCATGCAGAAATTGCCGAAAGGCTCGAAATATCGGAAGGTACAAGTAAATGGCATGTAAACAATGCCCGAAAAATGTTAAAACAATGGATTGAGAAACAATGAAAGCACCGAAAAACATATTGCCCGATGAACTGCTAAAAAACGGTTTGCAAGGCTATGAAGCCGGCTTTGAAAATGCCGATTGGCAAAATATGCTCAATCTGCTGGAAGAAGATGGAATAAGCCCAATTTTAGTACCAATAGAAGAGAAAAAAAGTACAGTTTTTAACTTTAAAAATATTTTGATTATGACACTTTTAGCAACTATATCAGCCGCTGTTTTATGGATGTCGAATTTTAACAATAATACAGCTATAAACCAAACAGAAAACCAAAATGCAACACCTTTAACAAATTTTGTTTCCCCAGACCTATCAAGCGAAAAGATACCTGAAGAGAAGAGCAATATACCTAAGCAAACAATGGACTATCCTTCAAAAAATAGTGTTTCTACACAGGTTTTAGACGATGCCCCTTCACAGCAAGAATCGGATGAATCTACCGAGAAAGTGGTCGAAGCCGAAGAAACTTCTTCCAACACCGCTGATAATTCGGAAAAAGAAAATGAAATATTCAACGACCCAATTGTACCGATAGAAGGTGAATTACCCCCAGTTGACCAAGTTCAAAACCCGGATTCCACCAAATTTTGGAAGACGGTGACCACAAGATATTGGGTGGACACCACATATCGATGGATTTATGAAAAGCCGAAATACGACATTGAGCAAGGTTGGATAGGTTTACATTACACCAATCAAACAATGCAGGACACAATGGCTTGGAATTCTATTGGCCGTCGCTCCGCTACACACGGCTTTAATCTCCAATTTATGTCGGGTAATTTGTTACCTGGAGAGTTTTTGGCTATCTACGGTGGTTTGGACTGGGGAATGCAGTTCTATGGAAGAAACGATAAAGATGAGGTAGAAATCAACTCAGCCAACAAGGATAAAGGGTTTTCGCAACTCAGAACACATGGAAATGACTTGTATGCCACAGCACATATCGAATGGGCTCAGTTTCGTTTGGTGCCTTATCTAAACGGCTCCATTGGTACTCGCATTTTGACCACTGGGCAAACGGTAAGCCAGTTGCTATCAAGCACCGAATACGAGAGCAGCACAGATCATCACATTTTTACTTCGGCTGCATTTTCAACCAAATTTGGGGCCGGACTAAAAGTGAAACTAACCCCACGGTTATATCTTGATGGACGATATGAATTTGTTACAACAGAACCTTTAAAAGTAGTTGACTACAACAATACGGCATTTAATGGCCTTGATTATTCATTAGGATTTAAAAACCTAAAAATGGATGCTTCTCAATTCAGAATTGGCATTGTGGTGGACTTGAGTGAGGATAAAGCAAAGAAAATAGTCAATGTTCCGGGACATTACGAAGAAACAACTCAAATGTTCTACATAGATTCTTCGGACTCGTCAAAAGTGTTTTCGCCATGTCCATGCGGCCCATGTGATAAAAGAAAGAGTACTTCTAACAATTCAAGTGGTTCTAATTGGGAATTCAACGGTGGGAATAACCAAAATAATGATATATTTGTCCCAAGACGAGGAGGAAGCTCAGGAGGCGGAAGCGGTAAGTCCGGTTTCCCGGGCTATGGTAAACCTCCCGTTAAAAACTAATTCTACTGTTTTAGTTATTTTGGTAGGCGATTCGCTGTAGGCGAATCGCCTTTTTTGTACTGTAATTTTTTAAGTTTACCTTTGTGGTGAAAATAAATGAAAAAGTTCATTTCAATATTCTCAATTATCATCTTATTTCAAAGCTTTTCAGGCTTTCAAATATGTATAGATTATTGCTGCGAACAGATAAAAAGCATTCATTTTTCTGAAAGCCAAAACCACCAAAGCGACGGTTGTTGTTCCGAAAAGGAATCATCCTGCTGCACAGAGCAAACAGTAGTTAAAGAGCAAATTTTGCTCGATTATACCTTTTCCTGTAGTGTGCAGTTGCCATGCAATTTTTTTCTGAATGAGTTGCCCGATTACTCAATTGTCTTGCCAACAGTTTTTGAAAATATAATAAGCTATAATACCAATATTCCACCACCCGACAATGCCGAAAAGCAGAGCAAACTGCAGGTTTTTCTGTGCTAAAATCTTGTTTCATTCGTTATACTAAACTGACCGATTCAATTTTAATTTTCAATTTTTTTATGAAACAAAATGAGAAATTTAGTGCTATTGATGTGCATATTCTTTGCCAAAATGTCCTTTGGACAAACAATTTCCGGAGTGGTATTTGGGCAAAATGAGGGTGAGAAACTTCCGCTTGTAGGGGCTCAAATATGGCAGCAAAACAATTATAAAACAGGGGCAACAACCAATGCAAACGGTGAATTTCGTATTACGCTTGATAATTTTTCTAATCCGTTGATTGTGAGTTATGTGGGATATAAAACAGATACTGTTTTTATTACCAATGCAAATCAGAAAATAGAAATTACTTTAAAAACGGATGCCTCAATGATGAAAAATGTGGTGGTAAATGTCCAACGCCAGGGTTTTTCATTAAAAAGCCGAAGTGTGGAAACCACGTTTGAACTTAGGGAGAGTGAATTTCAAAAAGCAGCCTGCTGCAATTTGTCGGAAAGTTTTGAAAACGCTCCTGCCATTGATGTGGCTTTTACGGATGCCGTAACCGGTACAAAACAAATAAAGATGTTGGGGCTTGATGGGGTTTATACCTCCATTTCTCGCGAGTTTATGCCTTCCGTTAGAGGTTTAAATACGTTTTATGGACTCAGTTTTATTCCGGCTGCTTGGGTAGATGGAATACAAATAACCAAAGGTGCGGGCAGTGTTGTAAACGGTTTTGAAAGCATGGCGGGGCAGATAAATGTGGAGTTGAAAAAGCCCTTTGGCAACCAACTTTTTTTGTTCGATTTTTTTACAGCTCAATCAGGCAGAACAGAGGCCGATTTGATGTTGAGAAGAGATTTGAGTCAGTATGTGGCAACTTCTGTTTTCGGGCGGTTTTCCGTTAGTCCGTTTTCGATGGATAGAAATGGAGATGGATTTAGAGATAACCCTACCGGGAATCAGATGCAATGGATGAATCGGTGGCAGTTTTATAACAAAAGTGGGGTGGAGGGGCAGGCCAATGTTTCATATAATCATGACCAAAAGTTAGGCGGACAAGTTGGGGGCGAATCGCCCTATTTGGTAAATATAGGAAACGAACAACTTGATGCTTGGGCAAAGCTGGGCAAATCATATAAAGATAAGCCCTATAAAAGTTTTGGGTCGCAATATGCTTTTAGCAGCATAAACACTTCAACATCTTATGGCAATGATACGAACAGCAAGCTTTTAAATTTGGATGGAAAGTCATTTTATGTCAATTTGATGTATCAAAATATTTTTGGCAATACCAATCATGAATACAAAACAGGAGTATCTTTTTTGGGGGATATAAATAAGGAACAGTTAGAAACTATTTTGATTGAAAAACAAGAGTACACACCCGGTGCCTATTTTGAATACACTTTAAAAATTGACTCAGCTTTAACGTTAGTTTCGGGCATCCGAGCCGATTATTCGAGCCTGTTTGGTTTGTTTATGACCGGAAGAGTGCATTTCAAGTATTCCTTTAACAAAAAAAATACCACCGTTAGAATCTCTGGTGGAAACGGTCATAGAACCCCAAATTTTTTGGCTCAAAATCAACAATTGTTTATCAGCAATCAATCGGTTTCGATTATTAAAAAGGCAAATGAGCAATTCGGAGTTATACAGGAAATTTCTCAAAATCAAGGCATTAGCATACAACACAAAACTAAACTAAGGGGCTATATGCCTACCACTTTTGTTGTTGATTTTTTCAAAACAGATTTTAAAAATGAGTTGTTAGTAAATCGTGAAAATTGGCCAAATGGCGTTGTGTTTTCATCGCTCAAAAATGGTTTACGAGCCAATAGTTTTCAATTTCAAATGGATGTAAAACCATTAAGGAGAACCGAAATTAGACTGGCCTACAGACTTTTTGATGTAACAACGGTTTATGAGGGAGTAAGAAAACAATTGCCCTATGTTTCAAAACACCGAGGGTTTATCAATATCACCCAACAAAACAGAAAGAAATGGCAGTTTAGCACTACTGCCAATTTGGTAGGTGCAATGCGTACGGTTATACCAACGTATGTCAATATTACAACAGACCCAAATCCTGTTTATGAAACCGAACCCTTTTTGCTTTGGAATGGCCAAGTGAGTAAGAAGATAAAGAAAAATATAGAGACATATATAGGGGTTGAAAACATTTTGAATGTAAGGCAACGAAATCCGATTTCTTCATCTGCTAATCCATTTGGCACCACTTTTGATGCCGCTGGCGTGTATGGACCCATTTTTGGCAGGATGTTTTACGGCGGGTTTAGGTATCGAATAATCCATGAAAAAGAACATAATGATTAATATTGTAAATAATAAAGAAATGAAAAATCGAATTTTAATGCTTGTTTTAGCTCTTTGTGCTGTTGCCTTTTCGGCTCAGTCAAAAAGTGTGTTAATTGAATTTAAAGTGGAAGGCCAATGCGGTTCGTGCAAAAAAAGAATTGAAAAGGCTCTTGATTTGCCAGGTATCAGCTATGCTAGTTGGGATGTAAACACAAAAATAATGACGGTTCGGTATAACGATGCAAAATTTGGAGAGAATGATATTCACCAAATAATCAGCGAATTGGGGTACAAAACCAGTAAATTGTCGGCAAACAAAGTGTCCGAATCAAAACTACCCAAATGCTGTCAGCCAGGCGGAGTTTGCAAGGAAGAATAGTTTTTAAAGTTAAATCGATAAAAACGAATAACCCACTTTTGTTGCTGCAACATTAGGTTGCTTTTTTTGCTTTCTATTTCTTCAAGAAACCTTCTTGGCGTTATAAATTATACGCAATAATCTTCAAAATATTCTTGCTGAAAAAGGCAATTGGTTGATGCAATTGGCAAAAAATTGTTCTAAAATTTGTTTCTTTGCACCTCCAAAAATGAGTTAATTTTTTGGCAATCAGTTAGAAATACATGGCAAAATACAACTTAGTACTGCCCAAAATGGGCGAAAGCATCAATGAGGCGACCGTTATAAGATGGATGAAAAATGTGGGAGATAGGGTAGAAGTTGATGAGCCGGTTTTGGAGGTTGCCACCGATAAGGTCGATTCAGAGGTGCCAAGTTCGGAAGCTGGGGTAATAATGCAATTGCTTTGTAATGAGGGGGATGTTGTGGCAGTGGGTGCAGTGGTAGCTGTAATAGAAACAGAGGCCTCTTCGTCAGCCGCACCAGAGTCGGTGGCGGAGCAGCCAAAATCAGAAGCACCGGTTTCTGTTATATCCAAAAGCATCGAATCGGCGGTTCAAACAGCGAGTGTTGCCTCTATTTCTAATGGCTCAGTGGCTTCCGATAGATTTTATTCGCCATTGGTGATGAATATTGCCCGTACAGAGGGTATTTCAATGGTTGAGTTGGAATCTTTGCCTGGCACGGGAAAAGATAGCCGTGTGACCAAAAAAGATATTTTGGATTATGTAAAAGGCGGAAGAAAAGCTGCCCAACAAGTGGCCCCCGCGGAGGTTACAAAAGTAGCTGAAACAGCTGTTGTTGCTGCCAAAACCGAGACTTCCAAACCTGCTGCCAGCCTAAATGCAGGTGACGAGATTATTGCCATGGACAGAATGAGAAAACTGATTGCCGACCACATGGTAAAAAGCAAACACGTTTCGCCCCATGTTTCGTCTTTTGTTGAAGCTGATGTTACCAATTTGGTAAACTGGAGAAATAAAAACAAAGATATTTTTCAAAAAAGAGAGGGTGAAAAGTTAACCTTTACACCACTTTTTGTTGAGGCGGTGGTAAAAGCCATTAAAGATTTTCCGATGATAAATGTGGAAGTTGATGGCGATAACATAATAAAACGAAAATCAATAAATGTAGGAATGGCGGCAGCCTTGCCAAGCGGCAACTTGATTGTTCCGGTTATAAAAAATGCCGACACCAAAAATTTGGTTGGTTTGGCAAGAGAAGTAAACGATTTGGCCGAAAGAGCAAGAAAAAATGCACTAAAACCTGACGAAATTCAAGGTGGAACATACACCATAACAAATGTTGGCACCTTCGGTAATTTGATGGGTACGCCCATAATAAACCAACCACAAGTGGCCATTTTGGCAACAGGAGCCATCGTTAAAAAACCAGCGGTAATTGAAACCGAATACGGCGATGTAATTGGTATTCGCCATTTCATGTACTTATCTCACAGCTACGACCATCGGGTGGTGGATGGTGCTTTGGGTGGAATGTTTGTGAAACGAGTTGCCGACTATCTCGAAAATTGGGATGTAAACAGGGAATTTTAAAAATTCTTAGCGTACATAAAATCTCCAATATTGGCGGCCTCCCTGGGGGCCAATACCTTGAATTTGAACCGTGCCTTTTATATTTTCCAGTTTTTCGATAAAATCGGGTAAATTGCTAATGTCCTCGTTGTTTATTGAGGTTAGAAAAGCCCCATCATCTATTCCTGCCCTTCGCAAAAATCCGTTTCCCACATTCACTACTTTCACTCCATAATTAATCCCATAGTGGTCGCACTCAAATTTACTTGCCACCTCAAAGTCGGCCTCCAGTTTGTCAGAATGGACGATTTCTCGCTTTTTTAAATCAAAATTGCCATCCATATTTACCAATTTAGTTTCAATGGTTAATTCTTTACTTTTTCGCAAAACAGTATAGGTCAGCTGGTCGCCAGGACGATAATGTGCCAAAATTTCATCATAATTTGATTTGTTAAAAACCGGTTTGCCATCAATTTTGATAATCACATCGCCAACTTCAAAACTTTTCGACTTATCATTTAAACCGGTAATTCTTGAAATATAAACTCCATCCTCAAGATTGCTGGTTTTCTCCAAAATGGCATCATTAATATCTACTACTTCCAGGCCATCCAACCCTCTTTGTATCTGACCATATTCTTTTAAATCATTGATTATTTTGATAACAATATTGCTGGGTATGGCAAATCCATATCCTACATAAGAACCGGTTTTGCTGGCAATGGCCGTGTTTATTCCTACCAGTTTTCCATCTAGGTTAACTAACGCTCCACCGCTGTTTCCAGGGTTTATGGCAGCATCGGTTTGTATAAAACTCTCAATCGGAAATTCATTTCTTACCAAATTTATGTTTCTTCCTTTGGCACTTACGATACCAGCCGTAACGGTGCTTGTAAGGTTAAACGGGTTGCCCACGGCCAATACCCATTCTCCAATTTGCAGGTCGTCGCTGTTCGCTAAGTCAATAGCTGTAAGGTTTTCGGCTTCAATTTTTAACAAAGCCAAATCTGATGATTCTGCGGTTCCTATTACTTTGGCTTGATAATTCTTTTTTCCATTATTCAATACTACCTCAATTTTGGTGGCGTTTTTGATAACATGATGATTGGTTACAATATATCCATCGGTTGAAATAATAACTCCCGAACCTGAACTTGACACTTTTCCAATATTTCCAAATGGGTCGAAATCAAAAAACCACAGAGATGATCTTACCATAGCTTCCGATTCAGTTTTAATAAATACCACGGAAGGAGTACTCTTTTTTGATGCTTCGATAAAACTAACTCCGCTGGCATTATTTACACTGCTGCTTTGCAAACCAATGGGCATGGGCTGCATCAACAATTCGGCAGTATTATTGATACGATATTTTGTGGAATTTTTGACTAAAAAATACGAAGTGGCAGCAGATGTTATGATGCTTAAAAACAAGATAGTAAAACCAAACTTACGATTCATAAATTGTTATTTTTTGCTTTTTCTAACAACAATAATACCAATTTTAGTATCCTAAAAGGGATGGAGGCAAACTAATTTTCGATAATATTGGCCGAAACCAAAAATGTAAATCGGTGGTTTTTGGGGTCATTTGTATATAACACCACTTGCTTGTTTGACTGACCTTTCATAAACAAAGAATCAAATTTTAAGGTTGCCCTCAAGGATTCTCCCGGGGCAATTTTTGCACTGCTAAAACCAATGGTAGTGCATCCACACACGGTTTCAACGTTATAGATTCGGAGTGTATCAAGTCCATTATTTTTTATTTCAACACTGAATTGTTTTATCGTTCCAGATTTGATTGTTCCCAAATCAAAATGCTGTTGGTTTGCCATAATGACAGGAGCTTTTTTTAACTGTCTTTTTTTAAGTTTTGAAAAATCCTTCTGTAGATCAAAAGCCACTTTGATTCCTTTAATTGGTATAACCGCATCGGTGGTTTCAATGGTGATGTCATCGTTTATCAAACCATATTTGCCCACTTGCGACATATCCATCGTTATAGTTGCCCAAGATGTATCACCCGGTTGAAGTTCTTTTTTTGAAAACTCAACATTAACATATTCTGGAGCTTTTAGAAGAGATTTAATATGTACAGGAATATTATAATCATTATAAAAGAAAACTTTTTCGGTGTAGATTCTTGAGTCGAAAACACGACCCAACCCCAATATGTTTTTGTTGGTTAAAAGATAGCCGTATTGTCCTTTAAAATATTCTTGTGTTTTCAACTCTTCGGGTTCAGTAATATGGCCTTTAAAAGTTAGAATTTTGGTTGTCGCATTGCTAAAATTGCCATAAATATCAAGGCTCTTTTCAACATCGCCTGCAATGCCTTTGGGATTGAAAGTAGCTTTAACATAGCCTTTTTCTCCAGGTTTTACCGGCACTTTTGTCCACTCAGTATTCGTGCATCCGCAACTGGCCATCACGTTTTTTATTTCAAAATTAACATCGCTGGTGTTGGTAAAAATATATTCAAGCAAAATAGGATCAGAGTCGAAGGCAATGGTGTCAAAATCAATGAGTTCCTTATCAAATTTTAGAGATTTTAGTGGCACTTGGGCTACCGAAATCAGTGATGTTAGAAACAGAGAAAGAATAAATGAAATACGTAAATATTGAGTTAAATTCACTTTTTAAATATTTGTTGCAAATGTAAAGACAAAGATTGTGCAACAAAGGTTGTATGGCAAAGTGATAAATTGGAATGTTATTTTTGAAACGTGCAAAACGAATTTTTAGACCCATCGGCAGAAAACCTCTCCAATAGCGACAAGGACATAGAGAAAGTTCTTCGTCCGGAAAGTTTTACTGATTTTACCGGACAGGACAAAATATTGGAAAACTTAAAAATATTTGTTCAGGCCGCCGTTCAGAGGGGTGAGGCGTTGGATCATGTTTTGTTGCATGGCCCCCCAGGATTGGGAAAAACCACCTTGAGCAACATCATTGCAAACGAACTAAACAGCAACATTAAAACCACATCTGGTCCGGTGTTGGAAAAACCGGGCGATTTGGCAGGATTACTCACAAATTTGGAGGAGGGTGATGTGCTGTTTATTGACGAAATTCATAGATTGAGTCCGGTGGTGGAAGAATATTTGTATTCGGCCATGGAAGATTATCGGATTGACATAATGCTCGATACCGGCCCCAATGCCCGAAGCGTTCAAATATCCATCAATCCATTTACGCTGGTGGGAGCCACCACAAGAAGCGGGTTGTTGACATCTCCTCTTAGAGCCCGATTTGGAATAACCTGTAGATTAGAGTATTACGATGCCAAATTGTTGGCAAAAATTTTAAAACGATCGGCCAGTATTTTAAAAACCAAAATTGACGATGAGGCGGCTTACGAAATAGCCCGAAGAAGTCGTGGAACCCCGAGAATTGCAAACGCACTTTTGCGAAGAACACGAGATTTTGCCCAAATAAAAGGCAATGGAAATATAGAGATTAAAATTGCTCAGTATGCTTTGGAGGCATTAAATGTGGATGCAAGAGGATTGGATGAAATGGATAATCGCATACTTACCACCATCATTGAGAAGTTTAAAGGTGGGCCTGTGGGCATCGGTACAATTGCAACTGCGGTGGGCGAGGAGGCCGGAACAATCGAAGAAGTGTATGAGCCATTTTTGATAAAAGAGGGCTATATTCAGCGAACGGCAAGAGGTAGAGAGGCTACGCATTTGGCTTATGAACATTTAGGAAAAATTCCCCCAAGCAAGATGAATACATTGTTTTGACCTCACCCCAAAAAACACAAATTGTAAAACAAATCATAGCAAAGTATGGGTTTGAAGCCATCGGAATAAGTGCATCAGGTTTTTTAGAGAATGAGGCAAAACAGTTGGAGAATTGGTTAAACAATGGCTACCACGGCACCATGAAATGGATGGAAAACCATTTTGATAAACGCACAAATACAAAGTTATTGGTTGAGGGTTCGAAGTCGGTTATCAGCATGTTGTTTAATTATTATCCTGCTGAATTTCAACCGATTGATGCACCAAAAATTTCTAAATATGCCTATGGCCAAGATTATCATGATGTAATAAAGGATAAACTAAAATTAATTATAGAAGAGCTTGAACAACACTTTGGTAGTTTTCAATCTCGATTTTTTGTTGATTCAGCACCGGTTTTGGAACGGGCTTGGGCAGCAAAATCTGGATTGGGTTGGATTGGCAAACACTCTTTGCTCATAACAAAAAAAAGAGGCTCATTTTATTTTATTGCTCAGATTATTTGCGATTTGGAGTTGGATTATGACAGCCCAACCACCGACCACTGCGGAAGCTGCACAAAATGTATAGATGCATGCCCCACAGAAGCAATTGTGGCCGATAAAGTTATAGACAGCAACAAATGTATAAGCTATTTAACTATTGAACTCAAAGACAAAATTCCAACGGAGTTTAAAAAAAGCATGCAGGATTGGGCTTTTGGCTGCGATATTTGTCAAGATGTTTGCCCGTGGAATCGTTTTTCAATACCTCACTCAGAAGTAAAGTTAACACCAAACCCAACAATTTTAACCTATAAAAGAGAAGATTGGAATAAAATAAACGAGGATATTTTTAGAGATATTTTCAGAAAATCGGCGGTAAAAAGAACCAAATTTTCCGGCTTTTTACGCAACTTGCAATTTTTAGAACAAAGCGAAAATGACTGAAGAGCAATCAAAAAGTGAAATAGAATTTGTCAAAAAGGGTTTGTGGTTCAATCTCAAGAAGATTTTGGACGATATTTTTAGTGTTAAAGATGAAATTGACAAACCCGGAACCACAATAGGAATTAAAAAAGATGTTGTTTTTAGAGGCTTCAACATCTGGATTTTAATTCTTTCCATATTAATATGCAGCATTGGCCTCAATCTAAATTCGACAGCTGTAATAATTGGGGCAATGCTTATTAGCCCATTGATGGGGCCAATAACCGGAATAGGGTTTTCCATTGGCACATTCGACAGAGATTTGCTCCTAAAAGCTATAAAAAATATGGCAATTGCCATATCGATTAGTGTCTTGGTTGCCTTTATCTTTTTCTCATTTGCCCCAATTGGCCTCGATCATAGCGAACTTGACGCACGCACCAAACCCGGTTTTCTTGATTTATTGGTTGCCCTTTTTGGTGGCTTTGCAGGCATTTTGGCCGGAAGCCGAAGCATAAAAAGCAACGTTATTCCGGGGGTTGCCATAGCCACAGCCCTTATGCCACCGCTGTGCACAGTTGGCTATGGGCTGGCCGTTCATGATTTGAGTTATGTGCTGGGAGCATCGTATCTATTCTTTATAAACTCCGTTTTTATAAGTCTTTCAGCATTGGTGGTTGTGCGGTATTTGCGATTTCCAACGGCAAGCTATGTAAATGAAAATACCAAAAGAAAAGGCAGAGCATTTATTGTCATTTTTGTAACTCTTGTGGCGGTGCCGAGTGTTTTTATATATCTTAAAGCCATTAAAGAAGCACGGTTTAAAAGCAAAGCCAATGATTTTATATCTACCTGTATAAATGACGAGAATCATCAGGCCATCAATCCACATATTTTTTATAATGATACCATGAAACATATAAAACTATTTGTTTATGGCAACAATTATTCTGATCAAGAAAAAGATTCGCTAAAGAAATTATTGAATAGCAACTACATAAGTTATGCGACTCTTGAAATTTTTAGTATGGGTACTTATGAGTCATATAAAGTTTTGGCAAATGAGAAAGATGACCTATTAGGAAAAAAGGAACATTTGACCAATCAATTACAAGCTGACTTGTCTCAAAAAAACCTAGAATTGGAAAAGTTGAAACAGCGATATGACAGTATTTTCGAGATAGAAAAAGGATTCGGAAAGACCGTGGCTGAGGCCAAATTACTTTTTAAACAATTAGATACGATGCAAATGGCCATTAAACCGCTGAATAATGAATTTTCGGAAATAGAACCTTTTATTTTAATAAAATGGAAAAGAGGAATGGTAAATGGAGCAAAACAAGATATAAAGGATTGGTTGAAATTGAGATACGGTTATTATAAAAATGTGCGAATTGAAGAACTTAAATAATTCGAAATGAAAACCTTAAATATTCTGCGACATTGTAAATCGGATTGGAGTTATGGCTTGCCCGACCACGACAGGCCATTGAACGAGAGGGGCAAAAACGACATCCCCCAAATTGCCAATCGATTAAATGAACTCAATTTTGCAACGCAACGCTGTTTTTATAGCACAGCCAACCGAGCAAAGACAACGGCCATCGGGGTTTGTGGATTGTTGCACAATAAAACGGAATTGGAAGCATGTAAGGCATTATATACCTTTTCGGATCACGATTTTGTTGATTTTGTATCCTGTATTGACAACCAACTGGATAATGTGTTGATTGTGGCTCACAACCCGGGTTTGACAGATTTAATCAACTACCTAACCAACACTCGGCTTGATAATCTACCAACCGGCGGATTTGCTCAACTGAAATTAGAAATAAATAGCTGGAAAAACATTGATTATCAATGTGGTACTCTCGGTTTATTTGAATTTCCTAAAAAATTTTAGAAAGCCCTATCGAACCTCAAAAATGGTTTTATGACCATTAATTGTGGCTTCGGCCAGTTGGTCACAATCTGCGTTTTTATATGGGTCATAATCAATTTGGATATTTTGAGAATTATCAGATGTTATCTCCAGAATACCTTCAATAAATGTTTTTGCACATCCCAAATCCATTTTTTTAACTAATGGAGATGTGATTTCTGCCGTAAAGGGCTGACTCATTCTATTAATACCTGAAGCTGAACCAGTTATAGAATACGAATCGCCCCAAATGCCTTTGCCTTTATCAACAATTTGAGTTACCCTTCTATCGCTGCTCCAAGATATATCTCCTAAGTTGTCTTTAAGAAGTGCATTTTCAACAACAATCCGCAACTCATTTTCTTTGGGCAAAGTCACAATGGTTCTACCAGAAAGTTGAGCCATTTCTTGACCATTTCCTGAAAAATAAGAATCTTCCTGATTTATGATAATCTCGGCTTGAAACTGGGGAGATCCCAAAGGTAGGTTCATAGCAATGGTAAATTTTCCGGCTCTGTACCTTCCATCTACGCACAACACTCCTTGCGGTTCAGTGTTTCTCAACGGACCAAAATCAACTACAATTTCCAGCCCATCGCCATCCATAAAAGTAGAATCAACAAATAAGATAGAAACATCGCCTGGTATAATGGATGCATCCGATTTTTTTAGCGACGAATCTATGGTTGAAATAATATCAAAGGCGGCATCAAAAATGGCTGTAAAATGTGTTTCAACCAAACTGTTATCCTCGGCAGATTGAATGGTATCCTTATTAACAGAATTTTCATCATCACAGCCACTAAAGAGGACAACGGCAAAACCAAAAATTGCAAAAAGCAGTTGTCGCATTCGTTTTTTTTAAAAGTGTGCAAATATAACGGTGCAATTTCTTATTAATTTTCACAGATTTGTAAATTACTAATGACATAGAATAGTTGTCTATTTTTCAAGAATATACAAGTCTTTACGCTAGAGTGATATTGCCTTTGGCACTCCCAACCGAATACACCTACCGCATTCCTCAAGAGCTAAATGAAGAAATTGCAGTAGGAAAAAGGGTGGTGGTACAATTTGGCAAAAAAAGGATTTATGCCGCGGTAGTATTTGAAATCAATCAAAATCCACCAAATTATCCGGCTAAATACGTTTTATCTGTTTTAGACGATGTGCCGGTGGTGGGCGAGCAGCAGCTTCAGTTTTGGCGATGGGTAGCAAACTATTATTTGTGTACAATGGGCGAAGTAATGAATGCTGCTTTACCAAATGCACTAAAGTTGCAAAGTCAAACAAAAATAACACTTAATGTAGATACTCTACACGCTGATAATGAGCTTGATACATCGGAAATGATCATTATCGAAAAACTTAAAATTTCGGGTAGCTTAACGTTAGACGAGGTAAACGAAATTTCAAAAAAGAAAAGTGGTTTTAAAATCGTTGAATCTCTTTACAAAAAGGGAATTATTGATATTACAGAGCAATTAAATGAGCGTTATAAACCCAAAATAAAAAAGTTTATACGAATTGCCGACAAATATTATTCTAATCGAGAGGAAATGCAGGCATTGTTTGAAAAACTGGAACAAGGTTCAACCCTTCAGTTGCATGTGCTTATGAAACTCGTTTCGACGGACATTAACAACAAAGGGGTTGATAAAAATGAATTCATAAAAGCAAATGGTCTGAGTCCGTCATCTACAAGCACGCTGTTAAAAAACGGTGTTTTGCATGAGTTTGAACAAGTTGTGGAGCGAAATTCTTTTCAAGAACTTGAAGAGTATAAAATAAATGAATTGACTGAAAATCAATTAAATGCCTGCGAAAAATTAAATAATTGGTTTGAAGAAAAAAGCGTTGTTTTATTAGAAGGGGAAACATCAAGTGGCAAAACTCATGTTTACATCCGACTGATGGAAGAGGTGATTAAAATTGGTGGCCAAGTGTTGTATTTGCTTCCTGAAATTTCGCTCACAACACAGTTGATAAAAAGAATTCAGGCGTATTTTGGATCTCAGGTTTTAGTAAACCATTCCAAATTTAGCGACAATGAACGATTGGAAATATGGCAAAAAATTAGAGAAGGAGAGGCAACTATTCTATTGGCTCCTCGTTCGGGTTTGTTCATGCCCTTTCATAGTTTGAGGCTTATAATTGTTGACGAAGAGCACGAAGCAAGTTACAAGCAAATGGAACCCGCTCCCAGATATAATGCAAGAGATGCAGCCATAATGCTGGCAAAATATAGTGGGGCAAAAGTTTTGCTTGGAAGTGCTACTCCCTCAATGGAGACACTCTATAATGCCAGTATTGGCAAGTATGGTTTTGTAAAATTAGAGGGTAGATACAACGATGTTTTAAAACCCGAAATAACCATTGTAAATATGCGTGAAGAACGCAAGCAAAAAAGACTTAATGGCTTGTTTAGCAGTATTTTGCTTGAAAAAATTGAGCTAACACTTAAACATAAAAAACAAGTGGTTTTATTCCAAAACCGAAAGGGATATGTACCCGTAACGGAGTGTACAGAATGTAGTTGGTCGCCTAAGTGCATACATTGCGATATAACTTTGACCTACTATCGGCGTGATGATAAACTGCGTTGTCATTTTTGTGGCTATCAAATACTACCAATAAACCAATGCCCTGCTTGCGGAAATATGGCGATGAAAATGGTTGGATATGGCACGGAAAGAGTTGAGTCGGAGCTTGCTTCCATTTTTCAAGAAGCTCGTATTCAAAGACTTGATTATGAATCAACTAGGACAAAAACAGCACTACAAAAAATAATATCAGGGTTTGAAAACGGAGAAATTGATATTTTGATTGGTACCCAGATGATTACGAAAGGGTTTGATTTTGAAAATTTAGCTTTAGTTGGAATTTTGGATGCCGACCACTCCTTGAATTTCCCTGATTTCAGGGCTTTTGAACGGAGTTTTCAGTTGTTTGCACAAGTTGGTGGCCGAGCCGGACGAAGAAAAGAGCAAGGAGAAATTATTTTGCAGACAAATCAGCCACAACATCCTGTAATACAGCAATTTACATTCGGAAATTATAACGATTTTTACCACCGAGAAATAATAGAACGAGAGAAATTTCATTATCCACCTTTTGGTAGAATCATAAAAATAGTTATTCGTCATAAAGATTGGCAGCAAGCCCAAAAGGCGGCTGAAATGTTAGCTTTGTTGCTGCGAGGCCGATTAGAAGGAATTATGTTAGGGCCTGAAGAGCCGCATATTTCAAAAATTAGGGGGTTATTTATCAGGCAAATTTTAATCAAAATAGCACCCCCGATGCCAATTAATGGCATTAAATTATTTTTATCCGAAAAACTCCAAATATTCAGGCAAAATAAAGATTATAAACAAGTTAGGGTTACGGTTGATGTGGATCCACAGTGAAGTAATGGTTTAGGTTAATGGTTTTACCAAAATTACTTGCTCTCGCTCCACTTTTACCTGACCGGGGTTGGCACCCTTAAATTTTCGCACAAATTTTGGCTCGGTATAAATAACCGCTGCAAGGCTATCGTGTTGATTCTTAGAGAATTTAGCTGCTAAAGATGCGGCATATTCAAGCACTGAGTTGTCTATTCTTTTTGCTTCTTTATTTTTAATTAAAACGTGCGATCCTGCCACATTTCGGGCATGCAACCACACATCGTTTTTATGCATTAGCTTTAGTAGTTTATCATTTGATTGGGCGTTTTTTCCTACCCAAATTTCGAAATCGTTGTATGAAAAAATACGGTAAGGAGGGCTGTCGGCATTTGTGTCTGTTTTTTTTCTTTTCTTTTGATTTTCAAAAGGTTGTAATTCTTTTGTTGAAGTAGATTGTTCTATTTTTTTGATTTTTTCGGTCAAAGAAATTTCCAACACTTTGGCTTTTTCCAAAACAGATTTAACATTTTCGACTTCCAAATGGCTGTTTTTGGCTTTTCGATAATATCGTTCGGCGTTCTTTTGAGCCGATAAGTCGGATTTTAACGGAATTGTTACATCTCGATTTGTATAAAAGTTGAAAAGCTCAATACTGTCAGTTTCTTTAGAAATAGCATGAAGATTGGCCATTAAAATATCTGCGTACTCTTTGTAATTGGTTGATTGTGAGAGTTTTTTGAGTTTTATTTCAGAACTTGAAATTAATTTTTGCTGATGTTTTAATTGTTTTTTCATTTCAGCCAAAAGGTTGGTTTTTAGGTCATTAAATCGCTGTTGAGCCAAGACCAATTTTGCAAAATCGTTTTGGGCATCCAAAACCGAGTCATAATTCTCTAAATCATTTTGGTTTGGATATATTGAAAGGGCAAACTGGTCGTTAGTTTTTGAAATATAAAAACTTGATTTAGAAATATTTAAAATAAACTTTTCCCATTCTGCTTGTTGATTTTCTAAATCAAAAAATTGCATTTTTTGAAGTTGAGAAATCATTTCCGGATGAACAAATGGGTTTAGTTTTTCAAATTCTTTGGATGATTTATTAAATGTAATTTCCTTATTTTCAACGATATATGATTGGTTTTCGAGTTTTGTTTTAAATTGGGCTATTACTTGATTATTTTGAGTCAAAACGGCTCCATTTTTTCTGCCAAAGCATTGAATATGAAGACTGTAGTCTTCATATTCAAAAGTAAAACCTCTGTCCAGAGGAAAAGGTTTGACGGCTTTTAATTGAGTATTCCAAATCTGTTTGAATTGGTTAATAACACCTCGTTTTGGAAAGTATATTTCCTCCGGATTAAGAAAAAGGGTATCGGAAGCGGCAAAGTGTATTTTTAAATAAAAACGTTTTCCAAAAAGCAAATGCAACTCTTCTGCCGAACTGCTAACACATTCAGTTAAATGCATTTCGGCCAGTTTTTCGTTAAGAAACTTGGCCAGAAGTTGAAGTATGAAAGCGTTATTGTGCAAGTAAATAAGCGTTTAAAAATCACCAAAAACATCCGTCAACGCTTCATATCCATTTTCAGTGATAAGGATTGTGTGTTCAAATTGGGCGGACAAACCTCCATCAATTGTGCGGGCAGTCCAGCCGTCTTTTTTGTCCACCTTTGAGCGGGCTTTTCCGGTGTTTATCATTGGTTCGATGGTAAAAATCATTCCGGGTTGCATACGTTTTCCTGAGTTTTTTGAAGCCGAGTGTGGCACATCAGGTTCTTCATGAAAACTCAAACCCACACCATGGCCGCAAAATTCATATACCACCGAATAGCCTTCGCCCCGAGCATAATTGGCGATTTCAAATCCAATGTTTCCAAACCTATTGCCCGGAAAACACTGCTCCATGCCAATTCGCAACGATTTTTTCGTGGCATCTATTAGGTTTTGAGCCTGCTCGCTGATTTGTCCAACAGTGTACATTTTGCAGGTATCACCAAAATATCCATCCAAAATAGGGGTAACATCAATATTCAAAATATCACCGTTTTTAAGTGTATAGTCGTTTGGCACGCCATGGCAAATTACATCATTAGGAGAGGTGCAAATATTCCCCGAAAATGGTTGAACACCGTGCCCACGATAGCCAAGCGTGGCAGAGCGGGCGTTGTGTTTTTTCATAAACTCAGCTGCACGGGTGTCTAATTCTTTGGTTGTAACTCCCTCTACTACAAACTGTTCCAAATATTTTAGGCATTCGGCGGCCAAACGGGAAGCGTTTCGTATTCCCTCTATTTGCTTTGCGTTTTTTATTTTTATCGCCATTGAGCGGCAAATTTAGGTCAAATATTTACTTTGAATGTGGCTGTTTGAATCATCTATCCGAAATCATGATTTTCTTATTTTCACGAAATTCTGTGTAGGTTGGCTTTGCAATTTGTTGGTTTTCAGGTAAATGTTGATTGAGCATATCAATAATTCGGGTTAAGTTTAAATAAGCCGTCTTATAATGATTTTCTTGATGAAGATTGAGCAACGAATCATTCCATTCTTCCGGAATTGGAAACTCTGACGCATAGTTTGGAAGCCACATACCAACAAATCCATACCAATTTGGTTCTCTTTTTTGCCAATAAAAGATGGAGTCATTAAGTGTTTTTTCAATTGACCCAAATGCCGTAGAGTCAATATCGCACAGCCAATAGAGGTAGTTTGGATTTGGATTGTCATGGCCAGATTTTAAATACATTTGTTTTGGGTTAATAATAACCGCCATGCCCCCATCAATATTTGGGGCAGGCCAGCCAAGTGAATAACCAATTGGTCTTTTATTCTTTACATGTTTCTCACGATTAAAAATGATGTAATTAAAATCGGAAGAAAAAATCTTGGAATCGATGATACAGATATTGTAGTTGGTGTCAAAATCTGTAATGTTAAATTTTGGAACAATTGCTGTATCGCAATTGATTGGGTTATAGAGGAAACCACCGGGTTGATACCCAATCATATTTTTGTCACTTTTAACATTATATTCAATAATGGGTTCAGACATGGTGCCATCAGGTTTTACAGTAATTGAAATTTTTTGTGCATTGGAAGGAATCGTGACTGATAAAAGCAATAAAACAATAGGGTAGGAATATTTTTTCATATCATCTAAACTTTAATTACTGGGGTTTCATTGTATTAATTAGAAAGAACTTTTTTTAACCCAATAAATAACCGAACAAAGTGCGATATAAATGATAAATGGAAAAAGAAATGCTCGCAGCGAAAAATTGAATTCCCAAGAAGTTGAAATAAATTCACTAAAGAAAGCCGAGTCAAAATAATACGGCCATGGAGTTAAAGAGAAGAAAGCCATTAGGCCGGATAAAATTCTCAATAGTGTAAAATTCTTTAGTCTCTTTTGTGTAAATAGCATGGTAGATAAGCCAATGAAAAGCAATGGGTAAAATAAGAATTCATAGTGCCTCAAATAATGTTTAAGAGTGGTGAATAGTTCATTTCCATCAGAAGTAGGAAATGAAAAAGCAAAAGTTAAGATTAGGTAAGAAGCAACTAATAAAATATATAGGAGGCCTAAAATTCTACCAACCCAAAGTGATATGTCATCAAATTTTTGAAAAGAGAAAAACCAGTTTTTGTGTTTGAAAAAATAAATAAGTGCATAAAAGATTTGGTAAATCGCAAATCCCAATAGTCCCCACTCTAAATAACTTCCTACAAAGTAAAGGGTTTCATTTTCGATGAAAGCTATCATTTCACAACCTCGCTAATTGCTTGTAAATCTTGCTTATTCATGCAGTTAAAATGCTTTTTGGGGCAGGAGGGATGTCCAAGTTTTGAACATGGT
Organism: Flavobacteriales bacterium; assembly: GCA_020635395.1. Lineage (NCBI taxonomy): Bacteria > Pseudomonadati > Bacteroidota > Flavobacteriia > Flavobacteriales > Flavobacteriales bacterium. Next base: position 1,311,380 of record JACJZV010000001.1, read on the forward strand.
CGGCAAGGTAAATTTTGTACTTCGAATATCTTAGACGCTTCATCCGGCAAATAGGGTGTCATGCCAAACTCCGGCACGGTATTGCCCCAAATAGAAATGATTTTCTTTTTCAAAGCCGCTGCAATGTGCATCATTCCGGTGTCGTGCGTAATAATCCATTCGGCTTTTTGCATCACCAACGCACTTTGGTCAATGTTGAGAAGTCCGCAAAGGGATGATACATTTTTGCATTGATTTTCGATAAAATGGCCTTCTGACTGATCTTCTCTTCCGCCAATCACTACTACGGGAATTGGTATTTTTTGACACAACTCGACAATTTTTTTCGACGGTAATTTTTTGGTTGCATGCTGACCACCAATGGCGTAACAAACAAATTTTTCGGGTAACGTATTTTTCAAAACAGTTGCAGCATCAATAAAATAATCCAAACCCCTATGGTCGTTTTTTATTCCCAATGATTTTGCTGTATCTAAGTATCGGTCAACTATATGAACGGGAGGCAGTTTATTGATTTTGAAGTTGGTAAGTAGCCATTTTTGCACATTGAGTTTGCGTAATTTAAACGTTTTTACACCTAAAAAAAACTTTAAACGACTTGTGCGAAGGTTGTTGTGTAAATCTAAAATCAGGTCGAATTTTTCCTGTTTTAATTGACTCGCTACAGTTGAAAAATCATCGTTGAGCGACCAAATTTTATCAATGTAAGGATTACTTTTTAGTAATCCTGCATAGCTCTTTTTGGTCAAAAAATGAATTTCGACATTGGGAACTTGATTTTTTACACACCTAAAAACAGGCGTGGTTAAGACAATATCTCCAATGGAGCTGAACCGAACTACAAGAATTTTCAAACTGCTAAACTTTTTCAACCACCCAATACCCCAACTCTCGTGTAATTATTCGCACTTTGCTGTCTTTGGCAATGAATTCACCAAAACTTTTTACTTCCACCACATCATCGTCCACCCGCATTTTGCCGATAGGTCGAATGTCTGTATGGGCGATACCCGTTTTGCCAAGCATTTCTTGACCCGGTTTTTCAATAATGTGAATACCGGCTTTAGCATCGGCAAGGGTGTTTTGCAAAACAAGTTTCCGCATCAAAGGTGTATTCATCAACCCTTTCCCGAAAAAGAATGCCCCGACAAAAAATCCGACTAAAGCAACAAACACGGTCATCATGGCGGCTGAAACTTCGTACTCGGTTGTGCCGGAAAAGTCTAAATCAACATTTCGTAATAAACTCAAAATTAAGCTGGTAACGGTTAGAAGAATACCCGAAATACCCGTAACTCCGAAACCGGGAATGACGAATATTTCTAAACCAATAAGTATTAAACCTATTACAAAAAGTAATATTTCCCAGTGTTGAGCTAATCCATCTAAATAGAGTGGGGCAAAATAGAGCAGTGCAGCTATGATGGCCGCAGCCAATGGAAATCCGACACCGGGTGTGCGAAGCTCAAAAAAGATTCCCCAAAATATAATCATGATTAATGCACCCTGCAAAACAGGGTTTGCCAAAAAACCAATTACCTTGTCCAGACTGCTTTTTTCGACCCGAATGAGCTTTGCAGAGCCAAAACCTTCATGCTTTAAAATGTCATTTATAGTTAGAAACTCTCCGTCGCAATAATTATTTGCAATGGCTTCTTCGGTAGTAAAATTCAGTATCTTGCCGCTATCTATCACTCCAGGAATTGCAATAGAAACATCAACCATTGCTTCGGCAATAAGTGGATTTCGTTTATATTTGATTATGGTGTCGCCATTTTCAATAATGGTGTCTTTGCCATGACTTTCTGCCGTTGCTCGCATAATGCTTCGCATAAAAGACTGATATTTATCGTGCAGCACCTCACCGTTTTGGTCAACAACAGTGCTTGAACCAATGGAGGCACCTTTGCTCATAAATATTTTGTTGCAGGCAATAGAAATTAAGGCTCCGGCAGAAGTTGCGTTTTTGTTTATAAAAACATAAATGGGAATGTTGCAGTCCAAAATTCTTTTTCGCATACTATCTGCATCAACCAAAGAGCCACCATAGGTGTCCATTTCCAATAAAATTAGGTCGGCATGTTGCTCTTGAGCTGTGTTAATTGTTTTTGACAGCATGCGTGCCGAGGAAGGACCCACATCTTCTTTAATGGTTCCCAAAACAACTGTTTTGTTTTGAGCAAAAGAAAATGAAGCAAAAGCCGTTAGGAACAGAAAAATGGAGTAAAAGTGTTTCATTTAGTCAACAATTCTAAGCATTTAAAGATATACTGTGTGCAAAATAGTTCAAAAAATAGCAAGTTGATTAATAATTTTGTTTGGAATATTTGTTGCTTCGACAAACGTAAATTTTAAAAGAATGAAACAATTTAAGAAAATCGGGATACTGTTGGCCTTTTTTGTCTCTTTTACCGTTGTAAACGCCAATCCGACCGACTCCATAGGTACGAAAGTAAAAAATGGCAAAATCTTTATCATGCACAAGGTGGAGAAGGCACAAGGGCTTTTTTCAATAAGCAGAAGATATAATGTGCCATTAAATGATATTATCGAGGCCAACCCGGGGTCGGATAAATCATTACAGGTTGATCAAATATTGCTTATTCCCACGGGTAAAGATGCCCCTAAAGAAGAGCAAAAAGTAAAAGAATATTTTCAAAGCGATAAGCAGCCAGCAGCCACCGGCTCCGAAACAAGTGCTAAAACCACCTTTGCCAAATACCATACTGTAATGCAGGGAGAAACGCTTTATTCTGTGTCGGTTTTGTATAAAACTAAAGTTGATATTCTAAAATCGTTAAACAATCTGCAATCAGAAACATTGACTGTTGGCCAGCAATTAGTGGTTCCATCAACCGAAGAAGAAAAGAAATCATTTGACGATAAAATGGTTCAAGCAGAAAAGAAAATAGACGATGCGGTTGCAAAAACCAATCAGTTGCAAAAAGCAACCAATACTCAAACCAATACTAAATCGAATGCCAAAGAAATAAGTAACTCAAAAACATCTACTTATGAAATAAAAGTGGAACCGATGCCAAAATATAACATTGAAAAAGTGGTGGAAACCGGCGTTAATGAAGAGTTGAAGATGGATTTGAGCAGTTCGACCAATAAAAGAGTTTGCTCTCATCATGCGGCTTCGGTGGGTTCTACAATAATGATAACCAATCCGGCAAATAATAAGTCTGTTTTTGTAAAAGTTGTTTCCAACCACAGCCTGAATGCAGATAAAGGAAACATTATATTATTACCCGAAAATGTTTTATCTGAACTTGGATTAGAAGTAGGTGGAAAAGTAGAAACCAGTTTTGCCCGATAATCTTTATCAATACATCAAAAAAGAAGGGTGGCAGTATGTCCCCCTTTTTTTGTTGGCTATCGCAATTTTTACCTCGCCCGCTTTGATTTCAATCTCAATGGCAGCTATGGTAGCTGTTATTGTTGCCAAATGGGTTGTTGCCCAGCCAAATTTTTCTAAAACAACAAAGTTGGTGCTGTTTTCATTTTCACTTTTTATTGATTTGGTTATACTTGATATTTTTCGAACAGATAATTTGTCATCCTATTTTTCAGAATTATTGCTGAAACTTCCTTTAATTATCATTCCGTTATATCTTATTTTTATTGGGCAAGCAACCCGTCAATTCCGAATCTTTTTGCAGCTTTTATCATTTTTGGTTTTGGTTATTTCTGTGTTCAGTTCAGTAAACTATTTTTTTCATTATCAAGAAATCAACCAATTGTTGTTGCAGAGCAAACATGTACCTTTAATCATAAAAATGCACCATATTTATTTTGGCATTTACATGGCCATTTGCATTTGGCTTCATTTTATGTTTTTTACCGAAACAAAACAAAAATTATGGCTAATAATGGGTGTTTTGCAAATAATAACCCTGCACATTTTAGTTTCAAGAACTGGGTTGGTTGCGTTCTATGTATCCATCATCTTTTACTTAATCTATTCGTCCGTCAGAAACAAAAATTTGAAACTACTGTTAGGCGGTAGCATGGCTTTATTTATTTTGATAGCCGGTGCTTACGCTGGTTCAAAATCATTTAGAAACAAAATTGCCAACTCCGTTGAAGATTTTGAAGCCATCAGAACCGGGGAGGATATCAATTATAAATCAATGGCCATGCGTTTGGAATCATTAAAAACAGGAATTGACGTTTTTAAAAACAAACCGTTGTGGGGTGTGGGTTTCGAGCATTTTCCGGAAGAAATAAAGAATCAATATCAACGAAATAAAACCAAGTTATATGAAATAAATTGGGTGGCTCCGCACAATCAATTTGTGGAATCTGCCGCTACCTATGGTATTTTTGGATTACTGGTTGCGTTACTTTCTGTTTTTGTTATGGTTTGGTTAAATGCTAAAAACCCTTTGACATTGAGCGTTTTGGTAGTAATTTTGGTGAGTTTTATGCTCGAGTCGGTCATTGAACGTCAGCAAGGCATTATTATATACACCTTGTTTGGTTTTGGGCTCTGCCAATATTCGGTTTTTAGACAAAAACAAACAGATATATGACTTACGATTTAACATCTGACTTGGGCAAGATTCGTTTTTTATTGAATAAACGTGTTATGAACATATTGAAAACAACTTTTAGCTTCATTCTTTTATCTCTTTTTGGATTGATGCCAGCCATGGCTCAAAAGGATATTAAAGACCGATTTTTCTTCTCGCTCCAATCGTCTATTTATACCGATTTAATATGGGGGCCACTGTATTTAGAAAATGCTCCCACCGGAAACACAATTATTGTGGATGGCCAAGAGGTGCCTCAGTATGCCAACGTGCCTTTTCAAAACTTTATGTACAACATATACTCCTTTGGAGTTGAATCTCGCTATAACCTGAAGGAAATAGATGAAAATACCGCTTTGGCAATTGCCATACCTATGACTTTTGGTTTGGGGTCAACACAACCGGCCAATTCTTCGGTGTCATACACAAAGGGCGGGGCAGGCAGTTTCCAAATGCCTATCATGCTGAGGTATTATGCCGGCTCTGCATCCACCTATAAATGCGAAAAGGAATATGGCGTTTCTTTGGGTGTGGGTTACGAATTCAATAAAATGGGGTTGATTAATTTTGAATCTGTAGCAAAAACCGATGTAGAAAGAAAAGTAAATAGTGGTTTTTGGATACCCGTATTTAGTTTGGGTGTTCATTTTTGGAGAAGAAGCAGCCCAATGGAAGTGAATCTTAAATATGGCCAAACCGATGGTCAAAAATATTATACCGACCGCTACGGAAATCAAATTCTCAACAGCAATGGTCAATATAGCTATGGCTTTGGCAGGGCAAAGTCTATTCGATTGAGTTTTGTCTATTTGCTCGGGTATTAAATGGTCAAAATAAATAGGTTTTGATTTGATAATTAATAGAGAAATAAGTTGGCTCTCTTTTAATGAAAGAGTGCTGCAAGAGGCCGAAGACGAAATAAACCCACTGATAGAAAGAATGCGATTTTTGGGCATTTTTTCAAACAACTTAGATGAATTTTTTCGTGTTCGAGTAGCTTCTGTTCGTAGGTTGATAAAACTGCAAAGAAAAACAGGAATTGAGCTCGACGAATCGCCACAATGGATAATGAACCATATACACGAAAACGTTATTAGGCTTCAAAAACGGTTTGATGCTACCTATTCAAAAATTATCAAACAACTTGAAAATCAGGGAATTTTCATTATTAACGAAAGTCAACTTTCAGAAACCCAAACACAATTTGTAAAGGAATATTTTCTTCAAAAGGTTGAGCCACTTTTGGTGCCGATTATGGTAAGAAAAATCCCAAAATTTCCCTATTTAAACGATGATGCCAACTATTTATTTGTCGGATTTAGAAACAAAAGCGGAAGTAAAACAGAACAATATAGCCTTATTGAGATACCCAGAAATATCAGTCGTTTTGCCGTATTGCCAGATGATAGGGGGAAGAAGTATATTATTTATCTTGATGATATAATACGTGCCAACCTTCCAAGAATATTCAGCATTTTCGATTGCGAACAGTTTGATGCTCATGTTTTTAAAATAACTAGAGATGCAGAGCTAGATTTGGATGATGACATCGTCGTGGGGTTGTATGATAAAATTAGGCGAAGTTTGGAAAAGCGTAAAAAAGGCGAGCCACTTCGATTTATATACGACAGCACCATGCCCCAAGACAGGGTAAAATTCTTACTCAAAAAAATGAATCTGGCTCAGGAAGAAAACATTATTCCGGGTGGTAGATACCACAATTTCAAAGATTTTATGAAATTTCCGAATGTTGGTGGCGAAGATTTGGTATTTAAAAAACGGCCATCGCTGGCCAACGCAGCATTAGAAAATGTAACAAGCACACTAAAAACCATCTGTAAAAAAGATATTTTGCTTCATTATCCATATCAAAGTTTTGATTATGTGATAGATATGCTTCGAGAAGCGGCTATCATGCCCAGTGTTAAATCCATTCGCATTACACTTTATCGGGTGGCCAAAGATTCGAGGGTAATAAATGCACTGATAAATGCAGTGAAAAATGGCAAAGAAGTGATTGTGGTAATAGAACTGCAAGCCCGTTTTGACGAAGAAGCCAATTTGCATTGGGCAAAGGCTTTGACCGATGGTGGAGCAAGAATAATTTTAGGGTCACCGGGGCTAAAAATTCATTCAAAACTTATTTTAATCAATTTTAAACACGAGGGTCAAGAGCGAAAAGTGGCTCATATAGGCACCGGAAACTTTCATGAAGGAACAGCCAATGTATATTCCGATATTTCGTTGCTCACTGCCAATGAAAATTTGACCACCGAAGTGGAACGCGTGTTTCAATTTATTGAAAAACCGTATCTGGCTTTACGTTTTGAACACCTTTTGGTAAGTCCTCGCTATACAAGAAATTCGCTTATAGAATTAATTAAAGGTCAAATACAAAGGCAGAAATCCGGCAAAACCGGTTATGTATTGATTAAGTTGAATAATCTGGTTGACAAGGATTTGATAACCAAATTATACGAAGCGGCAGATTTGGGAGTTAAGATAGATCTGATCGTTCGCGGAATCTGTTCATTGGTTCCCGACCATAAAAACATCAACGCCATCAGTATTTTAGATAAATATTTAGAACATGCCCGAATATTTGTTTTTGGAAAAGGAAAAAACAGAAAAGTATTCATTTCTTCTGCCGATTGGATGACCAGAAATCTAGATTATCGGATAGAGGTTACCACACCCATATATGAATCAAAACTTCAAGACCAGATAATTGAATTTTTGCGAATTCAATTGTCGGACAATGTAAAGGCCAGAAATTTTGATAAGTCGATGAAAAATGAATATGTTCGCAATGATTCGAAAGCCATTCGCAGCCAAATAGAGTTTTACAATTATTTAAGTGAATTAAAGGATATTGAAACAGCTTAACTTCGCAAGTATTGATATTGGTTCAAACGCCATCCGGTTTCTTTTATGTTACGTTTTTGAAACCCCGCAAGGTCCTTTTTTTAGAAAAGGTATATTGCTTCGTGTTCCGTTGCGTTTGGGCGATGACGCATTTAAACTTGGAAGAATTAGTAAAGAAAAAGAAAAAAAAATGATTGAAACCATGTTGTGTTTCAAACATTTGATGGCTACCCAAGAAATTATTGATTACAAGGCTTTGGCCACTTCGGCAATGCGTGACGCATCGAACGGAAAAAAAATTGTTGCACACATTGCCGAAGAAGTAGGTATAGACATACAGATAGTTTCGGGCGAGGAAGAAGCCAACGTGATTTCTGGTGATTCAAAACCCCCTGAATTTTTGCATACTCGCGGAAACTTACTCTATGTTGATGTTGGTGGAGGTAGTACTGAAATGACTTTTCACACCAAGAAGAAAACCATCCGTGAATCTTTTAATATTGGTACCATAAGATATTTAACCAATCAGGTGGATGAAGCTGAATGGCTAAGACTGAAAGAATGGTTAAAAGAACATAATTTATACGACAGTGGAGTTAACATTCTTGGTTCGGGCGGAAATATCAACAAAATATACAAGATAAAACGACGAAGATCGGCTGACTTTCATTTGAATGTGAGTGCTTTGGAGGAGTATTACAACCTAATTAAAGATTTGAGCTACGAAGAACGGATTATTCAGCACAACTTAAACCCCGACAGAGCGGACGTAATTATTCCGGCAAGCCAAATATTTTTGAGGATAATAGAAAAAACTAAATCAAAGCGAATATATGTGCCAAAGACAGGTTTGTCTGACGGTATTGTTCGCTCGCTTTATGCAAATTACAAATCCTTAAAATAAACATCAAACTTTATTCTCCTCCAGATTGGTCGGAAGCACCTTTATCTATGGCCTCCAACTCGTCTATTTTTTTCAACTTAGCCTCTATTTCGTTGAGTAAAGATTGGTCGCCATCATATACCTCTTGCAAACTTTGCAAGGTTGCTCTGGCCTGAAAATAATCTTTTTGAGCCAAATAAACGTCTGATAATAGGATAAATCCTTTTACTACCCAATATTCATAACTTGCATAATCTTCGCTGAGTTTAAATATTTCGTCTTGGCTATCATCATATTTCGTCTGTTTGTACAACACAAGACATCGGTAGTATTGAGCCTCCGCACCCTGGCCCGTTTTTGAGTTTTTAACAACATAATCCAAGTGGAACATGGAGGTTAAGTAATTGGCCGATTCATACTGTATTTTACCCAAAATCAAGTTTGCCTCAATTAAATACATGGTTTCAACATTTTCTATTGGCAAAACATCAGAAGCATTTTTCTTGGCCGCTTCCATGTTTCCTAAAGTATAGTTGCATCGCATTTGGCCAACCACTGCAAAGGTGTAATGATCTTTTGAACTGGCAATACGCTCTAATTTGCTGAAATAGGGCAGAGCCTCTGTATATCTTTTTTGGTAATAAAGAATGTCGGAAAGTTTAAATGTGGCATCTTCCAATTGTTCGTTCAAGGATTTGTCAGCCACAAATCTGTAGTGTTCCACAGCGGTATTGTAGTCTTTTTTGGCATAAGCACATTCGGCCATGTAGTAATGCGATTGAATAACAAAATAACCGGTGTTGCCAAATCGTTTGTTGTATAATTCAAAACCTTTTGACGCTCCATCGCAATCGCCCATTCTATATTTTTGCAGTGATGATTCGTACAACATGCTGTCTTGATAGGAAATACGAACATCGCCACTTCCTGGTTGTGCATTTACCCAATCATACCATGAATCCAACATATTACCGCCCATGGCAGCCTGTTCGCCAATCACGTATGCTTCTTTTGCACTTCGTGAGTTTGGATAGTCGGTAATAACTTTCTTGCAGAATTCAATAGATTTTGCGTAGTCTCCACTTTTGTTGTAGATATTAGCTATTTGCAAATAGCAATCCGGAACATAGATGCTTCCGCTGTAGTTGTTTATTACTCGGTTAAACATGGTCAATGCCTCGCTTGATTTATTCAGATTTTTAAAATAGGTATCTCCAATTTCAAAAAGTGCATCATCAACAAACACAGATTTTGGAAATCTCGATTCTATTTTTTTGAGCGTGGCCACTTTGGTATCGTATTTTCCCTGCAAACCATAAATAATTCCTTGTTGAAAAAGGGCATAATCACTTTGGTCATAATTGCCGGAGGCCACTTTTTCGTAAGAGGCAATGGCATTTGTGTATTGCTTGTTTAAAAAATAACTATCGCCCAATCTAAGAGCATTGTCGTTATAAACATCTGAGCCTTTGTCGTTCGATTTTTTGTCGTATTGACTAAAATAGTTCATGGCTTTGCTTACGTCTTCCTCCATATAGTGCGTATAGCCAATGCCGTATATGGCTTTATGATAGTATTTGCTTTTTTCTGACCCACTGATATTAATCATGCGGTTATAATTGCTTCTGGCCGATGGATATTTTTTCTCGGCAAAGTCAATTTCGCCCAGCCAATAGTATGCGTTTGCTTCCAACAATTTGTCAGAGGTAAATTTTAAAGATTTGTTAAAATATTCTTTCGAGTCGGTTAGATTTCTATCAATAAAAAGCTGTTCTGCACGGTTGTAGGTAATTTTTTGGTAGATAGCCTTACTTTGTGTGTTGAAGTTTTTTATCTCCTCCAAAACTCGTATGGCCTGCTCATAATTGTTGGTCAACACCAACATTTCGGCCAACATGCCTTTGGCATCATCCAAATATTCGCTTTTCGGAAATTTATTAATAAAATCTTGTGTTGATTGGATAGATTGGCTTTGAGAGCCTTGTTCAAAAGCCAGTTTGGCATAGTTAAAATGGGCAATTTCCTGAATTTCCTTGTTATATTCCATTCGTTTGGCCACGCCAAGAGCATTAAACGCTTTTTGTTTGTCGCCGGTAGCCAAAAAACTTTGAGCCAACTGATAGTTTGCCAATTGACCAAGATTATTTTCGAAGCCAGACAATTTTACAAATGCTTGTTGGGCTTTGTCGTGGTTGCCATTCATGTAATATGCAAACCCATACATATAAATATCTTCATCGCCCAAGGCTGTCGAGTTTACATCAAGTTTATCAAAATAGGCTCTGGCTTTGTCGTATTCTTTTAGTTGAAAATGACACTTTGCCAAAAGCAAATTATACTCTTCTTGATACTTCTCCAGTTTGTTTTTTTCGGCGTATTCTAATGATGCTTTGTATCCCCCTTGTGCATAATAAATCTGGGCAATATAAAGGTGCATTACCTGTGGACCATTATCTTTTATTTTTTCAAAACTTTGCAATGCACAAGTGTAGTCGTAGTCTTTATAACAGATGTAGCCATAGTAATAATTGGCTTCGGTGTAATATTCTCCTTGTTGATTTCTGATTTTGTTGAAATGAGCCTTGGCCTTTTCGTAATCTTTATCCTGAAAAAAGGCATAACCCATTTTGAAATGGGTTTCTTCTAAGTATTCCTTTGGCAAATTGCCCACCTGCACTTGCTCATAATATTTAGCCGCCTTTCGATATTTTTTATGGGCAAAAAAGTAATTCCCTAATTCAAACGTAGCTAAATTGGTCAAAGAGTTTTCGGGGTTATGGTTTATGTAATGCTCAATTTTTTTATCGTATCCCTGATGGTATAGCTGCAAATGGCTCAGCAGAACGTATAGCTCAGCCTGACTGGTCAATAAATCGCTGTTATGTTTGGTACTCAAAAAGCGTTCAAACTCCTCAATGGCAGGTCCAAATATTTCTTTGTCATACAATTCAACCCCATGATAAAAAATCTCTTCCGGTTTCTCATAAACCTGAGTTTTTTGAGCATTTACAACAAAAGCAGAAATGATTAGAAGTATGCTGAATAGAAACCGTTTTCTTAAAGTCAATTGCATTTTCCTGTCAAAATAATGAACCTTCAAAAATAACCGTGCTACATCGGGTTTTGGTATTTTGTTCTGCACATTTGTGGATATTGTCATCAAAATCTTTCAAAATTTTTTATTGAAATAAAATTCTGAATTCTATTATTTTTGCAGCCCTCTTCAAACGAAGTGGTTCTTTGAAAAGATGGTGGCTATAGCTCAGTTGGTTAGAGTAGCGGGTTGTGGTTCCGTTGGTCGCCGGTTCGAATCCGGTTAGCCACCCTTTCTTTTTTCTCCCTAAATTTAGATTTAGAATGTATTGATGTCCTTTATTTGTTCGGTTTCAAGTATCGCATAAAAATAATTCTGCCAGTCAATAAGTCGAGCGTGTTGTGCATATCTCCGGTTTTCTTGATGCGTGCCATGAGCCACAAAATAGGGTAGAGGAGAAGAAAAATGAGAGAGGTGGTTTGTCTTTTATCAAAACTATAAGTGGCTCGGTCAAAACCGTGTTTTACACCCAGATAATCATATTGGTCGAGTGTGAGCGAGGCAACGTGCTGCAAACCGTTGTAGTTTTTGATTTCCAGTGGTTTGAAACTGTAGAAAAATCCGGTAAAAAGAAATCGAACTCTCGATTTTAAGCTCAAAATGTTGGGCGTGGAGATATAAACGCTTCCCCCTGGTTTTAAAATTCGGTTTGCCTCTGCAAAAAAACGTTCGTGGTCTTGTATGTGTTCCATTATTTCCATGGCCACAATGGCATCAAATTCATTATCCGAATAGGGCAAACTGTCCGTTACATCAGCCTTTTTGCAGGCCACTTTATCGTAATAGAATATTTCGGGAAATAAGTCGCAGGCAGCCACATCATACCCGGCTTCAAATAATTTTTTTGTAAAAGCTCCATGTCCGGCACCACAATCCAACACTTTTATTTTTTTGTTATCCGTGCATTTCAAAAAATAAGGCCAAAAGGCTTGATGAATGCCCGGAATAGAAATGGGAACTACTTTATTTTCAGTCATCTACAAAAGATTTAATTGATCGCCAGATGTAAAAGTCTTGGGTTTTTGGTTATTACCTCCCGATTCTTGTTTATCAGGTTTAGCCATTTCCTCTATTTTAGGTTTTTCAGAAGTTTTTAGGTTGTTTTCTTCGTTGGTTTCCACTTCGTCCTCCGTTTCTGATTCGTCCATCTCAACAATTTCTTCTACTTCGGCATCATCGGTTTCAATTTCTTTAAACTTTACAAAATTGTTGTAGCTCAGTTTATTTCCGGTAGATTTCCAACCTTTGATGTCAATAAATTCCGACAAATCAATTTCATCTTCGGCTTTTTCACCTTTATCGTTTTTGGTGGTAAGCAATATTGTCGGTCGCTTTTTGGTAGAAACAAAAAGCAACTTCGAGTTTCTGCCTTCGTTGATAAACTGAAATTTTTTGCCAACCGTGGTAGTTTCTATCAAAAAACGTTTTACAAATTCTTCTTTTTGTTTGGCATCAAAATGAATGCAGGTAATAGGCTTTTTAGGGTTGAATTTTTCTATAAGTTCCACATCATTTGGGTCGTAATGGTTTGTAAGTTCATGGTTTGTAAGCTGATATTCTCCTGATTTGTGAATAACCAAAATCAAATCATCTGTTTGAAAACTACCAAGCAATTTTCCCCGTTCATCCACATTTAGTCGGCCAATGGCCTCTTCATACCAAATATTTCTACCGCCAATGGTTGACTGGCCTTTTTCTTTTAATTCAACTTTTCTAATGCGGTATTTACTCACTGTATTACCTTGTGAGCCACGTCCTTTTATGGCTAAATCGGCAAAATCAAAATCAAATAATTTTTTGCGTGCTTTTGCCAACCCATGCAGTTGAATGCTCACAATTTCGGCTTCCCCATTGTTGTTGGCCGTAAAATATTGGATTTTTGAACTTTCAGGCTTTCCGACGTTGTAGGTTTTGTCACGTGTTATGGAGTTTACATTAAACCGTTTGGCAAATGTTTTACCCGATTTCTCATCGGTGTAAATGCAGTTGTACACCTTTCGGTCGTCACCCTTTCGCCATACATCCACATATATAATCTCTTTTCCGAAAAAGGCCTTATCACTCACTTTACTTACAGTATAGTTGCCGTTTCTATGAAAAACAATGATGTCGTCAATATCCGAGCAATCACACACGTATTCGTCTTTTCGCAAACCGGTTCCCACAAAGCCTTCATTGGCATTATAATATAGTTTTTGATTGGCAACGGCAACCACAGCCGCTTCAATACTTCCAAATGTCCGTTCTTCGGTAAGGCGTTCGCGACCTTTGCCGTATTTCTTTAAAAGATTTTTATAATATTCAATGGTAAACTCCGTAAGGTTTTCGAGGTGATGGTTTACTTCTGCCAACTCATCTTCAATACCTTTCAGCAGTTCGTCGGCTTTAAACGAATCGAACTTGCTAATGCGTTTAATTTTAATTTCGGTCAGTTTAACAATATCATCTTGGGTTACTTCTCTTTTAAGAAGTTTTTTGAATGGATCCAACCCCTTGTCAATGGCGGCCAAAACACCTTCCCAAGTTGTTTCTTCTTCAATATCCCGATAAATGCGTTCTTCAATAAATATCTTTTCCAACGAGCTGAAGTGCCATTTTTCTTCTAATTCACCTCGTTTTATTTCTAATTCTTGACGCAGCAAATCGCGAGTGTTCTCGGTGTTTATACGAAGTATTTCGTCCACACTCAAAAACATGGGTTTATTATCCACAATCACACAGGCATTGGGGCTTATCGAAACCTCGCACGCAGTGAAAGCATAGAGTGCGTCAATTGTCTTGTCGGTAGAAATTCCGGCGGCCAAATGCACCTCAATTTCGAGTTCTTTAGCGGTATTATCTACCACTTTTTTGATTTTGATTTTTCCTTTTTCGTTGGCTTTTAGTATAGAATCTATAACCGAACCTGTGGTTTGTCCGTAAGGTATTTCACGAATAACCAGTGTTTTCTTATCGCTTTCTTCAATTTTGGCTCTGATTTTTACTCTACCACCTCGCTGACCGCTGTTGTAATCAGAAAAATCGGCATAGCCCCCAGTTGGAAAATCGGGTTTAAGTTCAGTATTTTTACCTTTTAAAATGGCAATGCTACCCTCAATAAGCTCAATGAAGTTGTGCGGAAGAATTTTCGTGGAAAGTCCAACAGCAATTCCCTCAACGCCTTGAGCCAACAACAACGGAAATTTGACAGGCAACGTAATAGGTTCATTCTTACGTCCGTCATACGATTTTTGCCAATCCGTGGTTTGCTTGTTAAACGCCACTTCAAGGGCAAATTTTGTCAGCCGAGCCTCGATATATCGCGGGGCGGCAGCACTGTCACCCGTGCGAATATCTCCCCAGTTTCCCTGAGTATCAATCAACAAATCTTTTTGACCAAGGTTTACAATGGCGTCGCCAATGCTGGCATCGCCGTGCGGATGATATTGCATGGTATGACCAATAATGTTGGCCACCTTGTTGTATCGGCCATCATCCATTTCTTTCATGCTGTGCAAAATGCGGCGTTGCACAGGTTTTAAACCATCGTTTATATGCGGCACTGCACGTTCCAAAATCACATAAGAAGCATAGTCCAAAAACCAGTCTTCATACATACCTTTCAAAACCCGCTCAGTTCCGCCAGTATTAACCTCTTCGTTTTCTATATGCTCGTTTTCTTCCGACACGTTTTGTGTTAATGTTTAAGATTTAGGGTTTGAAGGTTTAAATTGTTTTAACAGCAAACACCTACCTTAAATTATACATTCTAATGCTTTTTTCTATGGCGAGCGAAATTAAAATTTCTCACTTAACCAAAACATCCAAGTTTAAAAGTTGTGAAGTATTTGTTTAAAAAAAGACCTGACAGGTTTTTAAAACCTGTCAGGTCTTTTAACAATTAGGCCACCAGCTCCTCTAACTCTTTTTCCTCTGATTTATCCAACTCTACCTTCAGGTTTTCGATGATAAACTCTTGACGTTCAGGCGTGTTTTTGCCCATATAATATTCCAACAACTTTGGAATCGGTGTTTCTTCATTCAAAATAATGGGTTCCAAACGAATATTTTCACCAATAAAGTTGCCAAATTCGTCTGGGCTTATTTCTCCCAAACCTTTAAATCTAGTTATTTCCGGATTTTTTAATTTATTAATTGCATTTATTCGTTCTTGATCTGTATAGCAATAGATGGTCTCCTGTTTATTCCTCACCCTAAAAAGGGGGGTTTCAAGAATATACACGTGTCCGCCTCGCACCAAATCCGGGAAAAACTGCAAAAAGAAGGTAAGCATAAGCAGTCGAATGTGCATTCCGTCCACATCGGCATCGGTGGCAATCACAATGTTGTTATACCGCAGGTTTTCTATGCCTTCTTCAATGTTTAAAGCGTGCTGAAGTAGGTTAAACTCCTCGTTTTCATACACCACTTTTTTGTTTAAACCGTAGCAGTTTAAGGGTTTTCCACGCAAGCTAAACACGGCCTGTGTGTTTACGTTTCTGCTTTTGGTTATAGACCCGCTGGCCGAGTCGCCCTCAGTTATGAACAGGGTAGAATCAAGCACTTCTTCTGCTTTGTCTTCGTTGAGATGCAGCCTACAATCACGCAATTTTTTGTTGTGTAAATTGGCCTTTTTGGCTCTTTCTTTGGCAATTTTTCGAACACCTGCCATGTCTTTTCGCTCGCGTTCCGACTGTTGAATTCGTTTTAATAGCAAATCTGCCACATTGGTATTTCGGTGCAAATAGTTGTCGAGCGAGGTTTTAATAAAATCATTAATGTATGCCTTTATGCTCGGTCCATCCGGCCCCATGTCGGTGCTGCCCAATTTAGTTTTTGTTTGAGATTCAAACACAGGTTCTTGCACTCGTATGCTGATGGCAGAAACAATAGAAGCCCGAATATCACTAGGTTCAAATTGTTTTTTGTAATAATCACGAAGCGTTTTTACAATACTTTCTTTAAACGCATTAAGGTGTGTTCCGCCCTGGGTGGTGTGTTGCCCGTTTACAAAGCTGTAGTAATCTTCGCCGTAATGACTGTCGTGCGTAAAGGCAATTTCAATGTCTTCGCCTTTCAAATGAATGATTGGGTAGCGAAGTTGCTCCTCGTTCGATTTTCTTTCCAACAAATCCAGCAAACCATTTTTGGAGTAATACCTTTTTTTGTTGAACCAAATGTTAAGTCCGGCATTCAAATACACATAATTCCACACTTGATTTTCGACAAAATCATGGATGTATTTGTAATTTTTAAAAATAGTATCGTCGGCCACAAATTCAATGAGTGTCCCGTTGGGTTCTTCCGTTTTTAGGTCTTGTTCGCTTACCAAATTTCCGGTTTCAAACTCGGCAAGCTTAGACATGCCGTCTCTAAACGATTGCACTTTAAAATGAGTGGCCAAGGCATTTACGGCCTTTGTTCCCACACCGTTTAATCCTACCGATTTTTGAAATGCTTTTGAATCGTATTTACCGCCTGTATTAATTTTCGAAACGCAATCAATAACTTTTCCCAACGGAATACCACGGCCATAATCTCGCACTCGCACATGGCGTTGGTCAATGTCAATTTCTATTTTATTGCCATTTCCCATCACAAACTCATCAATGGAGTTGTCAATAATTTCTTTAAGCAGCACATAAATTCCGTCATCGGCAGCCGAGCCGTTGCCGAGCTTGCCAATATACATTCCGGGTCTTATACGGATATGTTCTCGCCAATCGAGCGACCGAATACTGCTGTCATCGTAATTTATTTGCTGAGCCATTTTTTCTGATTTAAAATCAACCAACGAAAATATGCAACCCCACTGTTTTGGCTGTGTTGATAAATGCAGGAGTTATGAACAAGTTTTCGATTAGGGTTTGTGATTCCTCATTCAGAGGCTTGCCGCTGCATCGCTATCAACGAAGCAACTTTTAGATGCTTCGCTTACGCTCTGCACGACGGATCGGGTTTCCATGTAAACCTGATTTGCCTTCACCAGATGGCTGTCTGCTGCAGGATTATGCTGTCTCGAATTTTGAAGAAAATAATTTTAATAAGCAGAAAAGGATAAAAACTAAAAAAGTATAATTGTAAAATGCTGAAAAAAGTGCTCTCATTTTCGATTTTGGTTTGCCTGAGCATTAATCTTGCTTTTGCTCAAAACATAGAGTTTTCTGCTAGATACAATTTAATAAAAGAGACGACAAGGGACGAGTTTCCGCCTTCCTTTTTTGTCACATACGATTTACAATCGAACAATAGGAGTCTTGCTTTTGAACTATATCATGATTTTGACAATCACAAGCGAAATTGGCCTGGTATAGGTGATTATTTTATTAGAAATAGGGAATGGGGATTTGGGTTTAGACTTCGAAATACATTTGTCGAAACCGATAGGGTTGATTTTTCTTTACTCTTGGGAACAGGGGTAAAAACTGTTTATCAAGCTTTGATAACGGACGTACCTGTCTTGAAGACTTATATCACACTTCCAAAAATGGAAAGAAATGGCTTTTACTATTATTTAGCTTTAGAGTCAAGAATTCCGATAGGGTCTCGATCAAGACTAATCATAGCTGGAGGTTTTGGCCAAAATAACGTTACATTCGGGTATGCACATATTTTACAGTCAAATGAGGGATTTTAGAATCGCACTTATTACTATCTCAGGGTTGTTTTTGCTATTCTCCTGCAATGATCTTGAAATTCCAGACCCTAAGTATTATAAGGGCTGGGAGCAGTTAAATGTGGAAACTTTTCCTGTTCCTGATAGCTGTGGATTTCCCGATGGGATAAAAATTTTTAAGGACTTAAATAGCCTTAAGAGGTGGAACTGTTTAGGAGGAATTCCCAAAATTGATTTTACCACAAATGATATTCTTATCAGTGAATTTACCAATCATGATGTGGTGGAGTATCGAGCAGGGGCATACATTTATATCAACCATAGTCTAAAAAAAGTACGGTTCGAAAATGTAACGCAAATCCGATTTAATAACTCAGGATTATCGAGCAATGGGGTAACAGTTAAAATAAAACAAGGATTTATTATTCCTAAAATTCCAAATGGTTATTCCTTGGAATAAGATTTCAATTAAAAGAAAATCGAGACAAATATTTTTCGAGAACATAATGGCGGTTGTAATTGACAGTTAACCCAAATAATGCATCACTTTTTGTGTTAATTCAATAATCGCTTCATCTCACCAACAAACAATTCAAATTTTATGATGCTTTACCCTATTGGCGGACAAACTTCATACGCTCTGCATGACAGGTCAAGGTCTTTTCGTCACCCGATAGCTATCGGGTCAGAGGACGAAGTCCGAAGAATCTCAAATCAACTAATCTCCAAATCAACTAAGCATCTTAAAAAAATCATATCCAACCCTCGGTAGCATTCGGTCTTTTGTGTTTAAACGTTTTATTGGTAACGATATGCATAAGTAAATCTGCCAATGTTTTTAGACCGATAAAGAATAAAAAGGTTTTGTCAATGGAGGTAAAGGAATTATTAAACCCAAAAATGATGAGCAAGTGCATGGGCACAATGCGGAAATAGGGTTCAAAAAAGGTGAAACCACCACTGGTTCCTTCCGCATCTTTTTTGGCATCAGAGAGACCGCTGAAAATGCCATTGGCCATAAAAACCCAAAACAAAATGGTGGCCCATCTGTAATCTATTTTGCCGGGCAGGTCTATCAAAATTTTGAATAAGAAAACGATATACACCAAATGGAACATGCCGTAGTGAAACATAAAAAAGAGGGCCATGCCATATTTGGGTGTTTTGCCCTCGCTTTTTCCCGTGCGGCGTGCTTCGGCTATAAGTCGGATAAAATATTGCAAACCAATAAAAACCGATTGCAGAAAATAGACAAGAACGACCATGCTGGCAGTGCTTCTATCGAGATAATAGGCCACCAAAATAGAAATATTAAATGCCAAGAGCATCCAGAACTCACGGTCGCTTAAAATGTTTCGTAAAGCTGAATTTTTTTCCTGCATACTCAAAATAATGACAATTATACTGCCGATTTGACACAGTTTGGCAAGCCAATTCAATTTTTTTGCTTTTGGTAAACAATTTGTAACGCCCGAACTAAAAATAAAACGAAAAATGCAAAAAGGAAAAGTATCAGTAAACACCGAGAACATCTTCCCGATAATTAAAAAGTTTCTCTATACCGACCACGAAATATTTTTAAGAGAGTTGATTTCGAATGCGGTGGACGCTACCAACAAGTTAAAAGTATTGGCCAGCAAAGGTGAAAAAACGGGTCAAACAGATGATTTGAAAATAACCGTAAGTCTTGACGAAAAGAAAAAGACCTTGACTATTAGCGACCAAGGAATTGGTATGACTGCCGAAGAAATAGATAAGTACATCAATCAAATTGCTTTCAGTGGGGCGGAAGAATTTGTCGAAAAATTTAAAGACGACAAAGAGTCAGCCAATATCATTGGTCATTTTGGATTGGGCTTCTACTCATCGTTTATGGTGGCCGACAAGGTAGAAATAGTGAGCAAAAGTTATCAGGAAGGTAGCGAAGCCGCTCATTGGATTTGTGAAGGCACCACGGATTTTAGCATAACAAAAGGCAAACGTAAAAAGCGTGGAACCGATATTATTCTTCATATCAATGAGGAAAATGCTGACTTTTTGCAGAGTTACAAAGTGAACGGATTGTTGACTAAATACTGCAAATTTTTGCCCATCGAAATTGAGTTTGACAAAAAGGTTATAAATAACACCACGCCGCTTTGGAAGAAAAATCCGGCAGATTTGACCGATGAAGATTACATCAAATTTTACGAAGAGCTGTATCCATTTGCCGAAAAACCCCTCTTTTGGATTCACTTAAACGTTGATTACCCATTCAATTTAACCGGAATATTGTATTTCCCGAAAATTAAAAAGGAAATTGAACCGCACAAAAACAAAATTCAACTATACTGCAATCAAGTGTTTGTAACCGACAATGTAGAAGACATTGTGCCTGAATATTTGATGTTGATGCACGGTGTAATTGACAGCCCCGACATACCATTAAACGTTAGCCGAAGTGCATTACAGGCCGATGGAAACGTTAAAAAAATAACAGGTCACATAAGCAAAAAAGTGGCCGACAAGTTGGCGGAATTATATAAAAACGACCCAACCGATTTTGAAGCCAAGTGGAGCAGCATCAACCTATTTGTGAAATATGGCATGCTCAGTGACGAAAAGTTCTATGACCGCACCCGAAAAATATGCCTGATGAAAGATGTGGATGGCAAGCACACGGTTTTGGATACCTATTTGGAGGAAATAAAACCCAACCAAACCGACAAGGATGGCAACACCATTGCACTTTATACCAACGATTACGAAGCTCAATACAGCTATGTGCAAAAGGCACAAGACAAAGGCTACAATGTGCTATTGATGGACGAAATTATTGACAATCATTTTGTTAGCAATATTGAGCATAAACTGGAAAAGGTGCAGCTAAAAAGGGTAGATGCCGACACCATCGACAAATTGATTGACAAAGACGAAAAGTCGGAATCTGTGTTGAGCGACAGCGAAGTAAACAGCTTAAAAGAAGCGTTTGAAAACAACATCAATAAGGAAAAATTTGAGATAAAAACGGTGGTTCTTTCTCCGAACGATGAGTTTTTAACCATTACCCGCAGCGAGTGGGAGCGGAGAATGAGCGAAATGGGTGGCATGGGCGGCATGGCCATGTTTGGCAGCCTACCCGAACGATATGCGGTAAGTGTAAACACCAACCACAGTTTGGCCAAAAAGGTGTTGGAAACAACAGATGCTGATGCACAAAAGATACTGATGAACAACGCCCTGGATTTAGCTAAATTGGCTCAAAACTTGTTGAAAGGCAAAGAGTTGAGCGATTTCATAAAACGACAAGAGGCGAGTTTATAAAACAAAACTCGCCTCTTATGGCAAAATTTCTTTTCTGAATTTTTTCTTTTTTAGAATAACTCATTGAGTATTTTTGACAAAAAATATTTCAAATGAGATTTCAATTTTTTCTTCCTGCTTTACTTTTTTTTAACCTTTGTTTTGGCCAAAAAGTCTTGGATTATAAGGCTTTTGATAAGTTGGAAGTAACAATTCCGGATCAAAAATATCAAAAAGGCTACCGACATGATATGAAGGTGTTGGCCACTTTTGAAAAAGTGGTGGTGGTGCAAGAGATTGCAATCTCAATGAACACTAGTTCAGAGTCTGAAACCAATAAAAGCTTGCATTTTATTGATAAAAAAACTGGGAAAGAAATTGCAAAATATTTTATCATCTATAGTACGGATGATGTCACAAATAGTTTGGATAAGAATATAATTGATTTTTCAAATTTTCGCAATCCATCGATTGTGTGTTCTAAGAACAAAATCATTTTATCTGCAATGCCGACCGATAAAATTTCTAATAATGTTGAACACGAAGAAGTTATAAGAATAATAGTATTAACCATTGATGACTTAAAAGTTTCAATTAGCCAGCATTCCATTGGAGGTTATTCCAAGTACAATCGTTTGTCATTGTTTGAAATGAAACTTTCCGTGGATTCCAATTTTATAATGTTTAGAGAGTCAATTTTTAAATCTAAGGATGAAGCTAAAAAGTACTATTCTGCTATTAGAATTTTTGATTTAAATTTAGAAGAAATTGGTTATCTTTTAACTCATAATAGGCATAATTTTATTGGTTTTAATCACCATATATTAACATTTGAAACCAGCGATCAACCTCTCTATATTAATGAAAGTAAATTTTCTAACTCCTCTCTAATGTTGAAGTTATATGACTTCGAGAATAGAACCGAAAGAAGTAAAATTGTAGAAGGTTGTGTCGGATATAAGAATTATCAAAATTATTCAAACAGTATGCCTCCGATTAATTTTGTCCTTAAAAATACGGGGGAACTACATTTTGTTTCGTATTTATCAAAAAGTGATAAGTCTCCAAGCGAAACGGAATTCATTTTATTTAAGGTTATTTTGGACGATTCCGAATCGAATTTGTTTGAAAAAAATGCTTTGGAAGTTTCAAATTTTAGGGAAAATCCTGATGGAGATCAGCACGAATTTCAAAGTTCGTACCTTTCCTATTTTAAGGATTTAAACTTGGAGAATTTTTCAACTTCTACGGAGGAAATAAAACCACTTCAAAATTATAAACAAGGTATGCTAACCCTTCAGTTTCCAGTCAAAAGGGGGATGTTCAGTGTTATTGCTTGCCCCACCATTTTATACTATCCAGAGTATAACAATAAAATGGTTCTTGTTCATCGCGTTATGAATGAAACTCGATATAATCATGTACTTGACCCCGATTATCATAGACCTTTGATAGTGCAAGTTGACGAGGGTTCGGTTTACATGCTCGGTAATTTTACTGTTCCAACCGAAAAGAGTGGGAAAACTTATACCATGTCTGCCCAAAACCCGCAAGTTTTACAGCTAATAAGAGTAGATTTTGACGACCAAGAAATTACTCGAGAAAATGTGGCCGGAACATTTGAAAAGTCGGAAGAAAACAATCTGTTCGACGTTGACCCTGACAGAGCATTGTTAGAAGGTGATAGTATCTACTGTGTAATGAAAACTCCCGCCGGAGAATATAAGTTGTGCAGGATTAATCTGAATATAGATTAGCCTCTTCAGTCGGCGGGTTGCGGTATTGTTTTCTCTTTTATAAGCAAACTCAGCACAATGCTTGTTCCGAGGATAATGCCGATAATCAATAACGATTTGATATTGTCAATGCCCAATGTTTCAACCATAAACTTGTGAAAAAGCATTTTACAGCCTATGAACGTTAGCAAAACACCCAAACCGTATTTAAGAAAACGGAAAAGGTGCATTACATTAGACAACACAAAAAACATCGACCGCAAACCCATAATGGCAAATATGTTGCTGAAAAAAACAATGTATGGGTCTTTGGTAACCACAAAAATGGCCGGCACGGAGTCAATGGCAAAAATCAGATCGCTAAATTCTACCACCATCAGAACAATAAACAATGGCGTTGCCCATGTACGTTTATCTTTCTTTAAAAAGAAATTGTGACCAATATAGCGAGGAAAAACGGGCATTATCTTGCCAATGAACTTGACCATAGGATGGTTTTTTTCATCTATTTTTTCCTCTTTCTCCTTTTCAATTAAAATTTTAATGCCACTATAAATCAAAAATGCCCCAAAAATATAAAGCACCCAATGAAAACGTTGAATAAGGGCTGCCCCCGAAAAAATAAAGACAAACCGCAAAACAAGAGCACCCAAAATGCCCCAAAAAAGTACGCGTTTGTAATATCTTTCTCGCACGGCAAATGCCTGAAAAATGAGGAGAATCACAAAAATGTTATCGACACTCAACGCATATTCGATAAAATATCCGGTAATAAATTCTACCGAAAGGTTGTTGTTGTATGATTTGGTAGCTTGGTCAAAATCAAGCCCAGATATATCAATTTTGTGCTCATATTTTTCTATCAAATGTTCTAATTGCCCCATTGTACTGTATCCGTGCACCCAGTTGCCATGAGTTTTTAGCAGCATAAAAAAACCTAAAGCACAAAGCACCCAAGCTAATGTCCATAGCAACGATTCTTTAAAGGTTACAATCTTATTTTCTTTCGAAAAAATGCCTAAGTCGAGCATCAACACGAAAAGTATAAACACAATAAAGACGGAGAAGAAAATCATTTCGCCGGAGGCAACTACCAAAAGAGGAATGTGTGTCATAGGTGGCAAAAATACGACAAGGTAATACCGAAAGTTACAATGTGTAAAAAAGCATACGCCAAAATGAAGTCTCTTTTTTTGATGTGACACAATAGTTTTAGTTTTGAAACCGTAATAAAATGGTATGAAAAAAGCAAAAGTGGTTTTGTTTGTATTGTTTGGCCTATTCATTGGGCAACCTTTGTTTGGTCAAGGAATAACGGTATCAGCCGAAAAACTGGATAAGCGAGACAGCATCTATTACTATCAAAACAAACCTTTTGATGGGATAAGCGTGCTGTATCATCCAACAAAAAAAGATCAGCTTTGGCAACGAATTGAATGGAAAAACGGAAGAATTGACGGTTGGTTTAAAAGTTGGTATTTCAGCGGAAAGAAAAATGAAGAAATTGAATATACCAAAGGTTATAGAAACGGGGTATATAGAACTTGGTTTGAAAACGGAAATCAGGATCAAATCTATCATTATACTATGGGCGAAAAGGATGGCGAATGTCAGGATTTTTATCCCGCAGGTTCAATATGGCGAAGCATTAACTACAAAATGGGGGTAAAAGAAGGCTTGGAAACAAGCTGGTTTACTAATGGAAAAATACAGCACGAAACAAATTTTAAAGAGGGTGTACCCGACGGAAAATCAACCAACTATGTAGAGTGGGGAAGAGTTAGTTCAGAAATCAATTATAAAATGGGTGTGGTGCATGGGGCATACCGCACATTTCATTCAAACGGGGTTTTGGCCGAAGAGTCGAACTATGTAGATGGTTTTTTGGAAGGCAAAAAATTAGTGTTTGATGAAAATGGTAACAAATTAACCTCCGAGACATACAAAAAAGGAAATCTTGAAGGTCCTGCATTGATATATATGTCAGGAAAAGATAAAATGAGCAAAACCTTGATTATTGAACAAAAGAACTATAAAGATGGAAAACTTGATGGCCTTTTTGTGAGATACGACAGCGGAGTGGTGGCAGATAGAGGCATATATGTTGAGGGTAAAAAGGAAGGTTTGTGGGTAGAGAATGCTTCAAATCCGGTCACCTTGTCAAAAGGAAACTATGAGCATGGAAAGCGAGTGGGTAAATGGATAATGGGCGAAACAGATTTTTTGGGTAAACGCACCGGAAGCTATAACAAAGAGGGCAAACCCGATGGAAAATGGAAGATTTATGACAAAAAAGGAAAACTCATTCGATTAGAATATTGGGAAGATGGAGTGTTGAAAAAGAGAAAATTCAAATAAGAGAAGGAGTTTTAAGTTATTTTTTGGGAGAATCTAAAGTAACTCTAAAACCAAATTTTTATCTTTTTGGTTGTAATAAACGGAGTTAATAGGTTTTCATAATTCTCAAACCTATCTTATTAAAAAAATTGAAAGTCAAAAGTTGTAAAGCAGTTTACAGTAACCTACTTTTGGAAAAAAATTTTTAAAATAAAGTAATGAAAAAATTTGCTCAATATTTTTTGATTGTAATGGCGGTAATTGCTTTTCAATCGTGCGGAGATGACGGTACATCAACTAACGACAACAACACATCAACCGGAAAATTAACAGACAGCGACAAAAAATTGTTGTATGACAAAGTTTGGTATCCGGCTACAGCGGGCACCGGTCTTGACCATGAGTTTTTAAATGACGGAACCTTTCGGTTGTCTCAATCACTTGAGGGCCGATGGACATGGGTAAATAAAAGTGATACCATGGACATTCAAGATGCTCAAAACAACAGATTCAAGTATATTTTCCAATCGGCAACGGCCACATCAATGAGTTTCAAAGCAAGCAGTGATGGTTATAAAACGGTTCAATCGTTTTCCACAACCAAATAGAAAAATATACCAAAAGAATCAGTCATTTCTTGGAAAATAGAAGGGTAAATCATGCCAATTTTGCCGCTTGGGCAATTGGCATGATTTTTTATTATAAAGCAGGAAAGCAAAGAAAATTACCGAAATAAACGGTTAGCAAATAAAAATATGTTAGGAAATCTCGTAAAAAGCATATCAAATATTTTTGGAAACAAAGCGGACAGAGACCTGAAGGTGGTTGAGCCATTTGTAGATAAAATTAATAAATACTATGCTGAATATAAGTCGCTTACAAACGATCAGATTCGTTCTAAAACAAATGAATTTATTGAACGAATAAATAATCACTTAAAAGGTATTGACCAACAAATTGCTGAACTTCGGTCAAAAATTAATGCTTCTGAAGCCGATGCCATCGAAGAAAAAGAAGAATGGTATGACGAGATTGACGCATTAGAAAAAGAACGCGACGAAGAACTGGAAAAAGTGTTGATGGATATTCTTCCGGAGGCATTTGCAGTTGTGAAAGATACAGCTCGCAGATTTACCGAAAATGACGAAGTGACGGCCACTGCCAGCCAGTATGACAGAGATTTGGCAGCAACACGTCCGCATATTTCCATAAAAGGTAGTGATGTGGTGTACCAAACAAAATGGTTGGCTGCCGGAGCAGAAGTAAACTGGAACATGATACACTACGATGTTCAGCTTATCGGCGGTGTGGCTCTGCATCAAGGAAAAATTGCCGAAATGGCCACAGGAGAAGGAAAAACATTGGTTTCCACCTTGCCGGCTTATCTGAATGCCCTCGGAAAACGGGGTGTACACATTGTTACGGTAAACGATTATCTTGCCCGACGCGACTGTGAGTGGAATGCTCCCATATTTCAATTTCACGGGTTGAAGGTAGATTGTATCGACTATTATTCGCCGCACTCAAAAGAAAGAAAAAATGCCTATTTGGCAGATATTACTTATGGAACCAATAACGAATTTGGTTTCGATTATTTGAGAGATAACATGGCTCACGACACCGATGATTTGGTGCAACACAAACATCATTATGCCATGATAGACGAGGTGGACTCCGTATTGATTGATGATGCTAGAACCCCACTTATTATTTCTGGGCCAATACCCAAAGGCGATCAACATGAATTTGCAGCATTAAAACCAAGAATACAACGACTTGTTGAAGCTCAAAAACAATATACCTCTCAGGCATTGCTTGAGGCCAAAAGATTGATAGAGGCTGGCGATGATAAGAATGGAGGATTCAAGCTCTTTCAGGCACATCGAGGATTGCCAAAAAGCAAACCGTTAATCAAATTTTTGGGAGAACAAGGCATGAATGCTCTTATGCTAAAAACGGAGAACACGTTTTTGCAGGATAACCAAAAAGAAATGCCAAAGGTTGACAAAGACCTATTCTTTACCATCGACGAAAAAAACAATCAGGTAGAGCTTACCGATAAAGGTATCGAGTTAATTACAACCTCTGGTGAAGACCCCAATTTTTTTATCATACCCGATGTGGGAGGTATGATAGCCGAATTAGAAAAAAATGAACTGTCATCGGCAGAAAAACAACGAAAGAAGGACGATTTACTTCGAGATTTCTCGATTAAATCTGAGCGTATTCATTCGGTAAATCAATTGCTAAAGGCTTATACCCTGTTTGAAATAGATAAAGAATACATTGTTCAGGATAACAAAGTAAAGATTGTTGATGAGCAAACGGGCAGGGTTATGGATGGCCGAAGATATAGCGATGGGTTGCATCAGGCCATAGAAGCCAAAGAAAACGTAAAAGTAGAAGCAGCTACTCAAACGTTTGCCACCATCACACTCCAAAACTTTTTTAGAATGTATCACAAACTTTCGGGTATGACCGGAACGGCAGAAACGGAAGCAGGAGAATTTTGGGAAATTTACAAATTGGATGTAATGGTAATTCCTACCAACAAACCAATAGTAAGAGACGATAAAGACGATTTAATTTATAAAACCAAACGCGAAAAATACAATGCAGTAATGGATGAAGTTCTAAAACTGCAAGAGCAAGGTCGTCCGGTTTTGGTGGGAACTACATCGGTAGAGGTTTCTGAAACATTGAGCAAAATGTTAAATCTTAGAAAGATAAAACACAATGTTTTGAACGCCAAACAACACCAACGTGAGGCCGAAATAGTGGCAGAAGCAGGCAAAAGTGGAGCGGTGACCATTGCCACCAACATGGCAGGTCGGGGTACTGATATTAAGCTAACCCCAGAAGTGTTAAAAGCCGGAGGTTTGGCTATTTTAGGAACTGAGCGGCATGAATCACGGAGGGTTGACCGTCAGTTAAGAGGTAGAGCCGGTAGGCAGGGAGATCCGGGTTCATCGCAATTTTTCGTTTCTATGGAAGACGATTTGATGCGACTTTTCAACTCAGACAGAGTGGTAAAGGTAATGGACATGATGAAGTATGAAGATGGAGAAGTGCTTCAACACAGCATGTTGACAAAAGCCATAGAGCGAAACCAGAAAAAAGTAGAACAGAACCATTTTGGCATGCGAAAACGACTGTTGGAGTATGACGACGTGATGAACAAACAACGGGAAGCTATCTATAAACGAAGAAAGCACGCTTTGTTTGGAGAAAGACTTTCGGTGGACATAAATAACGCCATGTTTGATACGGTTGAGGAGTTGATTAATGAGCATAGGGATAATAGGAGTTTTGATGATTTTAAAATGGATATGCTCAGACATTTGGCCTTTGAACCAGAAATGGACGAGAGTCAATTTTATGAATCTCGCGACGTAGTGGACAACATTTTTGGTCAGGTTAGAAAGCATTATCACGAAAAAAACAAATCCATCCGAGAACAGGCCGTTCCGGTGTTTCAAAACATTAAACGCGAGCGGGGAGAAAATGTAAAAAATGTGGTTGTACCGTTTACCGATGGCAGAAAAAGTTTGCAAATAGTTTCGAGTATTGACAAAACCATCGAAAGCAACGGAGCACATTTAATTGATTCTTTTGAGCGAATGACGGCTTTGGCCGTAATAGATGAGCATTGGAAAGAACATCTACGCGAGTTGGATGATTTGAAAGAAGCCACCCGAAATGCCTCATACGAGCAAAAAGACCCATTGTTGATTTACAAATTGGAATCATTCAATTTGTTTAAAAGTATGGTAAATGAGCTAAACAGCGAAATGCTCTCGCTATTGTTTAGGGGCACCATCGAGTCTCAAGATTCAAGCCAAGTGAGACAGGCTCAAGAAACCCACCATAGAAGAGGTGATGAAGGCATGAAAACAAGTAGGGCAGATGACATAGGTTTATCTAATAAAACTCCACAGCAACAACCAGCTCAGGTGCAGAGAGAAATTTCTAAACCCATTAAGGTGGAAAATAAAATTGGAAGAAACGACCCATGCCCATGCGGAAGTGGAAAAAAATACAAGAAGTGCCACGGCACAAACGTTTAACTTTGTAGGTATGAAAAAGTTGCTTTTTATTTCTGTTTTAGTTTCCGTTGCAGTATTTGGTTATAGCCAAGGAAAAGTGGAAGTGATAGGAGGCGAGCCTCTTGATAAATTGGTAAACAACAAAGTGGCTTCGGTGGACACCAACAATTTGTGGGGCTATCGCATTCAATTGTATTTCAGCACCAGCCGAACAGAGGCCACCAAAATGGCCAGTAAATTCAAAGCACAATATCCGGAAATGGCTGTGGAGGTATATCAAGATTACTACCAGCCCAACTGGAGGGTAAGAGTTGGTAATTATTACCGAAAAATAGATGCACAAAAAGATATGCACCGTTTTGCAGCCGAGTTTGGCGATGTTTTTTTAGTGAGAGACGTTATTCAGTTGCCCTCACTTAGGTAGCTTATCAGCGAATGGTGTCGCTGTCTATGGTTGACCCCATAAAAATTCCTGCTCCATTTTCAATGTTGTTATAAACAATAACAGTGTTTTCGCTTGAGCCTGAAGCCACGAGATCTGCATTCTCCCTATAGGCATTGAGCGTGTTGTAATACTTAAAATATTCGTTAGAAACCGTTCTGATTTGCACTAAATATAGAATGTCCGAATTTCCTGCAACCAACCCTCCTGGAGGCACTACGGATATTTTTTTCTTTTGACCGTTGAATAATTTATCCGAAAACAAATACCCGCCATCATCCAATTTAATGGTTTCTGATGCGGCCAAGGATGGGTCATCTAAAGCAAAATCAAAAGGAATAAATAAGTCGGCGGCTTCGCTATAATATAAAAAGTGGGCAATGTAATATTGGCTTCCGGCTATATCAGTCCAGCTAACCGAGATTAGGTCACTGGGTTTGCCTTCCATATCTATGCCGCCATTCAAAGCAAATTCAACTTTTTTGTCAAGAAGTTTTGCGGGCATGTAGGTGGTTGCGGTGGCAGTAGAGTATTTTCCTAATTTATCTTTAACCTGCAGTGTGTAAACTTCTCCGGGTTTGGCCGCTTTGTTAGAAACAAAACAGTTGCACGATGCATCAAAACTAACCGGAAATGTTCCACTCGAAGCTCCGGTGAGCGAAATATCTACATCCTTATAGGGTGCTGGAACGTCTGTGGTAAAGGGGTTTACCGTATTCTCTATTTTTAAAGAAATAATATTCTCATTATCTATGGATGAATTTATTGATAATTTTGGTTCAAAATCAGGCAATTCATTTGCGGGTATTTCAATAGAGTTGCATGAACCGGCAAACAGGGCAGTTAATATATACAAAGATGTTGCTATTCTATTTTTCATAATTTAAATTTTTAGAGTGTTAAAACGTATGCTAAGGATGGCATAAAAACAAGTTCATACTGTTTTATTGGTTGAAATCTGGTTTGGGTTGAATTGTTTGGGTCAATCTGAGTAAAAATTCTACTCACATTTTGAGAGGCCAAAACATTATAAACAGAAAATTCAAAACGCCCATAAGTCAAAAGATTGTAGGATACTTTAAGGTCTAACCGACTGTAAATGGGTGTGTAATAGTTATTTATGTGGTCGTATCCCAAAATAATGTTGCCGTCAATGTCTCTGTATCTCGAAGTGGGGAGTGTAAAGGGTTGTTTGCCCATAAAGGTAAAATTGGCGGAGAAAATAAATTGATCGGAAGCATTGACAATTAGCCCCAGTTTCGTTGAATAACTTCTGTTAAAATCGAAGTTAAATTTCTCACCATTATTCAAATCATCAAACTGTCTGTTTGATTTCATGAGATTAAGATTGGCAAAAAATATAACATTTTCCGCACGCACATTTAGGCTCGACTCAAGTCCATAAGCCTTACCTTTTCCCTTTTGCGATACTTCGTTGATATTGCCCAACCCCAATTCGTAGTATGAACTGAATAAGTACTGATTATCAATGGTTTTAAAATAGGCTTCATTAATCCATTGCACATTTTCATTAAGGATTTTTACCAAACCTGCCGAAAGAATATTGGCATTTTGTGGCAATAAATCTGCGTTTGCCGGAAGCCAGTTGATTAATTTAATAAAGTCGCTCGAATAGGCTCCGTAAAGGTGTTTGAATTGGTTCATTCTTGCATACCCAAATTTTAAAGAAGTTGTGGCATCAAGTTTATAACGACCTGACACCCGCGGCTCTATATAGGGTTTTGTAAAATCAAGACATGAATAAAGAACACCTCTTGCCCCAAAATTAACTAAAAGTTTGTCCGAGAATTTTCGCTCTGTTTCTATATAAGCAGCTGACTCGATACTACCAATATTGGTGGTGTCGCCGTATTGTGTAAAGGCAGTCAAATTATGCAGTGCATCAAAATCGCTCCCAGACAGATTGCCGGAGTTTGTTTGCGTAATTACGTTTTGTAGGCCAAATCTTAGGTCGGATTTTTTTGGTCGATGTTTTACAAAGTCAGCATTCAAAACAAAGTCATTTCGCTTGTTTTTATAACTTATTTCCGACGAAAAAGGATCGCCCGGAGGTGGGTTGGTGCTCGAAAAAGTAAGTTTTTCTGCAATTTGAAAAGCGGAAATTCCGGCCATAAAATTGCACGAAAGGTTTTTGTTGAATTGATGATTGAGTTGGACGTTTGTTACATGAGATCTTTCGGTAAATTTAAAAACAAAAGTCTCCATGCTTTTAGCAGCCGTATCAAACCTATCTAATTCATATCCAAATTGATTGGCCTGTAGAAAGTAGTTAAAGCTCAATTTATCTTTGTTGGACACATTGAATGTAGTGCCAATAGTAAATTCAGAATTAACAGGAACAAACCCAAGCGATTGGCTAAAAAGTACGTCAACAAGCGAACGACGGAAACCTAAGTTGAATCCGCCATTTTTTCCTATTGGTGCTTTTACATTGAGTGTGGCCATCATTAGAGTAATCTGCAAATCTGTTGAAACCTCTTCTGGCACTGCTTTATTGCTGCTAATGTCTATTACACTGGATAAGGTGCCCCCAAATCTTGCAGGAAAAGCCCCTTTATAAACCGTAACATTATCGTAATTAAAACCAGAATAGTTGGACAGAAATCCGCCAAAATGGCCACGAGAGTTGTTGGCAATTCCGTTCAATAAAAATTGATTTTGACCAATGGCATCACCGCGAATGGAAATATCGCCAAAGCCACTAAGTCCAAAATCAATGCCAGCCTGAGTTTGCAATAATTTGTTCAGCTCTGGTTCTCCAAAAATATAGGGCAAATGAATCAGGGTTTTTGGATTTAAGTTAAGATAGTCGGTTTGAGAAGATTCCAAATAATGTGTTCCAATAGAGGAAGGTTTGAATGAATTCTCCATTAAATTGAATAGTTCGATGAGATAAAATTTCAACGGGGCGTTCAACTCTTTTGTGGAAATACCTTTTCTAAATGGTTTAAAGCCTTCCGCCGATATTTCAATTATCGTATCATCTTCAAAAACGGTGGCAAAAAAATGCCCATTAATGTCAGAAATAAAATGGTCGGAGGAACCAGAAAACGAAATATCTGCATGACTTACAGGAGCACCGGATATTTCAGCATAGATGTAGCCCTCTATGTTTAGTGTGTTTTGGGCGTTTGTGGTTTTGGTCACCACCATACCCAAAATAAATAGCGATAATTGCCAAAGTTGTTTCATTGCCAACAAATTTAATGGGTTGAAATTACTATACGGTAGTTGCACAAAAAAAATGTTTGACCACAAAAACGACACAAGGCCTTTTTTTGTGCTAAAAAATTAGGTAAAGCAAAAAAGGAATACACAATGGTATCAGCATGAACCTTCCCGACACCTGTGTCGGGATGCTCTAATCAGTTGAGCTACGAAAGATTAATTCTATAATCCGAGTTTTACTTTTCCAAGCCTTTAATTGCTTTTCACGTTGCATGGCTTCTTGTTTTGTTGGGTAAGTTTCTACATACACCACTTTCCAGTCGGTAGCTTTTGCGGTATGTCCTTTTTTTGAATGCAGATGTTTGTAAAGCCTTTCTTCAACAGATAAAGAAGTGTATCCGATGTAATATCCGTTTAATTTATCAGAATGTAAAATATACAATGAGTACATAAAAAAGAAGCTGCCCTTTTGAGACAGCTTCATTGTGACCGCGTCAGAGCCTGTCCCGCACCTCAGGGGCGGGAATTCAAACCTGAAACCTTCCCGACACGTGTGTCGGGATGCTCTAATCAGTTGAGCTACGAAAGATTAATTCTATAATCCGAGTTTTACTTTTCCAAGCCTTTAATTGCTTTTCACGTTGCATGGCTTCTTGTTTTGTTGGGTAAGTTTCTACATACACCACTTTCCAGTCGGTAGCTTTTGCGGTATGTCCTTTTTTTGAATGCAGATGTTTGTAAAGCCTTTCTTCAACAGATAAAGAAGTGTATCCGATGTAATATCCGTTTAATTTATCGGAATGTAAAATATACAATGAGTACATAAAAAAGAAGCTGCCCTTTTGAGACAGCTTCATTGTGACCGCGTCAGGATTCAAACCTGAAACCTTCTGATCCGTAGTCAGATGCTCTATTCAATTGAGCTACGCAGCCAATTATTTTTCCATTTGCGTCAGGATTTTTACCTGAAACCTTCCCAACACGAGTGTCGGGGTGCTCTATTCAATCGAGCTACGCAGCCAATTATTTTCCATTTGCGTCAGGATTCTTACCTGAAACCTTCCCGACACGTGTGTCGGGATGCTCTATTCAGTTGAGCTACGCAGCCATTGGCGTGTGCAAAGGTAAATATTTAAGAAAACTAGAACTAATTTTTTATTCTTTTTTGCAACCGAATTTGGATGAACTCAAAAGCAGGGTGGTTTTATTTACTTTTTTTTGATTGATCAATATCCCATGCCTCAAACAAAAGCGATTTTAACAAATCAATGTCAATTTCATGGATGTTTTCAAAATCACGATAAGAAACGAATTTTCGGCTTTCCAATTTGAAATACTGGGTTTCATCGTTCAGTAAATGCCCTGAAGTAAGCCCAAACCGCACGCCTTTGTAGGTTCTTTTTTTACCCCATAAAACGCTGCCCGGCCAAATGAAACAAATTGCACGATGACCGTAAAAATAGGGGACATTAAACGATAGTTTGTTTGTTGAAAAAGGCAAACAATCTTGAGTTAACTCATAAAGAAACCGACTGATTTTCAATTCGTCAGGTGGTAAATAATCAAAAAATTCTTCAAGCGTTTTAAACCGTACGTTTTGTATAGATGCCACGCAACAAAGAACGTATTTTTGAAAATCAATCAAAATATGACAAAACATTTCTGCTAATTGAATGGCAACTTCCTAAATTGCAAAAAAAAGTCATGAGAAGTTTACTAAAAACCATTTTGCTGTGGCTTTCTGCCAACCTTTGTTTTGCCCAAAATTGGCAAATGTTTCCGCTGGATAGTTTACGTGTTTTTGTGAACGAAACCGAACAGATTTCAAACTCTAGGTATTCAAATTTGCTATCTGGAATTGATTTTAGAGATTACCAAACCAATGAAGACACAACCATTATTGACCTCGCTCGGTTTGCCCGTGCCAAGAGTTCTGATATTTCCATGAATCAATATGGATGGTATTATGATGGAATGTCCAACTTTGGAAGTAAAATAGTTACTACACCTTCTAAAACTACGTTGATTTTTACCTCCAAATACGGTTCTCAAAAGGATAGTCTCATTTTTTTACGGACACCTGAAATCAACAACGAATGGGTTGTTTTCAATAATAGTGACCTTGAAATTAATGCTAAAGTAATGAGCAAACATGGGCAAGACGGAGATTCTATTTTAACTATTAGTTTGGAGGTTAAATCAAAAAACCGGGGTATTAGAAATTTTCTAATGGAAATTTCAAAAGAAAAAGGTTTGCTAAAGAGCCCTGTTTTTTATGATATTCTTATGGATTCGGAAGATTTAAGTAGTCTGAAAGAAGTTGATTTTATTGGCTATAAAGAAAAAACAAAAAAGGATTTCTTTTTTATTGAACCAGGAACTGAGTTCCAGTTAAATTCTTTGTGGGAAACCGACGGAACAAGATATGAATTATCAGTTTTTAATGACACCTCAAAATACATTGTGTATCATCACGAACACGAAACAAAGTGGCATGAACAATCACAACACTATTATTTTACATATAGCGATGGTTATCATGGGCATACGGACTTTGTTCAGGAGGCTGATGACAGCACCATTGCGAATCCGTTGCCAAGTCAGCGTTTCTACAAAAACGATACAGCTTTCCATCCAAGCCTATTTGTAAACGGATATTTTACAGACTGCGGAAAACAGGTTATTACAAAAATTGCCATGCCCATCAAACCGTACGTTTGGATTTCGGAAGATTCGATAGTTGTTAATCCCGAAATGATGGATTTAAGTAGCGAATGGTTTGATTATATGGAAAGTGTAGGGCTGGTAAGGTATTATTTGGATGCAATGAATAGTTATTATTCGACAGATTTGGGATATGCCAAGTTTCCGAATGGATGCGAGATGGGGGAGAAACATTTTCGGTTTACTTCGGTGGAAAACCGAAGTTTAAAAACAATCGACCTTTACCCCAACCCAACCACTGATTTTATAAACTTGGACATCGAAGAAAAAGTGAATGAAATTATGGCCGTTTCGTTGGATGGCCGACAGACAGTCTTGATTTTTGAAAACGACAAAATAGATGTTTCCAAATTGGAATCAGGAATTTATGTGGTGGAGATAAAAACCGATTCAGGCGTGTTGAGAGGGAAGGTTGTGAAATTGTAAAACAGGTGAATATGAAAAGAAAAGTATTGTTTATTGTTTTGGTTCTGGCTGTCAATTTAGGTCTTGCCCAAAATTGGCAAATGTTTCCACTCGATAGTATGAGAGTGTATGTGAATCCGTTTCAACAAAATGAGTTTCTTGAGTACGATAGTCTTGGAAATTTACTGACAGGAGTTGATTTTAAGGAACATAAAACACTCTACGACACAACAATTATAAAGTTGGAGCAATATTCCAGGCTTACAATATTTGAATCTCACTTTTATTGGCCTGAGCCAGTGGCCACATATAACGGTAATTCAAATTTTGGAAATCACATTATAAAAACTTCGGAACATACTCTTTTAGTTTTTCAACCACAATCAAGTTCGTTTAATGATACATTGGTTTTCTTGAATCCTGAAAGTGTTACCGCAAGCTGGACAGTTTATCAAAAGGATTCTTTGACGATACTGGCAAAAAATTTAAACCTAATGGAAAAAGATGGAGATTCAATAGCAACGATTGGATTAACAATTGAAAGGTTGACTAATACTGGATTGGAAACCAAAGTATTGCCCATGAAAGTGTCGAAAAAATATGGAGTTATAAAATCTCCAGTGTTTTATGAAATTGTAAGAAATAAAAGGCCGTTAGATAAAATAAGCTCTGTTGATATTCTTCCATACCATCCTAAATCTGTTTTAGAATTTAGTAAACCCAAGGCAGGCACCATCGTGCATGAGTTTCAAAATCTTACAAATAATTATATGGTTTTCTATAATATTTGGTCGAATACAGAGTATTACGATACTTTTTATAGAAAAGAGCAACGAATGCTTGTAACTAATCATTATGAGCATACATTTAATAAGGAAAGCTATTCAGACGAAACGGTAAGCTTTAAATCAGCCGATTTTTATCGTTCGAATGAATATATTCCCGGTAGAAAAGACACTAATTTTAATTATACAGGCCTTTGTCAATGCTGGAGCTATTTTGGCCCGTGCAACAAACAGATTCTAAATCACTTTAATCAATACATGGGTGATTATTTTTTCAAGAATGATACAATATTTATTTTACCTCGAGTTGATGAAATGAATTGGCATCAAACGCCAAATCAATTTATGGAGAATGTTGGATATGTTTCGGGTTTTAATTTTAGCGGACAAAGGAAAACTAAACCCTCATCACCATTCGAGGTTTATGATGATTACGGTGTACAATATCTCCACATACCTGGCGAGTGTGAATTGGGTGCTAAAATGTGGCGATTTGACGGGAGTGGAATAAACGATATTTCAGAGTATATTAATTTTTACCCCAACCCGACCACTGATTTTATAAACTTTGATATCGAAGAAAAAGTGAATGAAATTACGGCCGTTTCGTTGGATGGCCGACAGACGGTATTGATTTTTGAAAACGACAAAATAGATGTTTCCAATTTGGAATCAGGAATATATGTGCTAGAAATAAAAACCGATTCGGGTGTATTGAGAGGGAAGGTTGTGAAATTGTGACAAGCGATTAATTAGCTGTTTGGTCGAAAAATTATAGAATTTTGGTAAATTGAGTTTACCATAAATTTGTTACAGAAATTGGTCAATTCTTTTATGAACAAATATTTTTATTTAGTTATTGCAATAGTCGGGATTTGGGGATGTAATGACGACCCAAAAGAGCCGGAAGTTTCATGCGAAAATTGTATTCAGTTTACGGACCCAAAGGGTGTTAAGAGAACCTTTATCGTCTATTCGAAAGAGCTTGCCGAGAATACCGTTTATCGCGACTCGAATGGCAATGGTGTTCCCAAAGGCCTATTAAAACTTTATGCTTCCGAAAATCCAAATAGTATAATAGGAATGACATTTTATGTAAACCAATCGTATGATTTTAAACGAAACTATACTGCATCCGGGAAAGTTGACTTTTTGCCCGGTGGAAGCATACGCTCGGGTTACGACAAAGCAATTGTGGTGTTTTGGGACGGAAATCCAAATGGAACAGGATTACTGGCGATAAAATCTGATGTAGAAATAGATGACTATTCATATTCAAAAGATGTTTACGACCAACACATAATGAAAGGAAAAATGAGTAAACTGTATTTTGAGCGTAGCGACAGTACCAAGACAATTCCTTCTTTTGGGGTGAGCAAAGCAGAGCTTAATGATGTATTGATTAACATAAAATATTAGAAATGAGAATAATTCGAAACTCAATAGTTCTATTGTCCTTTGTTGCCCTATTAACTTCTTGTAAAGATGAGAAGGTGGAAGACCCTGAACCTACGACAACTGGGTTTCATACAAATTTGAACGGTTGGAAGTATGTCGGAAGTAGCAATATTAATTTCCCAACAGTTAATCCTCTTTTATTCATTAGATTTGAACTATTATACGGAAATACTTTCGATGATAGAACAGATATCATCTTTCAAACCAACGATCCAAATGATTACCCAACAACTCAGCGTGTATATAGACTGATTTTCAATAAAAATGGTTCGAAGTACTTATTAGAACCAATAAATGTGAACATCTTCCCATATAGTGCGGTAACAACGTCTTCGCAAGAAATCAAAGCCGTTAGAACTGAAGGGGTGTTTGAGGATGATATCTCTATGATTTTGGGTCTTAGTACAAATTCTAATTTAAAAGTTAGTGCAATACAACCTAAGTATCAAAAAGAGCAATTGAATATTTATAGTATATCAAATGGAGCGTTATCCTTATGGAAAAAGCAAGCGTACGACCTAAGCAAAGAGAATGGGTTTTTAGGTAATTATTTTCTTCTAAAACCGCTATACAAAGGAGATCAATACCCAATAACACTTGATGAGATACAAAATAATACCCATGTGGCCGGTTTGGTAGAAAATGATGGCACTTTGACCTTTGTTGCGGTAATTGGCACAACCCCATATCGTTCACTTTCGCTGTTCAAAAGTCTGCCAGGGCTTGAAAATGTTAAACTCGGAGACTATTCGGGACCGGTGCATAGAGCCATTCCAAAGCACAATTTGGCCGTTGCAGAAGTTTCAGATGGAGATGCCTCTACAGACCTTTCAAACTCATTATTTGTGCGAAAAGGAAATCGGCTCTTTATGCTGCTGGGTTTTACAAATAACAAAACACAATTTATTGAAGTTGACAGAGATAAATTTCTTTTAAAGACCAATTCAAACTATTCATATCCTGAATCGGCTGCTAAAGAAAAATGGATTGGAATGAGTACGAATAATGAAGGAACACTCATCACAACAACCTCGCCTTTTGGAATAAAAAAATATGATGGAAAAAATTCTTCTTCTATTGATTTACCTGATTTTAAACAGTTTAAGGAAGGACGAGGTGGAATCGTAGATGTATTTTTCAACAACGATAAGCTGTACTTAATGGTAACCAATGAGTATGAAATGTATTTCTATACAAAAGATATCTAAGAATCGAATGAAAATATTTTTAAACATCTTATTTTTTCTGGGAGGCACATTAGCTTATGGTCAAAATTTTATAACTCCTGTTAGTTGGAAATGGGCTACTCTCAATTATTCATGCCCTCCGGAAATAGTCAATTTTCCGACGGGTTTAGATTATAGTTCCGGCCCCAAATGCATGAAAATTGACAGTATGGGAAATGTTTACCTGTTGGGTTTAATACAAGTTAGTACGGGTATGGATTATACATTGGCGGCCAACACTACAAATTCTAATACCTTTACGCAAAATAATCCATTTATAACCAACGCCGGATATTCATTTTACCTGCTAAAATTGGACTCTACGGGTCAGTTGGTTTGGTGCAAAGACATTGTCACTGCCGGAATTTGGGAAGGTATGTCGTTCGAACTTTTTGTAGATGCAAAAACATCTACCTCATTGGTTTTATGCCCTACCGGAAGTGAAATAATTTTTAGTGGCCAAAAAATCCGCACGCAGGGAACATCTGGTGCAGTATTTTCGTTCGACTTAAATGGCAATCTGATTGATACCACTTGGTATGTAAATAACTTAACACAAGGTGATTCGGCAAGTTTTTTGTATTCAAAGCCAGGGCTTTGGCCGAATCAATTTGATGTGGTAAAACATACTTTGAAAGGCGACGAATTATTAAAAACGTTCAATTATTCTATACCTCAATTTATTTACAATCCTTTCGAAAATCAATATTTTTCGCTTAGCTTCGGGAGTGATGTTATCAGGGTTTTCGATTCAAAACTGAACCAGATAAAAAATATTCAACTTACCGGAGATGTTCCAGATATGAAAGGAACATCGTTTGACATTGTTTTTAAACCAAATGGCGACTTCATGATATTGTATCTCGAATCGGCAAACAAAGTTCACAAGCTACTTTACATTGATTCAACTTATCAATGCAAATGGTCTAAATATTTAGGCAATTCTGCCGCATTTGATGCCGATGGAAATCCTTGGAGCTATTACTCAAATACGGGTTTGGTGGCAGGCAAACGAGTGTTTCCTTATAGAGGGACTTCGAGCGTTGCCGTAAAGCTGAATCCATTAAATGGTGAACCTACGGGAGATTACATTTCACCGAGTTATACCAGCTACTGTCTGGGGTCGGATGATTTTTGCATTGATTCAAAAAATAGGTTTTATATGTCTGGAACTTTTCGTTACGAAATAGAGTTCGGCAATACCGTTTTAAGCCATATATGCAATAATAAAGCGTATGGCAGAACGCAGTATGTTGCTATGGCAAGCCCTGGTAAAGAAATCAACCGACTAACATCCAAAATTGGCAAAACAGAAATGGAATCGGGCGTTTTTCTATACCCCAACCCAACTACTGATTTTATAAACTTCGACATCGAAGAAAAAGTGAATGAAATTACCGCCATTTCGTTGGATGGGCGGCAAACAGCATTGATTTTTGAAAACGACAAAATAGATGTTTCCAATTTGGAATCAGGAATATATGCGTTAGAAATTAAAACCGATTCGGGTGTATTTAGAGGGAAGGTTGTGAAGATATAGCAATTAATAAAGTTGGCAACAACGAGATTAATAGTGAGAACAAAGAGTTTTAACCATTCAGGAATTAAGAATATTAAGCCTGCGGCAGAAAAAATTGTAATCCTCACCAACATTGAACCAATTTTCAACTTCAAAATAATCTATTAACACCCTATTTTTGCGGCATGGGAAGAGCATTTGAATTTAGAAAAGCCAGAAAAATGAAACGTTGGGGTAAAATGGCCGTAACGTTTACCAGAATAGGAAAAGAAATTGCCATGGCCGTAAAAGAAGGTGGGGCAGACCCCGCCAACAACTCACGGTTGCGAATGGCCATACAAAATGCCAAGTCGGAAAATATGCCCAAAGACCGTGTAGATGCGGCCATAAAACGTGCTTCCGACAAAGACAGCAGCAGCTACGAAGAAGTGCTTTATGAAGCCAAAGGAGCTTATGGTTTAGGAATAATGATTGAAACGGCCACAGACAATATCAACCGAACAGTGGCAAACATTCGAGCCATCTTAAAGAAAAATGGGGGAGAGCTTGGCACCAGTGGTTCGCAGGAGTTTAACTTTGATCGCAAATGCATTTTTAAAATCGAGTTGGGAGCAAGAGATTTGGAAGAATTAGAATTGGAATTGATAGATTTTGGTTGCGAAGAAATTGAGCAAGTTGAGGACGAAACGCTTATTTATACTGCCTTTGCTGATTTTGGAAACATGCAAAAAGGGCTAGAATCTATGGGCATTGAAATCGTATCGGTGGATAAAGAACGAATTCCGCACAACACCATCGAATTGACCGATGAACAAAAAGAAGAAGTTAACAGTCTGATAGAAAAACTGGAAGAAGACGAAGACGTGCAAAACGTGTTTCACAACGCCGATTTGTAGGTTAATGTTTTAACCACTTTGCCACTGCGAATAAATAAACTCTGAGACCTCTGCGAAAAACTCTGTGCCTCTGTGGTAAAAAATTAATACCACGGAGAACGCAGTTCGTCTCAGTAAAAAGATTCATCGGGCAGGCCTCTGCATGACGGTAAAACAACCTCGTCACCCGATAGCTATCGGGTCAGAGCAAAGAGAAGCATCTCAAAAGTTGATTGGTTCACCGCAGCCAATGCAAACAAACTCCATGACTACTGTGAAAAAACTCAATTCCTTTGTGGTAAAACAAATAAGTAAAGTATGAAAAACGTTTACATAGAAAACTCGAATCAACTAAACGTCCAATTCTCTAACTTTCCAACCTTATTCAAACTCCGACAGCTCCAACCAACGATTTTCTTTTTCTTCTAATAAAGCTATAATTTCCTCAATGCGTTTTGATTTTTGTTGAAGTAGCTCATAGTCATTATTACCGGAAGTTAAGAAAGACTCAATTTCCGTTTTTTCAAGCTCTAAGTTTGCAATTTCTGTTTCGAGATTCTCAAACTCTAACCGTTCTTTAAACGTTAATTTAGTTTTAACTTGAGCATTTTTTTGTTCGGCTTTCCAATCTGCTTTTTCCTCAGAAGTGGTTTTGTTTTTTAGCTCTTCCGTTTCCAGCCAGTCTTGATAATCGGCATAAGTCCCATTAAAATCTTTTATCTCGCCATCACCTTTAAAAATAAAAAGATGATCTACCAAGGTGTCCATAAAATATCGGTCGTGTGAGACGATAATTAGGCATCCGCCAAATTGAAGCAGAAAATCTTCCAATTTGTTTAAAGTCAACAAATCAAGGTCGTTGGTGGGCTCATCCAAAATCAGAAAATTAGGATTTTTGATTAAAACAGTCATTAAATGGAGTCGTCGTTTTTCGCCACCGCTCAATTTACTCACTGGGTTGTGTTGCATGGCAGGCGGAAACATAAAATGATTAAGAAACTGGCTTGCCGTTAGTTTGCTGCCATCACCCAGCTCAATCACTTCGGCGTATTCTTTCAAAATGTCAATTACTTTCATTTCGGGTTTAAAATCCAAGCCCATTTGGTTGTAGTAGCCAAAAACCACGGTTTCTCCCACATTTCGTTTGCCGCTGTCTGCCGCTTCAAGTCCACAAATCATATTTAAAAAAGTGGATTTGCCAACGCCATTTGGACCAACAATTCCAATGCGTTCACCTTTTTTAAATGTATAGTCAAAACCCTTGATAATTTTGGTTTCGCCATAGCTTTTGTAGATTTTTTTGAGTTCTAAAATTTTGCCGCCAATTCGACTCATTTTTACCTGAAGATTTAGTTCTGCCTCTCGAACGCCACTTTTAGCTTTGGCCTCTGTGTCGTAAAACTGTTGTATGCGAGATTTCGATTTCGTTCCACGGGCTTTCGGCATTCTCCGAATCCAGTCAATCTCCGTTTTTACTTTTTTTCCTGCTTTTTCAATTTCTATGCGGTTTACTTCTTCTCGTTCTGCCCTTTTTTGCAGAAAAAAAGAATAGTTTCCTTCGTGTGTATAGAGTTTCCCGTGGTGCAATTCGAGGATTGTATTGCACACATTTTCAAGAAAATATCGGTCGTGCGTAACCATAAGTAGGGTTAAACCTGACCGACTCAGGTAGTTTTCGAGCCACTCAATCATACCCACATCCAAATGGTTTGTGGGCTCATCCAATATCAACAAATCGGGTTCGTCTAACAATGCCAACGCCAGAGCCAGTCTTTTTTTCTGCCCCCCGCTTAGGCTCGACACTAATTGTGATTGGTCTATTATTTCAAATTTTGTTAAAATTTCGGTCAATCTACGTTCATAGTCCCAGGCGTTAAACTTATCCATATTGGCCATGGCTTCATCTGCTGCTCGTTGGGTTTGACTGTTATAATCGGCTGCCTGTTCGTCCAATGCAGCGTGGTAATTTGAAATAATTTCGAGCAAATCAGAATTGGCCGTTTTTATCAAATTTTCGATGGTGGTATTTTCATCAAATTCCGGTTCTTGGCTCAAATACCCCACACGAATTCCATTTCGAAACGCCACATTTCCATTGCTGGCAATATCTT
The DNA here is from genome assembly GCA_020635395.1 of Flavobacteriales bacterium. Classification (NCBI taxonomy): domain Bacteria; kingdom Pseudomonadati; phylum Bacteroidota; class Flavobacteriia; order Flavobacteriales; species Flavobacteriales bacterium. The sequence goes on from JACJZV010000001.1 coordinate 1,355,490, forward strand.
TTCCAGCAATAATTTTAAGCATGGTTGATTTTCCGGTACCGTTATTGGCCACCAACGCCATTTTATCACCTTTGCTAAGGCCAAAGTTTAGCCCTGTAAAAAGGATTCTTTCTCCGAGATTTTTCTCTAAATTTTCTACCGAAAGATAATTCATGGGGCAAAGATAGACTTGTAATTTTGTTGTTTTCTTGCAACTATTACCTATTTCCGTGTCATTTCTAAAAAATAAAATGATTATGAAAGCTCAATTGGTCATGTTGTTTGCCTTTTTTACCACACTTTTAGGCTGCCAAAAGGATATTGCTCTCCAACCCCAAATTCTCCCTATGGAATTGAGTCCACAAATATTGTTCGAGTGCAGCATAACGGGATATGGTATAATCAACAATGAAGTACGTTATCTACTTACCCAAGATGGGAAGGTTGTGTCAGCTGAATGGCCAGAAAATGACCTTGATTGGAACAATGAAAAAGGAGGGTTCATTTCAAAAGAAGACCTTTTCTCAAATTATGATAAATGCAGCCTTGTCTGGGAAATTGATACAACTGAATTGAAGGAAAAGGTAAAACTCATTGAGGCAACTATTGACGGGTTAATGACCGAACTTTATATACCCAAGGTGTACTTTTACTCTACAACTACTTTAAGTTGTTATCATTGGGATGAACAAAAACAAATGTACCGCAATCAACTATTGCTTATGGATGGTCGATTTCAACAAGCAAACACCACAGAAGAGGCTCGACAACTTATTCCATATTTGAGAAAGGTTTTTAAACGATAAACAAAGTCTTTTTATGGAGATGTTTTCTAATTATTAATTTACCACAACATGATAAATTTCTGGTGACCAATAAAATGAGTTCTCAAAAAAGAGTTAATTTTGTCCATAATTTAACGTTATAGCAGAATAAAGTTTCGCTATAAGGAACGTTAAATTATAGAATGCAATGTTGGTCAAGAATAATACAAAAATTTTTTTATCCATTTTTTTGGTACATTCCGTACCCACATTTTCTTATTTCCTAATTTTCATAAATTTATAATAACATGTACAAAATTTTTATTTTCTTTACTTTATTATTAACCACCTATATTTCGTACGCAGCGAAAACTTGGGTAGGAAGCACTAGTCCAATTACAGATTCCGCTTGGAACACTGCGTCAAATTGGTCTCCGAGTGGAATACCAGGAGGTTCTGAAAAAGTTATATTCAATACCACCGTAGAAATTTACAGCAATGTGTCAATAACGAGTTCAAACCCCATTGATGTTGATGACTATGGCAGTTTGACGATTATTCCTGACCCAAATAGCACAAGTGCTGATACGTTTAGAGCGGCAATCGTTAGAATGGGAGATAGTGCCACATTGGTAAATGAGGCTAATGTAATTTTTAGCGATTTAAATTATGGTTTAACAAGCTCAGGTAGCGGCGGTGCCGAAGTAACAAACGGCGGCTATATGAGTTAAAAAACTTAAATGTTGGAAATGGCACTATTCCCAGCAATTTTACCAATGATGGTGTTTTATTAATTGAAAAAAACGTGGTGGTAGAAGAAGGATATTTTACAACAATTAGTGGATCTACGGCTAACATGGACGGTATTCTGATTAGAGCTGGAGGAACAATGGCCAACTACGGTACGGTAACCTCAACGGCCAGCGGTTCTACGGGCAAGGTGGTCGTAGAAGGAGGTGGTACGTTGCACAATTATAGCACTGGTGAAATAACCGCAGAAATTGGAACTGGAAACATTTACCCCATAGATATTAATGGAACGTTTATTAATGATGGATTAATTCACGTTGGTATTCCCGTTGTTTCTGGAAGCTATAATGCCGGAGCAAAGGGTATTCATATATCAAATGGTGGTGATTTTTCCAATACAGGTAACATTACATTCAATATCGATCCTGCCAATTGTATTATTGTCGATAATTCGGGTAGCTCAGGATCTTATTCAAATACGGGGTTGTACACCATTTACTCAGGGAGTGCTTGCGGTTTACCTCTTCCCGTAACGTGGCTGTCGTTCAATGGTAAGCCATTAAAAAATTCAATTGAATTAACCTGGGAAACAGCCAGTGAAATGAACAATGAAAAGTTTCAGATATTTAGATCAACAGATAAAGGTAATTGGGAAATTTTGGTGTCTGTGCCTTCAAAAAATGGAAATGCAAATTCAAAGCAAACCTATTCTTATGTAGATAATGATGTGGTAGTTGGTACAACCTACTATTACCAGCTAAAACAAATTGACTACAACGATGACTTTACAATGTCAGAAATTGTTCGTGTAAAATGGGGTTTGAATTCAAATAACGACCAAATTAGTATTTATCCCAACCCTTTAAATGATCGAATACTAAATGTTCAAAGCAATACTGATGGAACATACGAGTTAAATAACTCACTTGGGCAAACCATCAAATCGGGCAACATCGATTCGGGTGAAAACAAAATCGAATTCAATGAAATGATTGATTCGCACGGTGCATTTTTATATTATTTGATTGTTAAAAATAGTTACGGAGAAATTGTATCGTCGTCTAAAATTGTTACATATACGAAATAAAGAAATCGAGTTTTACCACTTCAGGTAACACTTATCGAAACCACCATTTACAGCAAGTGAATGGTGGTTTTTGTTTTTATAAATAGCACACTTTAAAGTATAATTGAAAATTATCATTGACTGGTAATTTTAAAATGGCTTTAAACATGAAATCGACTATCGCAATTATCTTCTTTTTGGTTCTTTCCTTCCAGGGTTTGTGTACTATTATTCATGTCGAATTCAAAATAAAAAATAAGGAGATTGCGGATTTTGGGTTAGTATATGTAATTGTTCAGGATTCTTTGGGTAGAAGTATTTCTGCCAGCAATATAAATGGTAAAAGTGCCCTGCTTGATGTTAGTGATACCCTATCGGGCAAGTTAAAGCTAAAAATAGAGGCCTATGGTTATTTCCCCATCGAAATTCAACTTTCACCTCAAACCCTTTTACAAAATGATTCTATAACAATTTCAAATGTCAAATTGATAAAATCATCTGCCAAAAAAATTCCCCGAAAAGCCATGTGTGCAGTATATGCACCAAAGGAAAAAGACATTCCCAAGAAAATAAACATTAAGATAAATGGTAAAAAAAACATTTTGGTGCCTAATAAAGCCGGAGTGAGGGATCTTACCTACATCAATCAAACGGAGGTTTAAAGTAAATTCATTCCGCTTTTGAAGTTCAAAACCCGAACCCAAAAACTATATTTGCCCAAAATTTTCAGACAATGGAACTCGGTAAAAAACTTTTTAAATTCGAACTAAAAGCCACAGATGGTGAAGTATATTCAAATTATAGTTTTGCCGACAGAACGGCGTTATTGATTGTGGTAACCTGCAATCATTGCCCGTATGCCAATGCCTATTGGAAACGAATTGAGCGATTTAGCACCATTTATGAAGAGGACAATTTGGCGGTGGTTTGCATAAATCCAAACGATGCGGAAAAATATCCTCAGGATTCGTTTGAAAACATGGTGCAATTGATGAATGAAAACAAATTTAATTTTGTTTATCTACACGACGAAGCCCAAACCGTTACCAAAAAATTAGGTGCCACGCGAACTCCCGAGGCTTTTTTGTTCAACTCAAAACGGGAGTTGGTTTATAAAGGTGCCATAGACGACTCGTGGGAAAACCCACATTCTGTAACCCGTGTTTACTTGGAAGATGCCATCGAGGCATCATTAGACGGTTTAGAGGTTGATTTTCCTGAAATAAATCCTGTTGGGTGTTCCATTAAATGGAAACCCGGCAACGAACCCAAATGAAATTTGATTTACACAACAAGGTTGTCATCATCACTGGTGCCTCATCGGGCATAGGTGCAGCTTCGGCTTTGGCCATTTCAAAACTGGGGGCAAAAGTGGTGTTAGCTTCGCGAAATATCGATAAGTTAAACCTTGTTGCAAACAAATGTACCCCAAAAAACAACGTTTTGGTGGTAGTTACCGACATATCAAAAGAATCTGATTGCAAGAATTTAATTGATAAAACGGTTGAGCATTTTGGTAGATTAGACGCGTTGGTGTGCAATGCCGGAAAATCCATGCGAGGTTTGGTAGAAAATACCTCCGTTTCAGTATTTCGAGAGTTGATGGATGTCAATTTTTGGGGATGCTTGTACTGCACACAAGCTGCCATGCCACACTTGTTAAAATCAAGAGGAATGCTGGTAGGGGTGAGCTCTGTTTCAGGTTTTAAGTCGTTGGCAGGTCGCTCCGGATATTCGGCATCTAAACACGCACTCAACGGATTTTTGGATTGTGTAAAAACCGAAAATTTAAAAACGGGTGTACATGTTTTAACGTTTTGTCCGGGCTTTACGGCCACCGATATTCGACTGAATGCCTTAAACGAACGTGGAGAAACGCAGGCCGAAACTCCTCGAAACGAAGAAAAAATGATGAAGCCGGAGGAGGTTGCCCATAAGTTATGTCAATCCATTCAGCAGAAAAAAGACTTTGTGGTGCTGACCAAAGAGGGGAAGATTATTTATTGGTTAAGTAAATTTGTCCCCAATTTTATTTCAAAAAAGATTTTTGAAGAATTTGCAAAAGAACCCAACTCTCCATTGAGAATCCAACCTTTAAACGAATAAAAATTGATACTTACATTAAAAAAGTGCATTGCCGACTCTTTTGTTAGTTTGTTTAACGAACAACTTGATTTTGAGCAAATTAAACTGGAAAATACCAATCCGGATTTTGAAGGAAATTTCACTTTTGTTGTTTTTCCGTATTTAAGAGTTTCAAAGAAAAAACCAGAAGAAACGGCTCAATTAATCGGCGAGTTTGTAAAAGCAAAGATGCCCGAAATTCAAGCGTTTAATGTGGTAAAGGGTTTTTTAAATTTTTCATTTTCTGAGAAATTTTGGATAGGCCAACTTTCGCGGTTTAATAGTGCCAACCGATTGGGCAAAACCACCGATAACCCTGAGAAAATAATGGTGGAATATTCATCCCCGAATACCAACAAACCATTGCATTTGGGGCATGTACGAAATAATTTATTGGGATATTCTATCTGCCAAATTTTGGAATATTATGGCCATGATGTTATGAAGGTAAACTTGGTAAACGACCGAGGAATTCATATTTGCAAAAGCATGCTGGCCTATCAGCACTTTGGCAACGGCGAAACTCCAGAAATAGCAGGGATGAAGGGTGACCATTTAATTGGCAAATACTATGTGATGTTCGACAAGCTAAACCGCGATGAAGCGGCACAATTGGTGGCGGAAGGCATGGATGAAGAAAAGGCCAAAATGCAAACCACTTGGATGAAACAAGCCTCTGAAATGCTCGAAAAATGGGAGCAGGGAGATGCGGAAACAGTTGCCCTTTGGAAAAAAATGAATGAGTGGGTGTATGATGGATTTGAGGTTACCTACAAACGAATGGGTGTGCAGTTCGATAAATTTTATTACGAATCAAACACGTATTTATTGGGTAAAGAAATAGTAGAGGAGGGGCTGGCCAAAAAAGTTTTTTATCGAAAACCCGACGGTAGTGTTTGGATTGATTTAACCGCCGATGGATTAGACGAAAAGCTACTGCTACGAGCCAACGGAACCAGTGTGTATATGACCCAAGACATGGGTACAGCCGATTTGAAATATGCCGATTTTCCGGCCAAACAATCGGTGTATGTGGTGGGAAACGAGCAGGATTATCACTTTAAAGTTTTGCAACTCATTCTTCAAAAACTTGGCCGTCCGTATGCCGATGGAATCTATCATAAAAGTTATGGTATGGTAGAACTTCCAACCGGAAAGTTAAAAACACGTGAGGGAAAAGTGGTAGATGCTGACGACCTAATGGACGAAATGTATGAAACAGCCAAAACCCGCACAGCCGAGCAGGGCAAAACAGATGGCTTGTCGGAAAATGAATTAGATAAACTTTATGAAACGTTGGGTATGGGAGCCCTAAAATACTTTTTACTAAAAGTAGATCCCACAAAAAAAATATTGTTTAATCCGGCAGAGAGTGTTGATTTTCAGGGAAATACCGGAACTTTTATACAATATACTCACGCACGTTGTCAGTCTATTTTGTCAAATGTCGAGGTGCCTTCCGAACTTCGTTTTGATGGCAAATTGGAAAAAGTGGAGCAAGATTTAATGGTTCACTTTTTCCAATTTGATACAACGCTTGAAGAGGCAGCACGACAAATGAGTCCGGCGGTGATAGCCCAGTATTTATACGACACGGCCAAATTATACAACACGTTTTACAACCAATGTTCCATTTTAAGAGCAGATACCCAAGAGCAAATTCAACTACGAATTGCATTGACCAACACAACCGCCAAAATGTTAAGAGTTTGTGGCAAGATGTTGGGCATTGTTATGCCCGAAAGGATGTAATGAGTTTAATGGAGGTCGTAAATATTTTGGATATTTTTTAAAATATCTTCAAAGTCGAGGTTTAAATCCACCAAGAGTCCTTCACGCAAATCATATACCCAGCCGTGAACTTTGGGAAATCCGTTTTCGAGATATTTTTTTTGAACAGAAGCAATTTTGATAATATTTACACATTGTTCTTGCACGTTTAACTCCACCAATCGGTCAAAACGTTCCTTTTTATTTTCAAAGGCATCCAATTGTTTTTGATGCAGTCTATACACATCGCGTATATTTCTGAGCCAACCGTTTAAAAGGCCATAATCTTTTGATTGCATTGCCGCATTTACACCACCACACCCGTAATGACCGCACACCACAATGTGTTTTACCTCCAAATGCACAACGGCATATTCTATAACACTTTGAATATTCAAATCAGTAGAAACAACCATATTGGCAATGTTTCGATGCACAAATACATCACCGGGTTCAAGCCCCATAATGGTGTTGGCCGGAACTCGGCTATCACTGCAACCAATATATAAATAGTCGGGACTTTGGTCTTTGGCCAATTTCTCAAAAAAGTTGGCATCTTTATGTTTCATTTCTTCCACCCAAGCTCGGTTGTTGTCAAAAATTTCATCGTATTTTTTCTCCCACATATTTTTAATATTTTTATTGTAACATATTTTTAGAGTAAATGTTTCATTCCATCCATTTAAAACGGTGAAGAATATTTACGGTCTGTTGTAAGGCTATTATCACTCAACGTTTTTAAAAAGGCTACTAAATCCATTTTATCTTGTTCGGTAAGTCGCAATCCTGTGTTTGCAGTGGCTCTAAGGGCTTGATCGAGCGAGTTTGATTCTTTGATTTCTGAATTGTAATGATTAACTACCTCGTCTAATGTCTTAAAACGACCATCGTGCATATAGGGAGCAGTTAGAGCAATATTTCGCAAACTTGGTATTTTAAATGCTGCAATATCCTTTACTTCTCGCGTAACCTTGTATCTTCCCGAATCCTTAAAATTAGCATTGTTGTCTAAACCATTATTGGCATATAAATCGTTTTCAAAATTGTATCCTCCATGGCAATGAGCACAATCTGCTCCGCTTTTGTCGGGAAAAAACTCGTTGTATTCTGTGTTAAAAAGCACATAACCACGTTTCTCACTTTCGGTAAAAACGGTTGAGTCTTTTAAAAAAGCATCATATTTTGAGTTGTTAGAAACAATGCTGTTCATAAACTGTTCTAAAGCCAGTGAAATTAATTTTTCGTTAATGGTTGAAGTACCAAAAGCAGCTTTGAATTTTTCGGGATAAACATTGGAGGCACTCAGTTTGGCAATTACATTTTCTAAAGTTTCGTCCATTTCCAATGCGTCTTGAATGGGTTTAAGCGATTGATCTCGAAGCAAATGGGCTCTTCCATCCCAAAAAAATTCGTTGGTATTCCAAGCCATATTAAATACACCCATAGCCTGCCGTTTGCCGGGCAAATGCCTTACACCCAACGAAAAACGGCTCGTATCGCTAAATGCAAATTTTTGAATGTGACAACTTGCACATGCTTGGCTTCCATCTTTTGAAAGCATGGTTTCATAAAAAAGCATTCTGCCAAGTGCAACACCCTCCACAGTCAATGGATTATCAGCATTGATTAGAGGTGCTGGAAAATTTCCAGTTTCGAGGGTGTATGGGGTTGGCGACTCCTCGCCAATAATCACATCTTTGTCTTTACACGACGCGTAAAATAAAATCATGGCAGATAGAAGTGCAATTGAAATTTTAATCTTCATTGTAATCTAAATGTTGTATTTGCTAAAAATTGGTTATCCGTCAGTGATTTTAGAAAATCCACCAACTGATTTTTTTCTGTTTCGTTTAAATGCAGGGGTTTAATCAAATCACTTTTGTTTTCATGAGGTTTTCCACCCGAATTGTAATGGTTGATGACCGATGGCAAATCGGGCAATGAACCGTCGTGCATATAGGGGGCAGTAATGGCCACATTTCTCAATGAAGCCACTTTAAAAAGTGCCTCGTCTGATTGCAAACCTGTTAGACGTTTGCGGCCCAAGTCGGCATACTTTTCATACAAACCGTTGTTGGCAAATGCATAGTTGGTAAAATTAAAACCCGAATGGCATTTGCTGCAATTGGTTTTATCGCTGAAAAATAATTCCATTCCGGCTTTTTGATTCTCGGTCAATTCATTTCTATCAAAATCGGAATTAGAAGAGAGTAAACCACGCTCAAAAGTGGCCAATGCCCGCACCAACACATAATAATCAAAAGGCCTGTTGTAGGCTTCAAAACCCATGTTGGCAATCAGTGTATCACGCTTCAGTCTTTCAACTATTTCCAGAATATTAAAATCAAATTCGTTGTGTTCTTGTATTGGCACCAAAACCTGAGTTTCAAGGCTGGCCACACCTCCTTCTCGAGTGAAATATGGATGAAGGGCAACATTGCCCAAACTTGGGGTATTTCTTGTGCCGAGCCTATTAAACGCCCCTTTGCTAAAAGCAACATTATCGGCAAAGGCCAATTCTGGTTTATGACAACCTGCACAGCTGATGCTGCTGTCGTTAGAAAAAGCAACATTGTAAAACAACATTTTACCTAATTGCCATCTGATGTCCGAATATTCGTTATCCGCAGGATAAATTACACTCGGTATTTTAGATTGAAATTTGTTTTTAGAAGAGTCAATTTCTGGATCTTGGCCACAACCAGAAGCCACAAAAAAGATACAGGAAAATAGAAGTAATTCTTTGGTAATCAATTTATTGAACTATCAATTTATCTCGCACTACCAAGCCGGTGTTGTATCTAATTTGTACAAAATAAATTCCGGGAAGTTGACCACTTATTCCGATAGATTTTTTGTCTGAAATAATCACATCCAAGACCCGTTTTCCGGTAATGTCGAATAATTCAAGCAAACCGCTTTCTCCAGTCAAGTTTTGTATCTCAAAACTTCCATCAGCAGATGGATTGGGAAATACATTTATAACATTTTGGCTGATAGTATTTATTCCGGCAAGCGTGTTTTTTTGACCATCAGGAGATGAAAACACTTCTGTTCTGAAATTTCTTAATAGAGATAATCCTTCATTGTCTTCTCCATGATAAATTAACCCCGACGCAATGCTCACATTTTCAATAGCTTTGGTGTAGTCCGCATGAACGGTAATTACCAAATCGTCTCCATTTTTTTGCCCTTGATGTGGAATGGAAACCGCAAAATAGTTTTTATTTCCGAGGGCATGAATTTCAAAAGTAGTGGCAAGCGATGAGCCAGTTTTGCCCTCCATAGCCACAAATCGATAGCCGCTGCTCCAGCCCCAATGCATTGATGGAGATTTGGGCGACAAGGCATGAGAGGCAGGCCATTGCGTTGGATCGGCATTGTTTACCATGGGGTCAACTCCAATAGAAAAATTGACCGCTTCAAGGGTGGTAATGTTTAAATTTCCTAAAAAAGTCGTATCGTCTGCACCTGCATTTACCAAAATGTATATTTCCGAAAGATTTGTTTTTTTGCCACCATCATGGGTCAAACTTATTCCCGATACATAATATTCCATTCTGCCTACATTAAATTCTTCTGACAGGTTATTGGAAGTTGTTTGGCCAAACTGAAATGCCTCCGAACCAAGCAAATGCTTAAAGTTTAGCTTTACCGGAGTTTGAGCGTTGAGAGAAACAACATAAAATGTAAAAACAATAAAAGAGAAAAATTTTTTCATATTGAACAAATATTAACTGTAAAACCTAAGACATTGAAAGGACTAACCAATGCACTATGTGCAATTATATAAATTTTTGGTTAAAATTTCTTAGAGTGGTGCAAAAAAACGAATGGAAAAGAAATTTCTGAGAAATAAATTGACATATTAATAGATGTTAATATATTTGTGCGGATGAACACGCTCTTGTACAATTCTACCTATACCCGAAAAATGCTTCGCATGGCCGAAATATTGCGAACTATGGCTCACCCTGTTAGGTTGGATATTCTAAAACTTTTAAAAGAAAATGACCAAATGAACGTGTCTGCCATTCAAGAAAGGTTGGATTGCGGCTGTGAGCAATCCATGCTATCTCACCATCTAAATAAAATGAAGGACAAAGGCATTGTGACATCCGTTAAAGACGGAAAATTTATCTATTATACCATTGAAGATGAATTGATAAAAGACCTCCTAAATTGTATCGATAAGGAAACTTCTGAATAAAAAATTTTAATTGAATATATAGATATATGTATATATGTTTACGTATGAATTTATAGGGTATTTTGTTTCGGTGCTTATAGGCGTTAGCCTCGGTTTGATTGGCGGGGGAGGCTCCATTTTGGCTGTTCCAATGCTTACCTATTTGTTTATGATTGAGGAAAAATCGGCCACGGCTTACTCCTTATTCATTGTTGGAAGCACCGCTTTGGTGGGTGGTTTGCAAAAACTATTAAAGGGCAAAGTACACTTGCCAACCATTGCATATTTTGGCATTCCGGCGGTGGTTGGCATTAGCCTGATGCGATTTTTTGTTGTTCCCAATATTCCAACACATTTATTTTCTATCGGAGATTTTGAGGTAACAAGAAGGCTACTCATGTTGGGGCTATTTGCCTTCTTAATGATTCCGGCAGCTATGTTCATGCTGAAAAAGGATAAAGCTGTTTCGGATGATTCCATTGCACTTAATACCACAAACCGTTTTTTAATGATTATTCAGGGATTGTTGGTTGGGGGCATTACCGGATTGGTGGGAGCGGGAGGAGGATTTTTAATCATTCCGGCCATTATGGCGTTGGCAAAATTGGATATGAAAACGGCCGTTTCTACATCGCTTATAATCGTTATGCTCAATTCGTTTTCAGGGTTTTTTATTGGCGATGCCTTCCGACAATCAATCGATTGGAATTTTCTTTTTAAAATAACCGGATTGGCGTTGATAGGTATTTTCGTTGGAATGGGTCTTGGCAACTATATAGATGGGAAAAAATTAAAAAAGGGTTTTGGGTACTTTATCGTAGCCATGGCAGCCTTTATTTTTTATATGGAAATTTTCGTAAAACATTAGCAAAAACAGAAATAGTATGAACTCAAAACATCAAATCGTAGTAATTGGAGCAGGAACAGGCGGATTAACCGTGGCTGCTGCCCTAAAAAAAGCAAATTCTGCCTTAGACGTGGTTATTATTGATCCTGCCGAAACCCATTGGTATCAACCTGCCTGGACTCTTGTGGGAGCCAATGCGTTTGACTTTAAGAAAACAGGTAGGCCCATGAAAGACCTTATTCCTAACGGGGTGAAATGGTATAAAAATAAAGTGGTTGACCTTTCGGGCGAAAACCAAACAGTGACGCTGGACAACGGTGATGTATTGAGTTATGATGTTTTGGTGGCTTCGCCGGGCATACAAATAGATTTGAATGGAATAGAAGGCTTGGAAGAAGCCATTGATACCGATAGTGTTTGTTCAAACTATGTTGACCCGCAAAAAACATGGCGGGTTTTACAAGAGTTTAAAGGCGGAAATGCCGTTTTTACACAACCAACCACGCCTATTAAATGTGGTGGTGCACCTCAAAAAATTATGTATTTGGCTGATGATTACTTTAGAAAAAGTGGTAAACGAGACAAAGCCAAAATCATTTTCGCCACCCCGGGCAGCGTAATTTTTGGTGTACCCGATTTTGCAAAAACCTTGATGCAAGTAATTGCCAGAAAAGAAATTATCCTCAAAACGTTTTATGCTCCGGTAAAGATTGATTCAAAGGCTAAAGTAATTACCTTTAAATATACCCAACCCAATTTTAACGATTGCATTATAAACAAGAATGATTCAATAAATGAAGTGGTTTCAAATGCCGAAACAACCATTGATATGCCGTATGACATGTTGCATTTAGCTCCGCCGCAATCTGCTCCCGATTTTATCAAAAAATCTGATTTGGCCAATGCCGGAGGTTGGATTGATGTAAACCATCATACCATGCAGCACAACAAGTTTAAAAATGTGTTTGGATTGGGCGATGCTGCCGCATTGCCAACGGCCAAAACCGGTGCAGCTATTCGCAAACAAGCCCCGGTAGTGGTTGAAAACGTGTTAAACTTAATTTCCGGAAAAGACAGTTTAAATTCCGATTATAACGGTTATTCATCGTGTCCGCTGGTAACAGGCTATGGCAAAATGGTTTTGGCCGAGTTTGGATATGACAATGTGCGAATGAGCGACCCTTTCCTTTCAAAATTTGTAGATACTACAAAAGAGAATTGGAGTATGTGGTTGCTTAAAAAATATGGTTTGCCCTATTTGTATTGGAATAAAATGATGAAAGGAAACACCAAATTCTAATACCCTTTAAAGGATTGTCAAAATTTATTAAACAATAAAAAATTGATATAAACGACAGTTAAATATATTAACATTCGTTCATATATTTGTGTCGGATTTTAAGCAATAAAATATTATGAATATAGAACAGATTTATACAGGATGTTTGGCACAAGGTGCTTATTACATAAGCTCGAATGGGGAAGCAGTGATTATTGACCCGCTTCGCGAAGTGCAGCCGTATATAAAAAGAGCAGAAGCCGATGGTGTAAAAATCAAATATATTTTCGAAACGCATTTTCATGCCGATTTTGTTTCGGGTCATAAAGATTTGGCCGAAAAAACAGGGGCTACCATCGTTTATGGTCCTACCGGAATGAAAGTGGGTTTTGACGCACACATTGGGTCGGATGGTGAACTATTTAAAGTAGGCGATGTTAGTTTTGAACTACTCCACACTCCAGGACATACTATGGAAAGTTCAACTTTTTTGTTGCGGGATGAAAACGGAAAAGAGGTAGCTATTTTCACAGGCGATACCCTGTTTATTGGCGATGTTGGCCGCCCGGATTTAGCTCAAAAAGTAATTGCCGATTTAACTCAGGATAAATTGGCGAGACATTTATTCAATTCGCTTCGCAACAAAATTATGCCTTTGCCAAACGATGTAATCGTTTATCCGGCACATGGTGCGGGCTCTGCCTGCGGCAAAAATTTGAGCAAAGAAACATCGGATACTTTGGGCAATCAAAAAGCAACAAATTATGCGTTGCGAGCCGATATGACAGAGGATGAATTTGTAGCCGAAGTGTTGGACGGATTAATGCCTCCTCCCGGATATTTTCCAAAAAATGTGATGATGAACATCAACGGATACGAAAGCATTGATTCGGTATTAAAAAAGGGAACAACCGCCTATAGTGTAGATGAATTTGAAGATGTGGTAAACGAAACTGGAGCGTTGATTTTAGATACCCGTTCGGCACAGGTTTTTAAAGATGGTTTTGTGCCAAATTCCATTTTTATTGGTATCGACGGTGGTTTTGCTCCGTGGGTAGGCACATTAATAGAAGATATAGAGCAACCCATTTTATTGGTAGCCGAGGCGGGCAGAGAAGAAGAAATCGTTACCCGACTATCAAGAGTGGGCTACGACAATTGCTTGGGCTATTTAAAAGGTGGATTTGAGGCTTGGAAAGCTGCCGGCAAAGAAGTGGATACCATCGAAAGCATTTCGGCAGAAGAAGCCTACGACAGATACAATGCTGAGCATTTGGCAATTGTAGATGTGCGAAAAGCCTCAGAAAACTATTCAGAGCGTATTGCTGATGCCATCAATGCACCGCTCGATTATGTAAATGATTCGATGAGTAAATTGGATAAAACAAAGCCCTATTTGGTGCATTGTGCAGGAGGTTATCGCTCCATGATTTTCAACTCTATATTAAGAGCTCGAGGCTTCGAGAATCTTATTGATATTAAAGGTGGCTTTAAAGCCATTAAAGATAGTCACAAATTTAAACTTACCGACTACGTTTGTCCTTCAACCATGTTGTAGGATTTTCGTTTCGGTTTCACAAGCATATTCTAAGAGCGATTCGCCAAAGGCGAATCGCTCTTTTTTTGCCAAAAAATTCCCTAAAACTAAATGGTTTCATACCGCTTTTATGTATAATTGTCCAATACTTAAAAACACCATTATGAAACTTCATAAACTGATTTTATCAATTTCTTTTGCCCTATTTTCATTCATGGCCACAGGCCAAACTACCCTAATGGGTGGCGACATGAGCGGAACACTAACAAAAGCGGGTAGCCCCTACAAAATTAAGGGAGACATACGCATACCGAAAGACTCCATGCTGACTTTAGAAGCAGGTGTTACGTTAGATTTTGATTCTGCCAAGCTGATTCGGGTGGACGGTTGCCTTCGCTCGTTAGGCACTGCACAAAACCCGAATGTGTTTACGTGTTCTGATTCGCTGATAGGTTGGTTGGGAATGTTCTTTTTGGATAATAGCGAGCAGGATACTAGTATTTTTGAGCATACCCTATTTGAATACACGGGTACACCTCGTTCTCCTTCACAAAGCGTTTATTTTGGTACAAAACAACATAGTAATGGAGAATTTTTTAGACCCTTTTTGATAACTTCTTGGGATGGAGCCTATCAGAAATATGAGAACTGTGTTTTTCGAAGACTTTGGTATCTTTTGGACATTATTAATGGGTCAGTAGAGTGGAATAAATGTCAGTTTAAGGAAAACAAAATGGCCTTTGGTCTTTATTCCAACGGAGCCTTCGGTAGTATTTACAAGAGTTTTTATAAGTTTAGTAATTGCAAATTCAATGACAATAATACTCAAGGATTATTAGCGGGAGGAAATAAATCATACGGTAATTTAGGTGGTTTTGTTGATTGTGAAATTTTTAACAACGGATGGTTGGAGATAGAAATGGACAACACTTCTATGCCCATCAAAAACTGTACATGGAAAAACAACGGCTGCTATCCCTTGCGGTTGGCCGGAGGAAATGAGTCGTTGATAGAAAACTGCGTTTTTGATGGCACCTTTGGTTCTTGCCCGAACGCTGGTGATATATGGGTGCATGGCGATGCCAGTAAATCCGTAATCAAAAATTGTGTTTTTAAGAATAAAAGCTCACTTATTACTTCAATTACAAGCACTTCTGGGTCACCGTTAATTCTTAACTGTACCTTCGAAAATAACTATAACGCCTTATTCTTCAATTCGGGATCTTCAAACAACAGAGTGGTTAATTGTTCTTTTATTAATCATGAAGGTGCGATAAATGCTATTGCGGATGTAGTTATTCTCAATTGTAACTTTTCCAATAATAAAAATCGTATTAAAGATCCTTTTAATGAGAAAACAAATGATTCACTCTCAGGAGCATTGGTGTCATCAGGTGGAAAAATTACCTGCTACAACTCCATCTTTTCAGGAAATACGAATTTTTTTGGTAAGAATCTTAATTTCTCTATTTGGGGAAATGAGTTAAATCATAAATTCTACAATTGCCTTTTTGAGGGTGGACGACAAAGCGTTAATCGAACCAAATACAAATCATACAATTTCGCAGGTCTTATTCAAGATTGTGACACCGTAACCTACCCAAACTTTATCGACACGGCCAACGACAATTACCATTTGGTTAACAATTGCAGTGGTCTTCCTGTTGGGTTCAACAAAGGCTATACAGGCAAAATAGCCATGAGCTATGCCGGAAACAGTCAGGCAGATATTTTAGCATTCATAGGTCAAGATCTTGATGGTAACAACCGTATCTATGACGACACGGTGGATATTGGCCCTTATGAAATTAATGCTTTGGCCAGCCGTATAGACATCATCAACGACTTAACCGACAAAAATGCCTGCAATAATTCGGCGGTTACCTTCAAAGCAAAAGCCGCCAGTATTGGCACACTTTGGGAGTGGCAAAAAAGTACCAACGGTACCAATTGGAGTTTTGCCGGAAACAAGGCCGACTCGCTATTGCTCAACAATGTTCAACTAAGCGATAGTGGAACACAATACCGTATAAAATGGCTCAACGCCTGCAATGTCGAAAAAATATCATCAACAGGTGTGTTGCTTGTGCATAGCCCCGTGGAGGTAAACCTGCCCGAGGTGGATACGATAATACAACACAACACCAAACAGTTAGATGCCGGAGCCGGCTTTGCAACCTACCAATGGAGCACGGGAGCAACAACCCAAAAAATAACCGTAGTTGCCGACCAGTTAGGAATAGGAAACCACAGCTTTTGGGTAAATACCACCGATGCCAATGGCTGCCAAAGCACCGACAGCATGGTGGTAACCGTTACCAAAAACGTGGGCATCATCAACCTACACGAAGAAATAGAGGTGTACCCAAACCCAGTTACCGACCAATTAAACGTAAACTTTAATGGCACGGGCGTTTACACCATTACCGATTTGCGGGGTGTAGTTGTGCAGACAGGCAACATGGACAAAAAACAGAATACGTTAGACGTGTCGGCACTACCCGACAACCTTTACATATTAAAAATAATGACAGAGGAAAACATATATGTAGCGAGATTTTATAAGGTGGAATAGATGATTAGTTGATTAGATGCTTTGTTGATTAGTTGATTAGCAATTTACCGTCACCCGATAGCTATCGGGTCAGAGGACGTAGTCCGAAGAATCTCAAAAATAAAAGAGATGCAGCGGCAAGCCTCTGTATGACGTTGCTGACTTTGCGACCTCCGTGAAAAAACTCAGTTCGCTGCTGCGAATCGTGGTTAGAAAAAAATAACCACAAGGAACATGGAGAAAACCTTTGTGACCTCTGTGATAGTCTCTGTGCCTCTGTGGTTAAAGAAGATGTAACCGAAGATGCACAGAGAAACAAGGATGCAGCGGCAAACCTCTGCATGACGTTGCAGACTTTGCGACCTCGTGAAAAAACTTTGTTCGCTGCGGCGAACCATTCTCCACGGCAAAAGACCTGACAGGTTTTTAAAACCTGTCAGGTCTGAATAAGAACCAATTATTTATTTCGAGAAATCATTTTCAACGAAACCTCCATATCAAAAGTAGCCACCAATTCGCCGTTGCAGTAGGCATTAACTTTCAACATTTGATTTATTCTATCTTGGGTATTTTGAAGCTCAGAGAGCATGCTGTCAATCATTTCCCCGTCCGAACAGTCAAAATAAACATCAGCTTCTGCTCGCTTCAAATACTCAGCTTTCATTGACTTGAAAACTAACGGGGCTTTGATGTTTGATTTTTCCAGTTTGTAAAAAGTTAAAAAACCGCAAGCCAAATCGGCACCCACAGTCAGCACACCCAAATACATGCTGTTTACATGGTTTCGGTTGCGTCTTTTCATCGGAATTTTTATACTCACTTTTTTATCGGTAAGCTCGATAATACGTGGCCTTACAAACCGAACCAAAGGTATTTTGGCCAACCCAAACAAAAACAACTGCCAGTTGGCTTTTCTCAATTGTTTATTGGTCATTTTCTGGGGTTGTAAGTTGAGAAACAATTTCGCTGATGGGTTTAATTTCCGATACAAATTCGATGGTTGGGCCTGCACACCAAACCGTTTTGTAGGTAGCACCAAACGCAGCATTTTGAAGCCGTTTCATTCCTTTGATAAAGGTGAAGGCCTTCATCCATTTTTTTATCTTTTTATTTCTGTTTAAAAATCGTTCGATACCATTTTGTTCTGTTCCAATCTGTTCAATATAAGGTGTTTTTATAACCGTGCAGGGCGTACCACTCAGTTTAGTGGTCATCACAATATCATGGGCTTTATAGTCAACAATGGCTTGCTTATAATCTTGGCTAACTGGAGCTTCGATGGATGCAATAAAAATACTTCCAACAGAAACGCCATCTGCTCCCCAGTCAAGTTTTTGCTTTAGCGTGTCATAATTGCCCACTCCACCGGCTGAAATAATGGGAATGCCTATATGCTGTTTTAACGTTTTAATCAACTCCTCCGGCGAGATATTTCCGGCATGTCCACCTGCCTGGTTGTTTACGGCAATCACAGCATCGCAACCCAATTGTTCCACTTTTTTGGCATATTCCAAATCCGTTACATCACAAAATACTTTTATGCCAGCGGCATGGGCTTTTTCGATTGTTTCCTTTGGGTTGCCCAGACTGGTAATGATATAATCCACCCCAAGATTACAGCACAATTCAAGTTGTTCTTCATACCTAAAATTGGATTTATTGACAATTAAATTAATTCCAAAAGGTTTGGCTTGACTTTTTAGAGTCAAAATGGCTTTTTCCAGTTCAGTTGTTGTTCGATAATTTAAAGCGGGTACGCACCCAGATATTCCAACTTTGGAGGCAGCAATAAGCATTTTTTCATCGCTCACCAAAAACATGGGAGCCATAATTATAGGATAGTCAATTCCCAATAATTTCGATAAGCCGTAATTTTTTAATTCCTGCATTTTTTCAAAACAACAGAAAATTTTGGACATGAATGTAATGGAAAGATAATGCGTATTTTTGGTACATGAAAAATGCCATCATTTTAACCATCTTATTTGCTGTTGCTACTATATTAGGAGCCTGTTTTGGCGAAGTTATTTTCAAAACGGCATCTCACACCTTTGGCAATGAGGTTCGGTATGATAGAGGCAGGGCAAGATTAGAAACCTACAATCTTGAAATTGATGCTGAGCGAAATAAATTATATCAGCAAAATCAACCCTTTTCCGAGCTTAGGGAAACTCCAGAATGGAAAGAACTTGAATTGAAAAATAACAAGATTTCGATTAAAATATACAGCATAACAAAGCTGTCCATGTTGGTTATATCGGTGTTTGGCTTGGTCATGTTAAACCAAAGACGAAAAAATAACAATGAATTTGAACCAAAGCACTGGCTATTCGTTTTTCTTTCCCTATTCTTTATGAGAGAGTCCATTATTGCACTACTCAATACCTTAAATATTTGGACTTGTAGTGAGCTTCACGCATGGATTCATTTAACAAAATATGTTTTTAGACCTCAATATGTTATCATGGCCTTGGGTGCATTGATTTTTATAGCCACAGTTGCTTTAATCCCAAAAAACAAAAGAATTTTATTTTTCATATCAGGCTTTTTCGGGTCAGTTATTGGTTTTTACTTTTGGATTTTTTGGGTGGGAAGAATATTGTTTTAAAAGCAAGAATATCATCTATTTGTCATCTCCATGAAGGAGTATCAATAAACCCGAATCAAATTGTATTTTTGGTATAATAAAATTTACATTATGAAACATTTACCAATCCAACTGTTGGCTGTGCTTACTTCAATTTTAACTTTTTCTTCGGTTAGTGCTTTACATTTTTCTCAATCTTCCGATGCGTACAACCATTTATACGAAATCAACAAAGAGTGGCAGCATCATGTAACAGATGCTCCGGATGAACAAAAATCTTTTCCGACTGACAACGACCGAATCCAGTATCATCTAAATCAAGTGGTTGCCATTCTTTCCAAAAACACTCCCAAGGGTTTTGACCAAACCGCTTTAAAACATCGGCAAGATTTGCTGAATCAGCTCAGCGATTATGCCGCAAAAAAGATTTTTCCAACCAACCATTATCATCGAGAGCGAACACCCTATTTTATTGACAACTTCGGCGTTCATTGTGCTGTTGGGTATTTGATTGCTGTTTCCGGCCATGAGGAATTGGCAAACAGGATAAAGCAAGAACACAACTATGATTATATTAGAGATATTAAAACCGATGGTTTAGCAGAATGGGCGTCCAATTATGGTTTTATGGTTGAGGAGTTGAAGTGGGTACAACCGACGTATGGGGAACCAAGCATTCATTATAAGGCTATACAAAATGGGCCAACGAATTACACCACTGTTTGGGGGTTTGAAAAATCAGCCAATGACGAAATACTTTTTTTTGGAAACCTTTGGCAACTTGGCGACTCTGTTTGCAATGGAATTGGCAAGATAATAGGCGACCAATGTTCTTGCTATGCTAGTGGTGTTAATGGTAGTATTTCTGATTTAGCCATACTTCCGACGAAGGCAGTGGCCGTTGGAACATTTAATGACAGTTTAAAAAATGAATTTCCCGTGGCCATTTGGCACAACAATTTATGGCAGTATTCAGTGCCACAAAATCTTAAATCTATATTTGGCCAATCAGTCCAAAAAATGGATTCTCAAAACGTCCAGATTAATATGTACAACTCGGTTTCCAAAAACAGTAGTGTATGGAATTTTAATGTTTCCACACTTGAATGGACAGAGTTGTTACGGTTTAAGGGTGTGGTGAAAGCTTTTGAATCAACGAGTTATGGAATAGTGTATGTTGGTGATTTTACTGAATATTCTGTGTTTGAAAACAATATTTGGAAGAAAGCAATTGCCAAAAATATTCTAATTAAAAATGACGAAGGTTTTCAAACGTTTCCATACGATGATGTTTCAATTGCTATAAATACCGTAGTTGAGTACAACGGTCAACTATATTTTGGAGGGTATGGGAAGGATAGAGTTACATCACCGGCAATTTTTAGCTATGATGGTATTTTTCGTTCAGTAAACATCGATATTGGCGATACCGCAAATATTTCAAAGCTATATTTTCATCCAAATGGAGACCTATTGGTGTTAGGGAATTATCGCTCGCAGTGGTATGGTTTAAAGCCAGAGTTTATAGATTTCTTAAGTCTTTTTTCTGAAGTAAAAACCAAAACAACTATTCAGTACGAAGAAACGGAGTCAATTGTTCAGTTTTACTATTTCGTTTACGATATAATTTTCACCGACGCAAATGTATATGTTGGGGGAAATTTTACAGAATTGAAAGATATATTTGGAAATCATTGGGTGAATGCAAATTCATTGGCTGTTGGTAGTTACACTTCAAGCATTAACAATCTGAAGAAATTAAACACCTATAAATTCTACCCAAACCCTGTAACAGATATCATAAAAATTGAAAAAGCAACAAATCATAGCCAATATCGGGTGTTGAGCGTCAGCGGTCAAGAAATTCTGAAAGGCGAGATAATCTCGAACCAAATTGGAGGTTTGGACGTGTTGGTCAAAGGAATTTATGTGGTTGAAATACAGAACGACAACGAATTAATGTCATTCAAAATAATAAAGGAGTAAACATCTACCTCGCAGCCGCCCGTCTCAATCGGTCGTTAATAGCTCGACCAATTCCAGATTCGGTCACAAGTGAAACAACAATTTTTGGTTGGCTGGCCTGGTCTGCTAATCGAAGTGCTACAAATAGGTTGGAGGCTATCTCATCCAAATTTGAAGTGGGAGAGAGGTTAAACGAAAAATGGCCTTCGCCATAGCCGATGGTATAATGTTGGTGTTGGTCAACATCCCACAATAACTCTGGAGAATTTACGAGTTCAATTATTTTTTTGGTTGCATAATGTTTGTCTAATTGGCCCGGAGCCGCAGGGTTTGAATTGTTCGAAATGGAAATTGAAACAGTTCCAACAACGGCTTCAATCTGCTCAACCGAAATGCCGCCAAACCGCAAAATGACGGGTTTTTCAGGATCTTCAAACGACACTATGGTTGACTCGACACCAATTTTACAGGCACCCCCATCCAATATATAATCCATTTTGTCGCCTAATTGGTCGGCCACATGGCTGGCTGTGGTGGGGCTAACATAGCCAAACGGGTTTGCACTGGGTGCTGCCAATGGAAAATCCAGTTGCGACAACAACTCAAGCGTAGTCGAGTGATTTGGCATCCGTAAGCCTACAAGGGGTAAACCTGACGTTACCACATCAGGAACTAAGTCTGTTTTTGGAAGAATGATGGTAAGAGAACCGGGCCAAAATGTTTCCGCCAAAAGTTGGGCTTTGGGTGGGAATACCGTGGCTAATCTTTTAACCCAATCAAAAGAAGCAATATGCACAATGAGCGGGTCGAAACTTGGGCGGTTTTTTGCTTTGAAAATATTTAAAACCGCCTGACTATTGAAGGCATTTGCGGCCAAACCATAGACGGTTTCGGTAGGTATAGCAACAAGTTTACCCGATTGGAGCAATTCTGCTGCTACCGAAACATCGGCACCAATCATTGCCTTATTTTGTTTTTCGTTTAAGGCCGTATTTTTCAATTTTGTTGTACAAATGGCTTCGCTGAATGTCAATTTCGGTAGCGGTTTTGGCCACATTCCATTTGTTCTTTTTTAGCTTCGCATCAATAAAAACTTTCTCGGCGTGGTCTTTAAAATCCTGAAACTTCTCAAACTGCTCCACTACATCCAAGCTGCTGGTTCGGCGACTGGCGGCATTGCTAAAGTTTAACACATCATCGCCCGTAATTTTATCATCACACAAAATGATGAGTCGTTCGCAAACGTTTCGCAGCTCTCTGATATTTCCGGTCCAATTAATCTTTTTCAACTCTTGCATAGCACTTGGAGCCAGTGTTTTTCGGGGCATTCCGTTGTCTTCGCAAATTTCTGTAATAAATTTTTCGGCAATCAGCGGTATATCATCCGTTCGGTCGTTGAGCGATGGAACATGAATCAAAATTACGCTGATTCGGTGGTATAAATCTTCTCTAAAACGACCTTCTTCTATTTCAAGACGTAGGTCTTTGTTTGTGGCGGCTACAATTCGAACATTTACGTCAATGTCTTTTTCGCCCCCAACACGGGTTATTTTGTTTTCCTGCAAAGCCCTCAACACTTTTGCTTGTGCTGATAGACTCATATCGCCTATTTCATCCAAAAACAATGTGCCGTTGTTGGCTTTTTCAAATTTGCCCAATCGTTGTTTCACAGCCGAAGTAAACGAACCCTTTTCATGCCCAAACAACTCACTCTCAATCAATTCGGACGGAATAGCTGCACAGTTAACCTCTACAAATGCCTCGTTTACACGATTGCTTCGTTCATGAATCCAACGGGCAACCAACTCCTTTCCGGTTCCGTTTTCTCCGGTTATCAATACACGGGCATCGGTGGGTGCAACTTTATCAATGGTATCTTTTATTTTTTTGATAGATGGGCTTTCGCCAATCATTTCGCGGGTTTTGGTAATTTTGCGTTTAAGTACTTTGGTTTCTATTACCAAGCTGTTCTTTTCAGTAGCATTTCTAACCGTAATGAGCAGTTTATTCAAATCAGGTGGTTTAGATATAAAATCGAACGCACCTTTTTTGGTGGCTTCCAACGCTGTTTCGATGGTGCCGTGACCAGAAATCATGATAAACGGAAGCTCGGGGACAATTTCTGCGGCCTTATCCAAAAGCTCAATACCATCCATTCCGGGCATTTTTATATCGCACAAAACGGCATCATAGTTAAACTTTTTTATCATGTCAAACGCTTTTTTGCCGTCTTCGGCTTCTTCTACTTCGTAGCTTTCGTAAAGCAAAATTTCTTTCAGCGTTTCGCGAATACTTTTTTCGTCGTCAACAATTAAAATTCGTGGCATAAACGTATATTTTTATTTCATAAAAAATGGACAAATCTATAAGCCGGGTTCTGTCTCCGCCATTGGCGGATGTCTATCATTTATCTGTGATGTTTGTTTCCAAACACCTAAATCAACCTACCCTCCTCGGCAGCCAAAGCTCGGAGCGGGCAACTCCGTTTCCGAGGTTTACTTGGTCTTTCAACGTGCAAGGTTTGTACCAATCAGTTGTTGCCAACCCATTGCGTGGTCTCTTACACCGCGTTTTCACCATTCCCACCCGAGGGTGGATGTAATTTTCTGCTACACTTGCTGTCTTGAAGTTTTACGCTTCAATCCCCCAACGTTATTGGGGTGCACTGCCCTGCGTTGCCCGGACTTTCCTCCCTCGCCAAGGCGAGAGCGATAGACCGATTTGTCCGAGACAAAAGTATAAAAAAAACGTACAAAAAAATTGACGGTGGTTATGGATGGTAGCTCAAGAGCATGTAAACCGAAAAATGGTCGCTATAACCGTTTAAATAATTGTTGCCACCAAAGGTTCTCAGCGGGTGTCCCTCATATTTTTCAGAGTGTTGTTGCAACCAATCTTCGTTGCGTATGCCTGCTGAGTTTCGTTCATATTCCCATTTTTGGTTGTCTAAGAGAGCACTGTTTACCATTAGTTGATCCAACATATTCCAATCATCTCTAAAACGGTAGCTACCTTGTCCAACGGCTTTTAAAGCCGCCATGACGTTGAAAAGTTGTGCATTATTTATTTCAGTTTGGTTGGTGGCATCAAGTGCTTCTTTGATGCTTTTGTTGTCGGGTTCGTCGTTAAAATCGCCCATAACAATCAAATTTATTCCGGCATTTTGCTTTAATAAGCTGTCTTTCAAATGTTTTAGATTTTGGGCAGCCAATATGCGTTTTGGCTCGCTTTCTTCAAGTCCACCGCGGCGAGATGGCCAATGGTTTATCAAAAATATAAATTGTTCTTTGGTTGATTTTTCGAGCATTTTTACCCATAACACATCTCTTGTAGTTTCCCCATATTCTGACAAATCCAACGGGTGTTTGCCACTATCTAACATTTTTAGTTTTTTCGTGTTGTACAACGCAGCCACGTCAATACCCCTCAAATCGGGGCTTTCAAAATGAACAATATCAAGATTTTTATCTTTCAACGCATCGGCTTTCAACAAATCCTCCAGCACCAATCGGTTTTCAACCTCACATAGTCCAACAAAATCAGGGGTTTGGTTCGATTGATAAGTGGTAAGCACTTTTGCCAAATTATTGAGTTTTGCGAAGTATTTTTCTGTGTTCCAATGTTTTGCCGAATCAGGCGTAAATTCCCCATCCAAGGTATTAGGGTCGTCAATAGTATCAAAAAGATTTTCGACATTGTAAAAGGCAATACCCAAGTAGTTTTTTTTTGTGCAGGAAGCCCAAAAAACAGCGATTGCTGACAAAAATGCAAACAGAACAAGTGCTTTTTTCATACGGCAAAGGTAGGGTAGAAGTGGGGGAATTTATGCCATCAATGTTGATTAGAAGGAGTAAGTGAAATACTCTTCATAAATTTCTGATATTTCGAACAAACAATTAGAAAATTCAAGAAGCTTATTTTCTTTTGTTAATGAATAATCTGGACTTTAACAGTTAATGAATGGTTTTCATCCAACGTTCTTAAATAATATAGTCCATCAGGCAAATTTTCCAAATTCAATTCTATTTTTGATTCTCCTATACTGTTATCATAATTCATAAGTTCTTCTCCAACAGCACTAAATAGTATGATTTTCATGTTGGTTTTTGAGTCCGTTTCAATTATGATGATATTTTTTGTCGGATTGGGATAAATTTTGTAACCTTGGATTACATCTTCAGATAGTCCAACTGTTAATTCGAAGTTGGCAACGATAGTTCGATTTTCGTATGATTTGAATTTATAAATGTTTGAAGAAGAAATAACATTATTGTTCTCTTCCCAAGAAACAAATTTATATTCTTTTTCAGGGGTTGCAACAAGTGTCACTTGATTACCACATCCTACCATTCCCGTTCCTGTAACGGTTCCTCCAATATTAGGTTTGACATTTACTATTATGTTATAATTCTTAATGCTAAATCGAGCTACAATATTTCTATTTTTTGAAGCAAGAAGATTAAGTGTATCCTCAGTTCCAACTACCTGATTTAAATCAGAGTCAAACCATGAATCAAATTTATAGCAAGTGTCAGAAAGATGAGCTACAAGTTTGACAGTTGAGTCGCATAAATGTACGCCTCCTCCAATAACATATCCAGCCGATGGGATATTTGCATTTGTTTTAATTAAGTATTCACTTTTAACAAAATTAGCCACAATATTTATATCCGAGTTAACGGCTATTACCAAAGGATTGTTAAGTCCAATTGTATCTTTTCCTAATGTCCAGCATTTGAAAGTGTAACACGATTCTGGTGTTGCAGTAAAAGTTCGAACTGAGTCAGGATTGCAAGCGTATATTCCAGAGCCTGAGACTATTCCTGAATTTATGGGATTAGACGACAAAAATACGGTAAAACTATCTTGAGAAAATTTAGCTATTATGGTGCTGTCTGACGTAGCTGCAAATTTAAACAATGTATCTGAAGATATTAAGCTATCTGTTGAATACCACCCCAAAAAATGGTAACAAGACCCAGAAGGAACTGCTCTCAAAATGACCGTAGAGTCTGCAATGTATTTACCGTTACCCCAAACTCTACCAGCGTTATCGTTATTCAAAAGGACTTGGATGTCATAATGTATGAAAGGGGATTCAAACGCTCCAATATCAACGGTGCCACCTTTAACCCTAGGTAAGTCTGATAAATCAAGAAGATAGGAAGATAGGTATGAATTGTTTCCAGAATTAACACATACAGAAGTACTTTTCAACATATAGTTGCATGAATCCATGAGACATGGAGCACTTTGATTACAAGGCATAATAAATTCAGGATCAGCATATTTGCAATTCGTGGCACCCTGAAGCGTGTCACCGTCAAACAAACAATTTCTAACCAACGGAGTTATGCTTGGATAAAGGTAGAAAATAGGCTTTGTACTTTCATTATCGTAAAATATGCAATTGGTGATTATCGTATAATCACTAGAGTATACGGCATAATTTGTTGATGATGAGTTATTTTTATTATTTGTGAATGTGCAGTTGGTGTAGGTAATTACATTGGTATTGAGTGACGTACTTGTATAAATGGCTGCACCCGATGTTTTGGCATAATTTCCAGCAAAAATAGAATTATAAATTGTTAGCATACTCTCTGAGCCGTTGTCAATTGCCCCTCCATAGTCATTCGTTGCTGAATTACCATGAAATTTGCATCTATCAATATTTATGTTTGGTTGAAATGATGAAATTGCACCACCTCTTCTAGCTGTGTTATTATAGAAATCACATTTGGTCAAGTATAAATTTCCAGCATTTACAAATATTCCGCCACCAAGAGCATTAGATGTAGAAGAATTTGATACATTATTTTTAACTACACAATTTAAAAGTCGAACCGTTGAAGATGTGCCATAAATCGCTATGGCTCCACCTCTCATATAGGTATAATTATCAGAGAATTCACAATTTTCAAAATTTACTTTACCATTATCAATTCGAACAGCACCACCACCTATGGTTATTGTTGATCCGGCAGAAGTATTAGCATATCCGTTAATAATCTTGAAGCCATTAATCATTATTGTACTGCTGTTATTCGATACCCTAATCACTGCCTTACAATTATCATTTGCGTAATTCGGAGTTCCAATATCCCCATCCAAAATTGAAAAATTGTCAATAGGTCTGTCTTTGAAATTAGATTCTTTTCCTGTAAAACCACCGAATAGTTGAACCCCATTTGGGGGAATAAAAGAGGAGGAGCTATTGCCTGAAGGTTTATATATTCCTTCCTTTACCCATATACTATCACCAGATTTATAATAATAAAATGCTGAATCAATTGAGGTAAAAGCATTCGTCCAAGAGGTTCCATTACCTGTTCCGGTAGCGTCTGAATCCACAAATAAAATCGATTGGCCAACTGATGCAAATACTGTGGAGAAAATTAAAATTAGAATGAAGAAAAATTTTTTCATAATTGATAATAATTAAAACAAGAGCCAAAGTAAAAAAATAATTGTATTCTTTTTTAATTTTTTGTAATTTATTTTATGTCGAAAGTAAAGGAGTATTGTTGACATGAGTACAACAAAGCATCGAATTTTCAAATCAACTAATCAACTTTTTGGTAGTTTTGCCCGTAGATGACACTTATAAAATCAATTTCAGGAATTCGGGGAACCATAGGTGGCAAACCGGATGATAATTTAACTCCGTTGGATGCCGTAAAATTTGCGGCGGCATTTGCCGAATGGCTTATAAATAAAAACGATGGAAATACGGTAGTAATTGGTCGCGATGCCCGATTAAGCGGTTCTATGATTTCTACATTGGTGGCACAAACCCTTGTGGGTATGGGCATGAATGTGATTGATTTGGGATTGAGCACAACACCTACCGTTGAGATGGCCGTGCCTAATTTGAACGCTGCCGCAGGTATTATTTTAACCGCAAGTCACAATCCGGCTCAGTGGAATGCCCTGAAATTATTGAATAAAAAGGGTGAGTTTATTTCTGGTAAAGATGGAAAAGATTTGCTGGCCATTGCTGAGAAGGCGGAAATGAGTTTTGCGGAGGTGAACAAACTGGGAAGCATAACAACTGACAATACATGGATTGACAAACACATTGATTTGATTTTAAAATGTGAAGAGGTGAATGTGGAAGCCATAAAAAAGGCCAATTTTAAGGTTGTGGTTGATGGGGTGGCAAGCACCGGAGGTGTTGCTATACCTGCATTACTCAAAAAAATGGGGGTTGAAAATGTGGTGGAATTATATTGTGAACCTACAGGACATTTTCCGCACAACCCAGAGCCATTGGCCGAAAATCTTACGGAAATATCAAAAGTAGTGGTGGAGCAAAAAGCCGATTTAGGCATTGTGGTTGACCCGGACGTGGACAGACTTTGTTTTGTAATGGAAAACGGTGAAATGTTTGGGGAAGAATATACGCTGGTGGCCGTTGCAGATTATTTGTTGGGCAGCAATCCCGGCAATACGGTTTCCAACTTGTCAAGCACACGGGCATTGAGAGATATAACCGAAAAGCATGGCGGAAAATATGAAGCAGCTGCAGTTGGTGAGGTAAACGTAGTTGAAAAAATGAAAGCAACGAACGCAGTAATCGGTGGAGAAGGAAATGGGGGAGTTATTTGGCCGAAACTACACTATGGACGGGACGCACTGGCTGGAACCGCATTGTTTTTGACCCATTTGGCCAATAAAAATTGCTCGATGACGGAACTGAAATCGCACTATCCGCAATATGAAATGTCGAAAAATAAGATAGAGCTGACAGCCGATATGAATATTGCCGAGATTCTTCAAAAAATGGGAGAGAAGTATGCCCACGAAAACTGCAACACCATTGACGGTTTAAAAATTGATTTTTCGGAGGAATGGGTGCATCTGAGGCCGTCAAATACCGAACCCATAATTCGCATTTATGCAGAAAGTAAATCAGCAAAAAATGCCGCAGAATTAACGGAGAGGATAAAATCAGAGGTGTTGTCAATTGCCTCAAAACATTGAAAATTGCTCATACAGAAATTATTCTTTTTGTAGCTAACCAGCAGGTTTCAACAGATTTTTATGGCAGCCTTCTGGGTAAAGAACCTGTCTTGAATGTGGAGGGGATGACAGAGTTTATGTTATCTGCCCACTGCACGTTGGGGTTAATGCCCAATGATGGTATTTATCGGTTGTTGGGCAATAAAATTGAACACCCCACAAAGGCGGGAAAAACACCACGCTGCGAACTCTATTTGTATGTCGAAAATTTGGAAGAAATGGTGGAGCGAGCCATTGCCATTGGAGCCAAATTAGTGAACGAAACAAAAATTAGAGATTGGGGCGATACGGTTTGTTACCTGCAGGATCCCGATGGGCACATCATTGCATTAGCCCGCAAAAATTAATTTTTTGTCTTCTCTTTCTTCTCTCTGTCTTTTCTACCCTGGGTAATGTTTATACCGGTTCTTAAACTTAGCGTATTTACTTGTGTAGGCCAAAAAACGCTCAATAAATTGTCGGAAACCAAATAAAATTGGAGGAATCCCAAATTTAAAGACACGCCTAAACCTGCATTAACAAATGAATTATTGGCCACGGAGTAGCTAATAGAAGTGGCAAAAACATTGGTAAGTTTTGTGTTGGCACTAAGGGTAAAGGCCGGGTAAAAACTTCTATTGACCACCTGGCCGTAAAAAAGAGCCCCAACATCAAAGTTTTTCAATAAGTTATAATTTGCACCAAGATAAAATTCGCCAAAAAGGCCAGTATGAAAAGTGTTGGTATTTGAGGTTAAATTAAAAATAGAAATGAGGGTATCCTTCAATTCTTCTTTGTCAGTTTCAAACTGATTCTTGTCATAATTAAAGGCATCGTCCATTTGAATTCCTTCAAACCTATATTGTGCTCCCGGATTTTTTGATACCCATGAAATGTTGTTTTTGTTCCATTTTATTCTACCCAAATTAAGCACCGAACCGCTGAGGGTAATTTTTTCGGTGGGTTTGAATTGTGCTCCCAAATCAATGCCCCAACCCCGATTACTGGGCTTAAAGAGGCTGCCCACCATGTCTCCCACATTGGCGGTTTGCACGGATATATTTGAACCATTTATCAAATCCAAGCCAGCCAAACTTTGAAAAGAATTTGCGGCGTTTATTTCAATGTCAGAGGCAAGTGTATAGTCAAATGTGTTGGGGTCTGTATGAAATGTAATGTCAGATTTGGCGGTTTGAAGCACATAAAGCCCTTTAATGGCTCTAATTCTTCCGCCTACTCTAAGTTTGTCTTTTATGGGTTCCAAACTTAAACCTAAACCCAAATCGACATACGAAAGTAAATTAGCCTTAAAACCATAATTGAATGTTCTGTCTAAATTATCGCCGCCATTTCCTTGAGCAAGAAAAGCAAACAAATCGCCTGGAAAACTGACGGCGGTATTTGTTTTTATACCTGAATTGACAAACAAATATCCTTTAGGAATTTTAAACCCAAAGCACATTAAATCCATTCCGTAGTTTATAAAAAGTTTGTTATCCTTTTTAAAACTTTTGCTAAATTCGGTTGCATCAAATATGATACCCGAGTCGGTTTTAATCATCGCATCGTTCACATCTTTCAATACAAACGATGAGAACCCCGCCCCAATGGTGTTTGAGGTAAGAAATGGAAAACCAATATAAACCTTGGCATCGCTCGGAGTAGCCGGATTGGCATAAAATCTTTGCGGAACGGTTTTCATATTATATAGGGTCATGTTGTTTTGTCCCAATAGGGGCATATAACCCAAAACGAAAAGTGCTATTAAAATCTTCTTCATTATTTTTTAGTATCAATTAGAACCGAACCTTTTGCATGCACACCCACTTTTAGCTCAATACCATAAGTGTCTAAAAACTTCACATCGGGTAGCGAGGTGCCATTTTTTGTAGTGTTTAATTTGGCTTTTAGTTGAATTTGGTTGGCATTTTGAATTGCCTGAAACCTTGCTCGGTCTATTTTTATATCAAAGGTGTAGTATTTTGGTGTGGTAATGCCATTGGAACCAACTGTTGCAGCTTTCAAAATTTTACTGTCAATGGCAAATGCCGAGTCTAAAATGGTGTTAGAGACACTGTCGGCAAAATACACTTGAAAATCTACATCAACCGGAAAATCATTGGTAATGCCCAATCGAAGGGTAGCCCATTCCAACTCTTTAATGTCTTCAAACTCTTGGGTTAAAGGCAGGCTGTGTAGCAATACAAAACCATCGGCTGAACCATATAGAGGAATATCCACGTCAACAGCAATATCAAGTTGACTGTTGTAGGTAATAAAGTTTCGACTTGTGGTGCCATTGGGGTTAACCTTACCACCATAGCTGTATATCAACTTGTTTGGAACATTGCGAACCAAATCGGATAAATTACTATTTGACTTGTTGAGTTCGAATGAATCAATTTTGGTTTGACCAATTTCAGATTTAGAAGGAACGGGAATTACCAAAGGATCAGGGAATCCAGTGGCAGTAACTTTATTGCCCGAATTTGAATAGGTTGAAATTTCATTGATTTTGGCTTCAACTGGTATTCCATAAGAATTAGAAATAATAAACCGGATTCGGGGTTCGGCCAAATTGAACATTACATCTTTTACACTTGGATCCAATCCTTTAAATACATCAAAAACAAGCGTATCAGGAGTGCCGGGTGAAATATCTTTTTCGCCAACATAGCCGTATAGTACATCATATTCATTAAAAACAAAATCAGATACAAAGTCTATTTTGTTTAAAGTGGAAACTGGATTGTTGCCTACTTTGGTTATTTCCACATTAAAAAATGCTCTTAGTTGGCTAAAGTTTTGTAATCCACTCTTTGTTAAGTCAAAAAAAGAACCGCTAAGGTTTGGATTGTTTTGCACGGTGGTGGGTACACTGCCAGTGTAGGGCATGTTAAAAACCAATTCAAGTGCTTGATTATTATTTAGTTTTATTGCCGGAATACTTACCGTAACCTTTACATCGTGCTGAAAATCAGATGTTAGACTGTTGGTCATTGCACATGATTTCATTAAAATACTATCTAACTCGGTACCTCCAATACCAAAATTGAAAATGGTATTAAACTGAAAATTGGTACTTCCAGTTGTTGTTAATTCGGCCACATGCACCGGAAGCAAATTCAAAGAACCTGTGTAATGTTGTGCAGGAATGCTGACTATTTCTTTTGCTTTTAAACTACCCAAATCGCCTCGATAGTGTAAATGAATCAAATTTTGGTCATCCACCTGAACGTAGGTGTTTGGCAATTGCTTTAAAAAATCAGCAATGGTAACCCTTGTTTTAATCAATGGTGCAGCAAATGCCGGATCGACAGATACTTGATTAACATTGGAAATGTTGTCTAAACTTTCCTCTAAATCTTTGAGACAAGAGGAAAATAGGAGTGAGGCTAAAAAGATAATTGATACGACTCTCATAAGAGTCGCAAGTTAGGAAATAGATATATAATCTATTGTAATATCTTCTTCAAAAAAAAGTATTAGATATGCTTGGCAGCCAAATACCGCTCTGCATCCAAGGCAGCCATACACCCGCTTCCGGCAGCAGTAACGGCTTGTCTGTATATTTTATCTTGGGCATCGCCGCAGGCAAATACACCCTCCACATTTGTATAGGAGCTGTTGGGTTTTGTAATAATATATCCCTGCTCATCCAAGTCGATAAACTCCTTAAAAATAGAGGTGTTAGGCGTATGGCCTATGGCCACAAAAAAACCGCTAATTGGCAGTTCTCTTGTTTGTCCAGTTTTTGAATTTTTAACCCTAACGGCGTTAACTTCGTTTTCGCCCAAAATCTCATCGGTTTCGGTATCAAACAGAATCTCGATATTTGGTGTATTCATCACGCGATGTTGCATGGCCTTGCTGGCACGCATCTCATCTTTGCGAACAAGCATATACACCTTGTTGCAAATTTTGGCTAAATAGCTGGCTTCTTCGGCGGCGGTGTCTCCGGCACCTACAATGGCCACATCCAATCCTCGATAGAAAAAGCCATCGCAAACTGCACAAGCAGAAACACCGCTTCCGTTTAGTCTCATCTCGCTTTCAATGCCCAACCACTTGGCCGATGCACCGGTAGAGATTATGACTGTTTCTGCATGAATTTCTTTATCATTATCAACCCACAATGTATGAGGAGTTCCTTTAGAAAAGTCCACTTTTGTTATCATCCCAAAACGCACATCGGCACCCAATCGAACCGCTTGTTTTTTGAAGTTTTCCATCATTTCAGGACCCATAATTCCGTCTGGGTATCCTGGATAATTTTCGACATCGGTGGTAATGGTAAGTTGTCCGCCTGGTTGCATTCCTTCATACAATACAGGTTTCATATCAGCTCTTGCTGCATAAATAGCCGCAGTATATCCGGCAGGGCCGCTGCCAATAATCAAACATTCAACTTTTTCTATGTTTTCTGACATTTTTCTATTTTGAGGCAAAAATAATTTAATCTAAAAAAGGGATAAAACTTTGTCGTTC
Organism: Flavobacteriales bacterium; assembly: GCA_020635395.1. Taxonomy (NCBI): domain Bacteria; kingdom Pseudomonadati; phylum Bacteroidota; class Flavobacteriia; order Flavobacteriales; species Flavobacteriales bacterium. The sequence goes on from JACJZV010000001.1 coordinate 1,389,393, forward strand.
GTATATTTTGATATGCAAATTGACAGAATTTATAAAACTTGATAGTTATAGTTGTATGAAATCGGTTTTGAACGATTTCCTGCAACTATTTGGGGCTAAATTATTAACAAAGCATCGCCATAGCACAAAAAGCGATATTCGTTTTTAATGGCTTCTTCGTAAACCGAACGAGTAAATTTAACACTATCCATAAAGGCCGCGGTCAACATCATTAAGGTTGATTCTGGTTGATGAAAACCTGTTAAGAATGCATTGGCAATTCTGAAATTGTGCGGAGGAAACAAAAATTTGTCGGTCCAACCTTCGGCAGGGTTCAAATTACCAAAAGCAGAAACCGAAGATTCTATTCCTCTCATAACGCTACTGCCCACGGCACAAACCCGTTTTCTATTTTCTTTGGCTTTATTAACAACCGCCGCAACGTCTGCCGAAATGCTGAAATTTTCAGAATCCATTTTATGTTTGGTTAAGTCTTCTACTTCAACAGTTCGAGCAGTTCCAAGACCAATGTTAAGATTCATTTTGGCAAACTCAACCCCTTTAATTTCTAATCTCATCATTAATTCGCGGGTAAAATTAAGCCCCACTGCTGGTGGTGCAATGGCTCCTTCAGTGCTTGCAAAAATGGTTTGATACCGATCGCGATCATCTTCGTTTACTTCTCGCTCTATATAACGTGGAAGCGGAGTTTCACCAATTCTGTCAATTACGGTTTTAAAGTCATCACTTGTTCCGTCAAACAAAAAGCGGATGGTTCTTCCTCTTGATGTGGTGTTGTCAATTACTTCGGCCACCAAATCATCATCTCCAAAAAAGAGTTTATTGCCTACTCTTATTTTTCTGGCCGGATCTACCAAGACATCCCAAAGTTTTAGTTCAGGATTCAATTCTCTCAATAAAAACACCTCTATACGGGCTCCGGTTTTTTCTTTATTGCCATATAGGCGAGCCGGAAAAACCTGTGCATCATTCAAAATCATAACATCTCCTTCATCAAAAACATCAAGAATGTCACGAAATTGTTTATGCTCTATGGTTCGCTCTTTGCGGTTAACAACCATCAATTTTGCGTCACCTCTGTATCCGCGTGGTTCTTGTGCAATAAGTTCTTTAGGAAGCTCGAATCGAAATTTTGAAAGTTTCATCAGATATTTTTACGTCGAATTTTAAAAGCCCGCAAAGGTAAAATTTTATACTATATCCAATTATTCCTTCTTTTATTTTTTTAGCACCCCTATGATTTTATGACTTGAATCTCTCGTTGGGGAAATGGAATTTTTATATCAGCTTCTTTAAAGGCTATGTAAAGTGCCTCGTTGCTTCGGAAGTAAACATCCCAATAGTCTTCTGATTTGCAGTGTGGTCGTACAACCAAAATGATGCCGTTCTCGCCAAAGCTAAGTATGCTAACAAAGGGTGTTGGGTTTTCTAAAACGCCTTCTACTTTTTTTAGGGTTTGATAAATGACTTTTTTTGCTTCATCTATATCAGTGCCATAAGCCACCCCAATTTCTAAATCTACCCGTCGAATGTCTTTTTGAGTGTAATTCAAAATCTTATCGTTCGCCACAATACCATTGGGTATAATGGCCGTATTATCGTCAGGTGTTGTAATTTCAGTGTTTAAGATGGTTATCTTACTTACAGTTCCCGAAAATCCTTGACTTTGTATCAAATCACCAACTTTAAATGGCTTGAAAATTAGGATTAAAACCCCTCCTGCAAAGTTGGCAAGGCTACCTTGCAAAGCCAAACCAACAGCCAACCCTGCTGCTCCTAATACGGCAACAAAACTGGTGGTGGCTATGCCAATCATTGAGGCAACACTTATCACTAAAAGCACTTTTAAGCCATAGTTGCAAATACCAATAATGAAGGGTATGAGAGAAACATCCATTTCTCTTTTCTTCATTACACGTGTCAAAAATTTTGTGAAACGCGATATACCCCACCAACCAGCTATTAATACGACTGCGGCTAACAATAAATTAGGTACGTGCTTCTCTAAGAGGTTCAAAACCATCTCTGAAACATCTTCAGGTTTTATTTTTATCATACTATTCTAAAATTTTAAATTGAACATTTTTTTTGTTTTTTAGATTCCAAAAAGATTATTGACTTCTCTCTTTAAAACCTCTTTATCAATGGCCACTACACCAACTTTTTCGCATACTAAACCTCCGGCTAAATTACTCATGGCGGCTACATTTTTCCAATCTAAACCACATGCAACGGCCAAGGCAGCAACCGAAATAACGGAATCTCCGGCACCGCTCACATCTATTATTTTTCTTGGATGAGCCTCGATAAAATCAATTTGGTTATTGTGCAAAATGCAAACACCCATTTCAGATAATGTGAGCAAAATATGACTGGTTTCTAACTTTTCAGAAAGCGTTTTTACCGCAGCTTCAATTTCTGTTTTAGTTGAAAGTTCGGTGTGAAGTTTCAACCCATCAACAATTTCTTTTCGATTGGGTTTAAACAATGTAACACCTTTATAATCAAGAAAATGATCTCTTTTAGGATCCACCAAGGTGGCTACACCCTGTTGGTTGCAAATTTTGATGACAGATGAAATAATTTTTTTTGTCAGCAAACCTTTATTGTAGTCTTGGAAAATCAGCACATCTACCTGATTGATGATTTGTTTGACGTAGTCAATAATTTGTTTTTCGATAGTCAACCCCACCTCACTACTATCCTCCCTATCCACCCGAAGCATTTGATGGCGGTTGCCAATAATACGTGTTTTAACGGTTGTTGGCCGCCCCAAATCAACAAGCAATCCGGCGTTGTTTATATCCATTTCTTTCAATCGGTTGGCCATCCATTCCCCGTTTTCATCGTTGCCACGAACACCGCAAATCATAGTTTTGGCCCCCAAATTTATCAGGTTTAAAGCCACATTGGCCGCACCGCCAAGTCGTCGGTCATGGTTTGTTACAGAAACAATTGGTACGGGTGCTTCAGGACTAATTCGGGTAACATTTCCTTCATAATATTCGTCCACCATCAAATCACCCAATACCAAAATGGTTTTAGAGTTGAATTGTTCAAATAGTTTATTGATATTCAAACCGTTATGCGAGTTTTTTTAATGAATTTTTAATGCTTTCAATGGCCGTTCTTAAATCATTTTCTGAGGTAGCATACGAAATTCGGATACATTCCGCATTTCCAAATCCTTCGCCACTAACCACTGATACATGGGCATCTTCCAACAAATACAGGCTTAATTCAAGCGAATTTGAGATGATTTTGTCTCCATTTTTTTTGCCAAAATAATAGCTTACATCTGGCAAAATGTAAAACGCTCCTTGCGGATAATTGGGTTTTAAGCCGGGAATTTCTTTTAAGCCGTTGTATAAAATTTCTCTTCTTTTTTCAAAAATTTCAACCATTTCAAGTGTCGGTTCCAAACTGCCTTCAAGGGCTGCCACCGCAGCTTTTTGAGCAATAGAATTAATGCCGCTGGTAACCTGACCTTGCATTTTTTCAACGGCTTTTGATATCCAGAGTGGTGCCCCAATATAGCCAATTCGCCAACCCGTCATGGCAAATGCCTTGCTAAGGCCGTTTACGGTTACAACTCGGTCAGCCAATTGTGGGAAAGTGCCAATACTTACGTGGCTTCGGCCATATTGAATGTGCTCGTATATCTCGTCTGAAACAACAAAAATGTTGGGGTAAGGAGCCAAAATATCAGCTACTTTTTTAAGAAATTCTTCAGAAAAAACCGTACCGCTTGGGTTGCAAGGCGAGCTAAATAAAAACAGTTTGGTTTTACTTGAAATCTTTGATTTTAAGTCGTTTAGATTAAAGGTGTAATCATTTTCTATACCTGATTCCAAAAAAACCGGAATGCCACCTGCCATTTTTACCATTTCTGGGTAGCTAACCCAGTAAGGAGCCGGAATAATTACTTCATCACCCTCATCGATGAGCGAGGAAATAACATTGGCAATGCTGTGTTTTGCACCTGCACTAACCACCACTTGCTCGGGGGCATAGTTCAGATTATTTTGGGTTTTAAACTTAGCCGAAATGGCTTTTCGCAAATCCATAAACCCGGCCACCGGCGGATAGTGGGTAAAGCCATCATCCATTGCTTTTTTGGCCGCTTCAATGATAAATTTAGGCGTACTAAAATCAGGCTCGCCAATACTTAAATTAATAACCTTCACTCCGGTTTCGGCCATTTCTCTAGCCTTTTTAGTCATTACCAATGTTTGTGACTCTTCAACCGCTTGCAATCGCTTGGAAACTTCCATACATCGGCGAAATTACGGCCTTTTGATTATTTTCCTAAATTTTGTTTTAGGAAGTTGGTTTTGAAAATTAGATACTTTATAAGTCGGAGATTTGCCCTTTACGAAATATCAAATTTAAAATCATATTCGGCAAAGTGATTCCGTGCAATTGGTTTGTGCATTTATCCCGAAGGGATAACCTATTTATAACTTGATTGTCAATCAACGAAGTACGACCCCGAAGGGGTCGAATAAATTTTGCAAGTTCGAGTTATAAATGTTTGACCACTTCGTGGTTGGTCAAAAAAAAACTCAACAACTGTCTAATCAGAATAACAATTTGTTGAAATTGTGAATATGCCAAAGACCATATACATAAATGATTGAAATTTGCATTGAATATCAATCGAAATTAAAATATGGCTAAAAAAGATGAATATCAGGTATATCCATACCTTAAAGAGGCAAATAAAAAACGTGTCAAAGACGATGCGATTATAATGACTGACATAGATTTCTATGAATATGAGGGTAATCCCTTCAACGGTTATATGGTGGAAGAGGAATTTGCCACTCAGGATAATACGGTTATGCCTATAAAGTTTGAAAAAGAACACAGAGATGGGTGGCCTGCAGGTTGGGAAAGAGAATATTATTCGGATGGTAAAACTAAAGTAGAACGTTTGTGTTTTTTCGATAGCATATTGTTGACCATTAAATACGATAGTCAGGAAAATGAAACAAGAAGGTATTCAACTGTGTCTCAAACCGAATATGACAGAATGTTACATGATTACAATATTCTTGATAGTTGATTTATGAATAAACCATTATGAGCATGGGAACAACATTATTCTTAGACGTAGGGTATCATGATGATGGTGCTTTGGCGGTAGGTCTTTTGATGGATGAAAATGAAGAAAAGGTATATACCAAGAATATAGATTCCGTTCAAGATTACGTACCTGGAGAGTTTTACAAGCGAGAACTTCCTTGTCTGCTTGAAATTATAAATCAGGTTGATTTAACCAGGCTTAAATTCATTGTGATAGACGGTTATGTGTATCTTGACAGGGATAAAAAACATGGGCTTGGAATGTATCTCCACCACATTCTCAATGAAACGGTACCTATTATAGGCGTTGCCAAGACACCGTATAAAGGAAGTAATTTTGCCGAACCCGTTTATAGGGGAGAAAGCACCAATCCTTTGTTTATTACGGCAGTGGGAGTTGATGTAAAAGTAGCCGCAGCATTTATTAAAAATTTGGCTGGACTTTATAGAATTCCGGACTGCCTTAAAAAACTTGATGGCTTAACCAAAACGAAGATTGAAGGATAATTCTGTCAATTTATTGATTTTTAGGCAAATACCTCCTGTCAAATTTCTACTAAATTTGGCTTGATTTACCTAATTTGATAACAGAACCTTTGTTGTTGACAAAATTTCTCCAGAACTATTTTTAACAATCAAATAATAGAAATGAGCACCATGCGTTTCGCTTAATTCTTTAAAGTCAATTTTATTTTGCCCTATATTTATATTTCCGGTCATAATGGTTTGGCCGAGCGAATTCATTAATTCATATATTCCTATAGAATTACTTTTTAAATAGAGGGTTGGCTGGTTCAAAGGGTTGGGATAAACGCTAATTTGGCGATTTTTCCGATTCAAATCCAGGGTTACAAAAATGGTTTCTGATAAAGAAAAATCGCTGTTGTAATCAATTTGCTTTAATTGGTAGAAATAAATCTCACCCATTACTACATCATTATCCAGAAATGAATAGGTTTGTTTTGAACTTGAATTTCCATTTTTAGATGGCTCCGACCCAATAATTTCCCAGTTCTCTCTATCTGTTGACCTCAATATCTGAAACATTTCATTGTTAATTTCACTGGCTGTTTCCCACGTTAATTCAATTGAATTGTCCGTTTGTTTACCATTAAATGACAGCCAAGTTACGGGAAGAGGCAAACCACATGGATCTCCTGAGTACACCACGTAATTTCCACTATTTGAGTAAGATCCTGAATTACCCGAATTATCGACAATGATACAGTTGTTAGGATCAATATTAAATGTAATTGTGCCAGTGTTGTTAAAGTTTCCCGCGTTGGCAATATGAATGCCTTTGGCACCTGGATTATAGCTGCCCGAAACAACAGGAATACCAACATGAACCATTCCATCGTTAATAAAGGTGCCACTAATGTCTATCGGATAAATATTTCCCACCCCAATTTCAACGGTTAATTCCCCCGTGCTATAATTATGCAAAACACCACCATTTTCTACAGCCAACTTACCGGAAGAACCGCTGGATATGGAGGAAACCATACCGTAGTTAGACATTTTGCCTCCATTTCTAATCAGAATACCTTCCATTGTTGCGGTTGAACCGCTTAATGTGGTAAAGTACCCTTCTTCTACCACTAAGTTTTTTTCAATCACCAAATTACCATCATTAGTAAAATTGCTGGCAATCGCACCATTTCCAACGTTCAAGTTTTTTAGACTCATAAAGCCGCTGTTTGTTACTTCTGCACCACCAACACCTGAAACCGTTAAACCATAATTCAAATCGCCAAAAATTACATTGGTCTGGTTTAGCAGTATAGCACTGTCTCCCATTCTTACGGTTGATGCCCTAAATGTATCTGCACTCGTGCTATTGGGGTCAGGAATGATGGTTAAACTACCATAGTCATCAACATCAACGCTATTGGCACTTGTAATTGGTACGTTGCTATAAATTTCAACGGTTGTATTAAATACGATTCTTTCAGAGCTCGTAGGCACACCGGCAGACCAATTGGAGGCTGTGTTCCATGCAGATGTTGTTATTGGAGTGGTGGTTCCAATCCAAGTGGTCACTGCATTTGATATTAAGGATGTTAACAGTAAAGTTGATAATACGATGAATTTGTTCATATTAAATTTTGTTGATTGACAATGCGATAAGTTGCGAAAAATCGTATCGAAGAAACCAACATAATATTTTTGGCAAAATATTGTAAAATAAAAAGCACACCAAAAAATTTGATAACACACATACGATAGATTCTCTATTTGGTTTCCCAAATACTGGACAAATATAACAGTTGTATATAGTTATCAAATTGATTTTGGGATAATTTATACACTTATTGGCAACATTTAGGTAAAACATTGGCAAGTTTTGGATTCATCAAAGAAGAAGTATTAATGCATAATATCGTTATAATTAATGTGTTAAAATCGGGCTCACCAATGCTTAAATTAATAACCTTCACTCCGGTTTCGGCCAATTCTCGAGCCTTCTTGGTCATCACCAACGTCTGTGACTCTTCAACCGCTTGTAATTGGCTGGAAACTTCCATATAAAGGTGAAATTACAGCCTTTTGATTATTTTCCTATATTTTGTTTTTGTACGTTGGTTTTAAAAATGTTCTCTAAATTCGTCATGAGAGGCTTACTGTTGCATCCCCATTTTACCGAGCAAGAATTTTGATTTAATTTGTCTGGTTTTAAAGCTCGTATGGAAAATTTGGACTACGATGAAACATTTAAATCGCTATACTATTTAACTCGTAAATCTTTATAGAATATGAACTATCTGATAAGTTTTAGTGTCACTTGGGATATTCCTGAAAAAGGTCATTGGTTTTTTGGATTCAACTCAGACCAACTCACTTTAATTATTTGCTGGATGGACACCATTGATAGCAACATGGCCAAAATGTTCTATGATTATACCATTTGCGAATCGGATTATGGATGGCTCAATCCTTCGGTAACGGGTACTAATCCTTACAACGATTCTGATGTTTATGTTAACTACGCCGATTATCAAATATTGATAAACTTTTTCAAGAACACGCTTTATCCAATTTTGGAGGACTTGGGTGAATCTGCCATATATACGAAAGATGATATCGATGCTTTGACAGATATGGGGATTGCAACTTCGAATTATTGGCTGGAATCTGCTGCATATGACTTAGAGTTTTTCTTAGATGCTTATGCCGATATTTTTATGAGGAACCTTCATAGTTTCGAAAAACTGTATCAGATGGCCATTGATCATTCAGGCATAATATCAGTAGATCGATGAGCATACAACCCATAACACCCCGTTACTACCCCAAGCTGGCCGAAGGTATCAAAACTGATAATAACATTACTCGATAGCTATCGGATGACGGTGTTATTTTGTCGTCATGCAGAGCGTAGCGAAGCATACCTTTCTGAAAATACTCCAAATTTTTGGCTTAATTTGTTGGGTCAAAAGATGGATAGAGCAAAAGATATTGAAAACCTCGAAAGGTTATAAATTGAATTGTTCATAAAATTTTAGTTTTTAACATCGCTTAATCCAAATTTGAAACCTGCTACTTTTGAACTTTATCGAGTTGAAAAGTTATTAGTATGGATGATATAATAAATCAAATGAGAAGTCAGTTGGATTCAATTTTTGACAAATTTTCGGCGGCAAGTGGTCTTGTTTCTGAAATTGCATCACGTAGATTTGTTTACTCAAAGGTAGAAAGAAAAAAAGTCCTGTTTGTTGGTTTTAATCCATCCTATACTTCAGATTCAAAGCCAAACGGAAATGACTACGAGCCGTATGATTTGAAGGAGGCCGTTGAAAGATACCCGAAACATTATAAAAAATTTCAAGATTTAGCAGATGAATGTGGAGTAGGTGAGGATTGGACATACATAGATTTGTTCTTTTTTCGAGAAACCGAACAGAAAAAGATTGCTGAAATATTAAAGGATGACATCGGAGTTGATTTTATCTGCCAACAACTTCGTTTGACGATTGATTTGATGGAGAAAATTAAACCCGAAATTATAGTAGTTTGTAATAGTGGGGCAAGAGAATTTTTCGGAATAGATGAAGATTTGGAAACTAAAATTTGGATGGGATATAATTTCATTTTTGATGAAAAATTCGGAGTAGATGTGATATCAGGTATGAACGAGAAATCTATCAAAAAAGGTGTTAAATCTACCGAACTTATCGGTATTCCAGTGCTATTTACCAGTACTTTGAACTATATGGATCGTTCTTCTAAAAAAAGGCTTGCTTGGCAAATCAATCAAATCCTAAAATATCATACCTTATTTTTTGGGGAATCTTACTTGAAACATGAGTCTTTGTTAGAGCAACTCAAATTTTTTACCAATAACATTTTGGAAAAAAATCGTAAAAAATCAGAATCAGTGACCAAAAGTAAATTTGAACACGCTTCTAAACTTAGAGATGAAATAAACTCAGATATGACGGATTTATTGGAATTACTTTTAAAATCATAAAGCAAAATAAGGCTGCCATTCCGTCCTCAAAAAACTAAAAATCAATCAATTACATGAAATTGTGTCCGAAAGTGATTGGGAGGAGTGTTTGAAATCGGTTATTCTGTCATGAATTTTAGTTAATCATGGTTTTTGTAAACCAATCTGAAAAAAGTACAAAATCATGAACTTGGATAAATTTACAATCAAATCGCAGGAGGCCGTTCAAAAAGCACAAGAACTGGCCATTGCAGCCGATAATCAAGCCATAGAAACTGGCCATTTGCTCAAAGGGATATTTTTGGTGGATGACAGCGTGGTGTCGTTTGCCATTAAAAAAGTGAACGCAAACCATGCCCGCATTGAGCAAACGCTTGATTCTATCATAAATTCTTATGCAAAGGTGACCGGAACGTCGCAGCATTATCTTAGCAATGATGCCAATAAAGCGTTGGTAAAAGCCCAAAAATTTATGAAAGATTTTGGCGATGAATTTGTGAGCATAGAGCACATTTTTTTGGCTTTGACAGAAGGAAATGACCAAATTGGACAAATGTTAAAAGATGCCGGAGTTAAGCTATCGGAATTAAAAATAGCTTTTCTAGATTTACGAAAAGGCAATAAAGTAACCAGTCAAAGTGCTGAAAACCAATTTAATGCTTTGAAAAAATACGCCAAAGATTTAAACGAATTGGCTGAGCAAGGCAAACTCGACCCCGTTATTGGTCGGGATGACGAAATACGCAGAGTGTTACAAATTTTATCTCGTCGCACCAAAAACAACCCCATTTTGATTGGCGAACCGGGCGTTGGAAAAACAGCCATTGCCGAAGGTTTAGCTCATAGAATTGTGAGCGAAGATGTGCCGGAAAACTTGCGTAGCAAACGCATTTTTTCGTTGGATATGGGTTCGCTGGTGGCCGGGGCAAAATATAAAGGTGAATTTGAAGAGCGGTTGAAAGCTGTAATAAAAGAAGTGATTGACAGCAACGGAGAGTTGGTGTTGTTTATTGATGAAATTCACACATTGGTTGGGGCAGGGGGCAGCGGAGACGGTGCAATGGATGCGGCAAATATTTTAAAACCGGCTCTGGCTCGTGGAGAGTTACGTGCCATTGGTGCCACCACTCTGGCCGAATATCAAAAATACATTGAAAAAGACAAGGCATTGGAGCGGAGGTTTCAAACCGTGTTGGTTGATGAACCGAATACAGAAGACGCAGTTTCTATTTTGCGTGGGTTGAAAGAGCGATACGAAATGCACCACAAAGTGCGAATAAAAGACGAAGCCATTATTTCGGCGGTAGAGCTGTCGCAACGGTATATTTCTGATCGGTTTTTGCCTGACAAAGCCATTGATTTGATAGATGAAGCAGCGGCCAAACTGAGATTGGAGATTGACTCTGTACCGGAAGAACTGGATGAATTAAACCGAAAAATTCGTCAATTGGAAATTGAGCGGGAGGCCATAAAGCGAGAAAATGACGAGAAAAAATTAGAAAAACTCAATGCCGAAATTGCCAATTTAGGGGAGGAAAGGGATTCGCTAAAAGCCCGATGGGAAAGCGAAAAAGTGATTGTGGATGGTATTCAAAATACCAAAAAACACATTGAGCAACTCAAATTAGAGGCAGAGCAAGCCGAGAGGGCAGGTGATTTTGGCAAGGTGGCCGAAATAAGATACGGCAAAATATTGGAGGCCAATGAAAAACTCAATCAATTTCAAACCCAGTTGGCCGCACAACAAGATGCCAAAAGTTTGGTAAAAGAGGAGGTAACCAACGAAGATATTGCCGAAGTGGTGAGCCGCTGGACGGGCATTCCGGTGCAAAGTATGTTGCAAAGCGAGCGGGAAAAACTGTTGCATTTGGAGGATGAATTGCACAGAAGAGTGGTGGGGCAGGAGGAGGCTATTGCGGCTATATCTGATGCTATTCGTCGCAGTCGTGCCGGACTTTCTGACCCCAAGAAGCCGATAGGTAGTTTTATTTTTCTCGGCACCACCGGCGTTGGCAAAACAGAATTGGCTAAGAGTTTGGCCGAATATTTATTTAGTCGAGACGATGCCATGGTGCGGATAGATATGAGCGAATATCAAGAGAAACATACGGTTTCTCGTTTGATAGGAGCCCCTCCCGGATATGTTGGCTATGACGAAGGTGGACAACTTACAGAGGCCGTACGCCGCAAACCTTATTCGGTTATTTTGCTGGATGAAATTGAAAAGGCTCACCCCGATGTGTTCAATATCTTACTCCAAGTGCTTGACGATGGCCGATTGACCGACAACAAAGGTCGAACAGCAAATTTTAGAAATACCATTATCATCATGACGTCCAACATTGGTGCACACCTTATTCAAGAACGATTTGCAGAAATGAACGCAGGAAATCAGGACGTAATTGAGGCCAAAACAAAAACCGAGGTATTTGAACTTCTGAAGAAAACAATTCGACCCGAGTTTTTAAATAGAATTGACGAGTTAATTATGTTTAAACCACTTGGTAGAGACGAGATTCGAGGCATTGTGGATATTCAATTTGCCAGTATCAGTAGGATGTTGAACGAACAAGGAATTACCTTGAAAGCTACTAACGAAGCACTCGATTGGTTGGGTGAGATTGGCTATGACCCCAGTTTTGGAGCAAGGCCATTAAAAAGAGCTATTCAGCGGGAGGTTTTAAATCAATTGTCGAAAGAAATTTTGGCCGGAAAAATCTCCAACAAAAGCATTATTGAACTGGATTTAGATGATAAAAAACGGTTTATATTTAGGAATTTGGTGAATATGAATTAAGGTTAACTCCCGTTGGCAAGTCTTTCGTCGATGCCGCAATATTTCGAACCATTAAGGCATTTAGGACATTAAGACTTAATGAGCCTAAATTTCTTAATGGTTTTTATTGAATCTCCTAAGTTTTAAGTTTATAACACAGCATCAATCGGTTGAATGGGTTAATAAAAATACTCTTAGAGCCATTTTTTCCAAAGATTACCGAGCTTTCGATATTGAAGTTGAATTTTTTAGCAAGGTTGAAATCGGCTCCCAAAAATGGGGAAAGAAATTGTTTGTTCATCTCTACCTCTTCAATAAATCTTGGATACTTATATTCCATGGTTCCACGTCTAAATAGTGCATCTACACCGAGGTACACTCTATTTTTTTCCATATTTTGGTTATACTGAAATCCGATGTTCATTGTATAAAAAGTGTAGGAAGTAGAGGTGAAAACAAAATTAATAAGGCTGTTAATCTTTTTAGAGGCAGCATCGTAGTTCAATCCTGCCCGAAAACTCACTTTTTCTCTATTGTACCGGTACTGCAATGTCGAAAAAGGATTGTTAGCCACACCATATTCATTCAAAACAATGGTGGCATTGGGGTCTAAATTCCATTGTCAATAACGCACAGAGAAAAGATTTAAACCAATTTCGTGACTATTTTTGGGCTCTTGAGCATATAGGTTCGAATAAAGGCATAATGCAAGAAAGAGTATTTTTTTCATAGACCCCAAAAGTAGCTCAATTTTGAAATTTGAAATATACTTTTGAAAAGAACTTATTTGAAATCCTCCATTAAAATTTGGTTGTTGCAAAAATTATATTCTTCTGGCTGGTTGCTGGCAACTACCACTATTTTACCATCAGGAACGCCCCCAATTAAACGTTGATACCAACCAATCCCTTGCTCATCAAGATTTGAGGTAGGCTCATCTAGAAGATAAACATCTACTTCTGACGCAAGAGTTAACAATAGCTTTAACCTCTGTTTCATTCCGCTTGAAAAAAGGGATATTTGTTTGTTTAAATGTTTATCGAGTCCGCAATCTTTGAGCCATTGATTTATATCCACATCATTTCGCAAGGTTTTTAGTGCAAAATGAAAATCAATACTTTCTTGAAGTGTGTAATCTTCAATGAGTTCTATGTACGGGCTGCAAAATGCAAAATATTGATGTCGATTGTTGATGTCTATTTCGCTGTCTGATTTCCACAAAACACTGCCTTGTGTTGGGGATACAAACCCGCACAAAACCTTTAAAAAGGTTGATTTTCCGCTGCCGTTGCTACCCAATATTGCAGTTCGATCACCAGTATTAAATTGATGGGAAAGTTGGTTAAAAATCCATTCTTTTCTATACCTTTTTGAAAGATTGTCAACCTGAATAGAATGAATCATTTTATCTCGACAAAAATCCTTTCATAATACCTCGGTCGGAGCCTTTGATGAAGCTAATAATTTCATCACGCTCTTTGGTCGCAGGCATTTCAGCTTCTATTTTTGCCAGAGCCACGGCGTTGTTTAAACCACGCAGATAAAGCATTCGGTAGATTTCTTGAATTTCGGAAATTTTATCGGAAGAAAAACCACGTCGTCTTAGCCCAATAGAGTTTACCCCCTCATAACTAAGTGGTTCTCTGGCCGCTTTGGTAAAAGGCGGAACATCTTTTCGCACCAACGAACCACCAGAAACCATTACATGTGCTCCTATTTTTGCAAATTGATGTACGGCAACTAAACCGCTCAGAATGGCAAAATCATCGATGTGTACTTCTCCAGCAATTTGGCTGGCATTGCCAATGATTACGTTGTTGCCAATAATGCAATCGTGGGCAATATGCGAGTAGGCCATGAGCAGGCAATTGTTGCCCACCACAGTTTTGTTTCGGGTTTTTGTTCCTCGGTTTACCGTTACACACTCACGAATGGTAGTGTTGTCGCCAATTTCTACCGTGGTGTCTTCGCCAGCAAATTTTAAATCTTGCGGAATGGCCGATATAACAGCTCCCGGAAAAATGCGGCAGTTTTTGCCAATACGGGCACCTTCCATGATGGTTACATTAGAACCAATCCAAGAACCTTCTCCGATTTCTACATTTTTATGAATGGTAACAAACGGCTCAACAACCACGTTGTTGGCAATTTTTGCTTCTGAGTTAACGTATGCTAAGGGCTGAATCATTTCGACAAAAGTAGGTTATTTATTTTCAACAATTTGAGCCATCATATCTGCTTCGCACACCATTCTGTTGCCCACATATCCTTCGCCGTGCATAAAGCACAAACCGCGTCTAACGGGGGCTTTAAGCTCCATTTTTATGACAAAAGAATCTCCGGGAACTACTTTTCCTTTAAACTTGGCATTTTCAATTTTTACAAAATAGGTACTCCATTTTGATGGGTCTTCTTTGTCGTGCAGCACTAAAACGCCTCCTGCCTGAGCCATGGCCTCTAATTGCAGAACTCCGGGCATTAAAGGCTCTCCCTGAAAATGTCCCTGAAAGAAATATTGATCTCCGGTAATGTTTTTTACTCCAACAATAGAGTTTTCATTCAATTCAATAACTTTATCCACCAACAAAAAAGGGAAAGTGTGTGGCAAAATCTTTTCGATTTGTTGGTAGTTGTATATTGGTTCGAGGTTTGGGTCGTATTTAGGTACGTTTTGCATTATTTCCTGTTCCTTTTTAGTTTTCAGCATGATTTTTCTTATCTTTTTGGCAAACTCCACATTGGCTGCATGACCCGGGCGAGCGGCCATAATTTGAGCCTTTAATGGCATACCTATCAGAGCCAAATCACCAATCATATCGAGCAGTTTGTGGCGGGCGGGTTCGTTTTGAAAACGAAGCTCTACATTGTTTAAAATGCCCTCTTTTTTTACTTCAACTTTAGGTTTATTGAATAACTTAGCCAATTTGCCAAGTTCATCATCTTCAATCACTCGGTCAACAATAACGATGGCGTTGTTTAAATCTCCACCTTTTATCAAGTTATTGTCCAACAACATTTCAAGTTCGTGCAAAAAACAAAAGGTTCTGCAACTCGAAATTTCTTTATCAAACTCGCTTAAACCGGTTATAGATGCGTGTTGGCTACCCAAAACAGGGGAGTTGTAGTCAATCATTACCGTTAGACGGTAATCGTCCAGCGGCATGGCCACCATCTCTACCCCACGGTCTTCCTCGGCATAAGCAATGTTGAATGGAATGTCGAAATATTCTCGCACTTTTGTTTGATCAATGGTTCCAATTTCTTTCAACTTGGACACAAAAGGAGCGGAGCTTCCATCCATAATGGGTGTTTCGCTCGAATCAAGCTGCATCAGTACGTTGTCAATTTCCAAACCAGCCAAGGCTGCCAAGACATGCTCACATGTATTTATTCGTGCACCATTTTGCTCCAATGTGGTACCTCTCGAAACATCCACAACATAATCTACCAAAGCCTCCACAATAGGTTGTCCTTCAAGGTCGGTTCGTTGAAATTTGTATCCATGATCTTCTGGAGCGGGTAAAAAAGTAATATTTACAGATTTTCCGGTATGCAATCCGGTGCCGCTCATGGTAAACTTTTCTTTAATTGTTGTTTGAAACTTTTCCATCTAAAAATTCCTATTTGTCTTTCAGTTCTTTCTCCAATTTTTCAATTCTTTCTTTGAGTTTTGGTAAATCTCTAAACGCAATTTGGCTTCTCAACTCATCTTTTAGAGGCTGCACCGGACTACCGAAAAGCCTCATATTTTCCTCGGTCACGTCTTTGCCCAAACCGCTTTGAGCACCCACTTGAGTTCCTTTTGCAATTTTTAGGTGTCCTGCAAAGCCCACTTGGCCGCCAATTATGCAATTTGAGCCCAAAACCGTGCTGCCAGATACGCCTGACTGCGAGGCTATGACCGTATTTTCGCCAATCTCAACATTGTGGGCTACCTGAATTAAATTATCCAGCCGCACGCCATTTTTTATAAAAGTACTGCCCATAGTGGCTCGGTCAATGCTGCAATTGGAGCCAATTTCAACATCGTTACCAATGATTACATTTCCTATTTGAGGTATTTTTACATAGCTTCCATCTTTTTGTGGAGCATGACCAAAACCATCGCTTCCTACAACTGTGCCTGAATGGATGATGGTATTTTTGCCTATTACACAATCATAATAAATGCTCACGTTGGCATAAATAATGGTATTGTTTTCAATAGAAACACCAGCACCAATAAAACAATTTGGGTATATTTTAACATTGTCGCCAATGGCTACATTTGCATCAATATAGGTGTTTGCCCCAATGTACGCATCCTGACCAATTTTGGCAGAAGAATGTATAAAAGCACCTTGCTCAACACCCGATTTTTCATTAGCCGGATTAAAGTATTTGTTCAATACTTTGCAGAAAGCCAAATAGGCATCTTCCACATAAATTAAGGTTTTATTTAGCTCCTGTTTGGGTTCAAAACCATTATTTACCAATATCACCGAAGCCCGAGTGGTATAGATGAATTCTTCGTATTTGATGTTAGCCAAAAAAGTGAGCGAACCTTGCAGGGATTGGTCTATTTTGGAAACGCCTACAAATGAATCGGTTTTGCTATCCGACAGTGTGCCATTAACAAACTCGGCCAATTCGGCCACTGAAATGCTTTTCAACGTTTTTTACTTTGCAGCAAAAGTAAAATTATTTTGGGCTACAAACGAAAAACTTAGTGGCTAAGCTATTGACCGGAAGAAAATTGTAATTGTCTGATGCTTCGTTTAATCCAACCAATGCACCGGTTTTCAACCTTATCATAATCTCGTTTTCATTGCTTTTGTAGGCGGTATTATTCAAATCGCCACTAAAAACATGGTATTCAGCCTCTTCTTTGGTTAACTGTTTCTGGTTGGCAATTCGATTTATCTCGGCTTGGATATAATCGTTTGAAAATTCCTGATTTTGAATAATAGTTTTAGGTAATTTTCTGTTAATCAGGCATTTGCTTAAATCAGACAGCACTTTATCGGCTTCGTTTTGCCAATTTTTGATACAAACCATTACGTCCAAATCATCGATGCTCGCAAATCGGTTCAAAGTGTCGGTATCGGTTAAAATCTCTCTTGAAATGTTTTGAGAAATAAAAAATCGGAGGTTTGGAAGGGTAAAAATATCCACTCCGTCGGATAAAAGTTTTTTTGCCCTCCGTAAAATATTGAGCAACAAACAGTCGGCAGAAATGACTGTTTTGTGTAGATAAACTTGCCAATACATCAATCTTCTGGCAACAATAAATTTTTCGATGGAATAAATGCCTTTTTCATCAATAACCAATTGACCATCAGCCACATTCAGCATTTCAATAATTCGTTCCAAACCAACTATTCCTTCAGAAACACCTGTATAAAAGCTATCTCTGGTAAGGTAGTCGAGCCTATCAACATCCAGTTGACTGCTCACTAACTGGTATAAAAACTTTTTATGGTATTGATTTTTAAAGATTTGAATAGCCGTTTCCAGTTTTCCGTCAAACTCATTATTGAGTAGGTGCATAAAGGCAACCGAAATTTCTTCGTGAGCTACATTGGCAACAAACGCATGCTCCATAACGTGACTAAAAGGGCCATGACCAATGTCGTGCAGCAAAATGGAAATCTGGGCCGATAGCTCTTCATGGTCAGAAATTTCCACTCGCTTGCTACGCAATACCTGTATGGCTTTGGCCATAAGGTGCATGGCACCAATGGCATGATGAAAACGGGTGTGGTTGGCACCCGGATACACAAGGCTTGACAGCCCCAATTGGCGGATACGCCTAAGCCGTTGAAAATAGGGGTGTTCTATTAATTTAAAAATCAGCTCGCTTTGTATGGAAACAAAACCATAAATGGGGTCGTTGATGATTTTTATTTTTTTCATTTCCATTTCTCGTGCAAAAGGTTTTGAGTCACATTCCAAACATCAGAAGCTATTTCATCCGTGTTTCGGTTTCCATTTATTCGAGCGATGTTTTCTTCACTTTTCACTTTTTTGATGGCTTCATCATATTTGCCATACACATTTTTAAGGTTTTCTAACGTCTCATAAAGTTCGGTGGTTGCTCGGTTTTCTTTGATACGATTCATGCTCACATCTGGAGATATATCGATGTAAATGTTTAAATCGGGTCGAAGAATATTGGCACACATTGCGTTAGATTGGATAACCCAATCCATATCCATAAAAGTGCCATGATAAGCGTAAGAAGAGAGATAATATCGGTCGGAAACCACGATGAAACCATCCTTTATTTTTTGCACGAGGCCGTTATCATGGTTCAGCAAATGTTCAAGTCTATCAGCCAAAAAAAGTGCAGCCACAGTTTCGTTGCTGGCTTTCATTTTTCGGCTAAAAACTGAACGAATCATTTTTCCAATGGCATTATCGGTGGGTTCAAAGGTGGAATAAACCTTATGGCCTTGCTCAATAAGTTTCTCGCAAAGAAGTTTTGCTTGGGTGCTTTTGCCGCTTCCGTCAATTCCTTCAAATGCAATGAAAATGCCTCTTTGTTTACCCATTCGTCATTTTTTTGGCAAAGTAAATGGAAATAAGCCTCTCTAAAAAATTGATTATTTTATCTATTGAAACACCTTTTTTGCAATAACAAGGCCAAATTTGCAGTTCACTTTCTTTTGAAATTACATTACAACAATTAAATGAGTAAAATTAAGATACTTTGGGCCGACGACGAGATTGAATTATTAAAGCCACATATTATTTTTTTAGAAACAAAAGGGTATCAGGTTTCAACGGTAAACAACGGCAAAGACGCTGTTGACATGGTGACCACCGAAAAATTTGACTTGGTTTTTTTAGATGAAAATATGCCAGGAATTAGTGGGTTAGATGCGTTAAACCAAATTAAAGAATTACGCGAAAATTTGCCCGTGGTGATGATAACTAAGAGTGAAGAGGAGCACATTATGGAAGATGCCATCGGTTCTAAAATTGAGGATTACCTCATAAAGCCGGTCAACCCAAATCAAATATTGCTGTCCATCAAGAAAATAATTGACAATAAGCGTTTAGTAACAGAAAAAGTCACTGTCAAATATCAGCAAGAGTTTAGGAACATCATGATGGCTTTGATGGATCGGTTGGATTTTGACCAATGGAAATCAATATATAAAAAGTTGGTTTATTATGAGTTAGAAATTCAGCGTAGCAACGAAACCGGGATGGAGGAAGTGCTTCAAACTCAAAAAAATGAGAGCAACAAAGAATTTTGTAAGTACATTGAGCAAAACTATATCGATTTTATTCAATATGACAACGCACAGGCACCCACCATGTCGCACACTGTAATGCGAAAAATGGTGGTTCCGGAATTGGGCAATGAACCGGTTTTTTTGATACTTATAGACAACTTGCGTTTCGACCAATGGAGATTTTTACAACCTACTATCAACGAACTTTTCAACCTTGATTCGGAGGATATGTTTTTGAGCATATTGCCAACCACAACTCAATATTGCCGAAATGCCATGTTCGCCGGTTTGATGCCGGCAGATATAGAAAAACGTTTTCCGGGCAAATGGAGCAATGATGAGGATGAGGGTGGAAAAAATTTGCATGAGGAAGATTTTATGCAAGATTTGTTTCAACGACTGCGGGTGCAGTCCAAAACAAGCTATACAAAAATCGTTCACCTCAATCAGGGAAAAGATTTGGCAGATGCCATTCCGAACATGTTTGAAAATGATTTAAACGTTATTGTTTACAACTTTGTTGACACCCTTTCGCACGCCCGAACCGACATAAAGGTAATGCGGGAATTGGCAGAAAATGAGGCGGCCTATCGGTCGTTGACGCTTTCTTGGTTCGAGCATAGCCCATTGTATGATGCCTTAAAACGAATTTCAGAAAAAAAGGCAAAAGTGATTATAACCACCGACCACGGCTCAGTAAAGGTGGCTGATTTTGTAAAGGTTTTGGGCGATAAAGCAACCACAACAAATTTGCGTTACAAAACTGGAAAAAATCTAAATTTCAATCACAAAGAAGTTTTTGAAATAAAAAATCCGCAAAAGGCCGGATTGCCAGTGCAGCATTTGAGCAGCAACTTTATTTTTTGCCGCAATAATGACTTTTTTGTGTATCCAAACAATCTAAACCATTATGCAAAATATTATCGCGACACCATCCAACACGGGGGCATTAGTTTGGAAGAAATGATGGTTCCGTTTATAAAACTTTCGAGTAAATAATATGGAGTTTTTAGTTTTGGATGAAGCCGAATTGAACGGTGTTGCCGAATATATTTTGAGTCATCTTGCTACGAAAAACATCATTCTTTTTAGTGGAAATTTGGGGGCAGGAAAAACCACTTTAATCAAACAAATCGGTAAAAAAATGGGTGTAATTTCAGCCATGAGCAGCCCCAGTTTTGGCATTGTAAATCAATATAAAACGAAAACAAGCCGCCTTTTAAATCATATTGATTTGTACAGAATAGTGCATGTCGCAGAACTATATGATTTTGGTTTGCCCGAAATGCTCGATTCGGGACAATTAAACCTTATAGAATGGCCTGAAATGGCCGAAGAAATATGGCATCAGTATGATTATATGCAGGTTGAAATATCGATAGAAAAAGGAAATAAAAGGCGTATCTTCGTATCATGCTAAAAAAGGGCAGTGTTTTGGTTTTGTGTTTATTAAGTGCAACTGCTTTTAGTCAAAATTATAGCCCAAAACTGAACTACGAACTGCAAAAGATTGAGAACTCCACCGACATTTTGAAAACATTGGAGGCTTTTGGCCCCAAAACGCTAAACTCTCAAAATTTAAAAAACACCGCAGCATGGTTGGCACAACAATACATTGCCATGGGCTATGATTCGGTTCTAATCGATTCATTCAGTTTCAATAATCAATCATTGCGAAATGTGGTGGTTTTTAAGCCAGGCATTTCTACCAAAGAATATATCATCGTTTGTGGCCATTTTGACACACGCGGCGGCTCGGGTACAAACGACAATGGGAGTGGAGTGGCGGCTATTTTGCAAACTGCTGCCTTGTTGGCTGATAAAAACACCCAACGCGGCATCTATTTTATTCATTTTGACGGGGAGGAATTGGGTTTTTGGGGAAGTGAATTTTATGTAAACAGCCGATTGAGCAAAAACTACGGAAACCTATATATGCTGCTTAACGTGGACCAAATAGGGGGTACAAAAGGAGAGGTTGGGAATGACAAAATAAAATGTGAACGAGATTTGAGCAATTTGCTAAGCAAACAAATAGCAGACACTATTGCAAGGCTAACCACGTATTATACAAATTTAGAACCCATATTGAGCGAGGCTTATGCCAGCGACTATGTGCCGTTTATAGATGCTAAAAGAACCTGCGTTGGGCTTTATCAAAATGCCACCGGAACCATCTTTAATCACGATGCTTCCGACACCTTTGGCAATTTGGATACCGTTTCGTTTAAAGAGGCCGTAAAACTTACGGCGGCAACAGTCGTCTATTTTGCACAAACCCCTGAAATAGTGGGAGTTGAAAGTGTATCAATGACAGATTTTTTCGAGGTATTTCCAAATCCGAATAATGGCCATTTTACGATTGCCAACCACTCAAATGCATCCATTTTAAATCAAAAATTAGTTGACATTTCGGGTCATGAAATACAAAATAACACAGAAAACAGCCTACCTTCGGGTATCTATTTCTTGCAGATAGAGTGTGAAGAATTTATGGTTGTTAAGAGGATTGTGGTGTATTGAGGAAAAAATCAATAATTGAAAATTAAGGGAGATACAATTAGTCAAAAAAAGGGCGGTTAATTATTCAAGGTTTACCATGATATACAAAGCACTATTTATTTTACTCTTAGCAACAGCAAGTATCCATACTAGTGGTTATAGTAATTATTATACGGCATACCTTTCTGTACACACCGATTCTGTTTTAGAAAGTACCATTAAAATAGATTCATTTACCCCGCACCCATATTATTCGGAGAGAGTAACACTTTGGCTTGCACTAAATGGTAAGCCTTGTTTGGATAGGGACTTAAATAAATTTATGGAATATTTGCATCTTAATTTACCAAAACTAAGATATGTAATAATTCCAGCTAAACAGCCTTGGTTGGATATATTGCCACTTAAACTTTATGATGAAATGAAAAACCTAATACTAATCTCCGAGTATAACATAGAAATTGGGTCTCCGTCTATTTGTGAATTGAACTCAGAAAGGTTGAAAGATACTGGCTTAGACTTGAGCTACTATGAACCGTATGTCTCCATTTCTATAGATCAAAATCAAGATAATTACGGGGGATTCGAATCAATTGTGGATTTAGGTAAAAATTAACTACACCCCAAAGTTAGGACAAAATCAAAGGTACTTATAATTAACTTTTTCTGATTTATTTGGGTTAAAATATTTCTGTAATGGGGTTAAATTCCCTATAGAGCTATGCCTTCTTTTTGTGTTGTAAAATTGGATGTATTGGTTGATTTGTTGGTATAATTCCAAGCCCCCGTTGGGAGGGTTTAGATAGATTTTTTCTTGCTTTAATGAACGCCAAAAACGTTCGATGTAAATGTTGTCTGTAGCCCTTCCTTTGCCGTCCATAGAGATTTGTATGTTGTTTTGTTTTAGAATGTTTAGATAAATTTCGCTGGTGTATTGCGAGCCTTGATCGGAGTTGTGAATGTGAGGTTTTCCGTGTAGTTTTATGGTATCTGTGAGCAAGTCTGCACACCACTGTGCGGTCATCGTGTTAGACAGACTCCAGCCCACTATTTTTCTGCTATACACATCAATGATAGCTGCCATAAACATATGGCCTCTAAACATTGGAATATACGTTATATCTGTTTGCCAAACGTGGTTTGGGTGTTCTACTTTGAGTCCACCAAGCAGATAGGGATAATGACAGTTTGCCTTGTCTCTAAGGGTGGTTTTGGGCTTGGCATAAATGGTTTTTAGACGCATTTGACGATATAGTCTGCGAACACGTTTTTCGTTGATTTGATAACCCAAGTCTTCTTTGAGATAGGTCGTCATTCGAGCCACACCATAGTATGGATGTGCCATAAAACATTGGTCTATGGTTCGCATCAACTGCTCGTTTAATGCACTGGTTATCTTGGGCTTGTAATAAACACCAGATCTATTGATGCCCATTAATTTGCAACGCTCCATTAAGGGTAGTCTTGAACGCGTTTGTACAGCTCGCTGCCGTTTTTCTGTCAAACTCATTTGCCCAAGACTTTCTTTAAAAAATCAATCTGCATTTGCATATGACCGATTTTGTTGTACAATTTCTCGGTGTCTTCAGACCCTTTTTCTTTGGTCGACTTTGACTCAAATACTTCCGAGGCATTCTCCAAAAACTCCTTTTTCCAAGATACAATCTGGGTGCTATGCAGCTCATACTTACTGGCCAGTTCTTGCAATGTCTGACGTTCTTGAAGGGCTTCAATGACCACTTTGGCCTTAAATCCCGAACTAAATTTTCTACGCTTTTTGCTCATTTTCCAATTCAAATTTATTAATCTTTTGAATTGTCCTTTTTTTGGGGAGTACTATAAAAAAAGGACGCAATGTCCTTTAGTTCATTTGATATTTCTCACAAACTGTTCCAAATTGCTGTATTGCTTCTTGTAAAATTGTACAATTGCAAATGTGTTTTTCGGGATTAATATTTCCGCAAACAGACGGTAATACCTTGAAAGCAAGATCTACCGGAACCCCTGTTTCAAGCCTCAGGAAAGTATCAAGCAGGGAAGCACCATAATCCATCAAATCGTGGGTCTCGGTAAGAAACCAACAATTTACATCTTCATCTAAGCCAAGGATCACACCCTGTGCTGTTTTTTCTTGATCTGCTTCTGCAAACTGAATCTTAGAAGGGAAGTAGTAAACGAGTTGAACGCCTTCGAATACGGGGTGCTTTGGAAACTCGTGGAATGCCAAGAAAGCATCATACGCTCCACTAAAATCTTCAACAATAGAGTAATAGGGTATTGTATTCCAGTTGCCGGGAATAGCATATCCGTTTTCCAATAGATATTGGTGGAATTGATTTCTATAGGAAATTAAAGGCAATATCAATGAATGTCCTAAGTCAAAATCAATGGTATTTGAAAATATAGATAAATTGATTTCCGTATTCATCATAGTAGCTTTTATATTTTATCAAAAAATGGGAAAAAGACCAATGGTTTACATCGGTCTTTGGGTATTAACCTATGATAGGTTAAATAAAGAAATATTCACTTGTTAAGCCAAAGCCTTTTGGCTTGCTCAAATCCAATCCACTTGCCATGTTCATCATATCCACGAATGGCAAGTTCATAGCGTATGAACTTTTTTAAAGGTACTTTTTCGTGAAGGATAAACCGTAGGATGTTTCCATCCAAGGTGGATAGCCGTCCAACGATTTCCTCCCAGTGTTTGAGCGGATTTTCATCCGTTCTGATTTTCTCAATCTTTCGATACGAAAGATGGGCATAATGTCTAGGAAGGCGGTGTGCAAACGGTATTTCCATGTCAATGGATTCATCCTTGCTGCACACCACGAAATCATCTTCCGGGCCATCCACCACTCCAAAAGTGGTGGTTTTCTGTTGATGCTCAAAGTTGAGCCATTTGGCTCGGTCAAGGGCTTTTTGCAAATGTCCGTAGTGTTCCATAGCTCAACTTAAAACGGTGGAATAATGATGGTTTTGCTCAAAACCTTGAGTGAACTCGGTTCAAAACCTTCTTCCGATACCAAACGGGAACACTCCAAACGGGCATCCGGTTCATTGTCAAACAACACTATTGGGTGATGGTTGACCTCGTTTACCTGATGTTCCTGTACCAAGGCATCGTAAATGCCAAATACCTGCCGCATCCAACCTGCTTTTTTTAACTTGGCGTTAAAATTTGAGGCATCGTAGTCATCCCATTGCGAGATGGGTTTTTGATTGAGGTAATGATTGGTTTGCCCAAGCTGATGAAGTACTTGATAAATAAGGAAATCATCAAGGTCTTTAGGTTTGTGTAGCGAGGTTTCCTTTTGCCACACATTCAAAAAATACCCCAAGATGAAATATTCATCTTCTACCAAGGCCAACAAATCTTTGTTGGTACTTCCGGTAAGTGGCAGGCGTTCGCTCATTTCTTTGCCATGCTTGAGTTGGATGATGAGAATCAGTTCTTTGCGTGAAAGAAGCGATACCCATCCTGTATTAAGCACGGTATTTTTGGCTTCGCCTTTTCGCAACAGGTTTTGATAATGCTCCAACAATTTGAGCATGATCAACAGCGTTCGGATTTTAATCATTTCAAACCTCCTTTCGCTGCTTTTGAAACCTGTGTTTTGGCCGATTCCTCTTTGGTAGAAGAGGTGTCGGCTTTAAGGGTTTTCACTTCGGTAATCTCCACATCTACCTCCATGGGCTGTGCGGATGTTAGCGATGTTTTTGTTGCGGTAATCTCCTCCGTCCATTTTTGAGTGTAATAGGAGATAATGTACAAGTCATCGCCCACCACCTGAAGCAGTTGATGGTTTTCCATCTCCAACAAGTTGAGGTCTTTGGGCAATGTATTACCGTACTTTTTTTGAATGATTTGGATAAGTTCCTTACGGGTAAGGTAATCCAAGAGGGTGGGGCTGATGTTGGCAACTTTGTCGCCGCCGGCCCGTTTGCGTAGCACCGATGAAAACAATTTCATCAATGCGTGTTGATGTTCTAACATAACGTAAAAAATTATTAAGTGAAACTTTAGGTGTGATAGTCTATCACAACAATCCAATGTTGGTTGAAATACTCAGCTTTATCTTTGATGATATCTTCCAAAAAAAATTCTTCTCTCAGAACGGCATCAAAAACTTCTATTTCATCGGTGCTGTCCATATAGTCCATCAGATTTTTGAGTATTTCTTCGGTAAAAAGTTGAGCATCGTCTTCATAACCCAAATCCGTGTACTTGGTTCGCGAATATGGGTTGTCATACAAGCCCCCAAGTTCTTGCCACAGGTTTTGAAGATGTTCTTGATTTTCCTTAATCACGCTTTGCGGTATGCCCATGTCGGTAACTTCTGCACCCAAGGTTAAAAGTAAATCAGATGCTTTGGAGAAAAATGGACGGTTGGGTGTTGTTAAAACGCCACTCCACCTTCCTCCAATAACAAACCAGTCGGATTTGCCTGAACCGAAGTACCCCTCGGTATGAGCAAATCCTTCTTCACAAAGACAGTCATAAGCAAAGCTTCTGGCTTCTTCCGAAGTGTGTGCTTGGTCGGTGGGAAATGTTGGTGGAGGTGTACAAAGAGCAGGCCTATGACGAGAAGGTGGTTCTTTCTGAAATCAACAAACTCAAACAAAAAATTGATGTACTGGATGAACGGTTTGCGTTTGGGCAAATAGAAAAAGAACTGTACGACAAAGTGGTTTCTAAAGAAAAAAAGGCAATGACCGATTTACAGAAACGCTTACTCCAAGCAAGTCCATCATCCATTCCAAAAATCGAACAGGGAATCGAAGAATCACTTCAATTGGCTCTGAATATTCACACGCTCTGGCAGGATGGCGATGTCTATCAACGCCGGAGGCTGCAAAGTCTGATGTTTCCAAAGGGGCTTGGATATAATTTATCAAAGGATGCTTTTGTGGTGTAGGTGGTAGATGGAATGATTGGGGAGATTTGTGGGGGTAATATATTTTTAAAATCTTAATCCGCGTTTAAATTGTTTTCCTTTCTTTGAGAAAAATTTTAAAAATGACCTCAACTGAAACGCTCAATTACCGATTTAAGAATGAACATCCGTACTACTTTGGGGCATACCTCAATATGGCAAGGAACAACCTCTATCTTACGCTTGCTCATATCGCAGATTTAAACAACGTCAGCCACCCTAACGGAGATACAGAATGGCGAAGACCTCCACTCATTCAAAAACTTAATCAAAACGAACAACCAGACACGGTCAGTAAGATAATTGAAAAAATAGATACGCACTTGCCCTTCGTTCAATCATTTATAAGAAGTGAGTTACGCTATGAACAAAAGCAAAGTAACAACAACGCACAACGTCTTCCGTTACCGTCTGATTATTACAAGATTATTACGGAAATAGTAGATGTGATTAATGATCTTCGGAACTTTTACGTTCATTCCAATCATCAACCTATTCAAGTTAAACTAAAAACAATCAAATGGTTAGAACACCATTTTGATGTTTCAATCAGAGAAGTTGCAGAACGATATCAAATTAAAGATGATAAACTTGAAACTGGTTTGTCGTTTCTACGTCGCAGAAAAGGAAAGGATGAAAATCCTGATTTTAAATACTCATTTAAGGATCGAGATGATAATATCACGGAAAAAGGGCTTGCCTATCTTATTTGTTTATTTCTTGAAAAATCGTATGCATTTAGATTTTTATCAAGGATAAAGGGATTCAAACGAAGCGAAGGCTTTTTTAGATATACCAAAGAAGTTTTTTCATCGGGAGCCATTCGAATTCCGAAACCACGGCTTAAAAGTGATTTTTCGGAGAATGCACTGTTTTTGGATGTTTTGAATGAATTGGGACGCTGCCCAAGAATGTTGTATGCTCATTTATCGGAAACAGACAAAAAGGAATTTCAAGTTTTGGATGAGCAAGTCGAGAACCCAGACGACGATTCAATTTCTAAACTAGTGCGTGGTACTGACCGATTCAATCATTTTGCCATGCGGCTTATCGATGAAAATAACTTATTTGAAAAACTTCGATTTCAAATAGATTTAGGTACTTATTATTTTAAAGAAGGCTACGAAAAAAATATTAATGGCGAAAATCGAATTCGGCATCTGAACAAACGCATATAAATCGTATGGTAAACTTTCAGAGTTTGCCGAGGATAATAGAACTGACAATTGGAAAGAACTTGCCCAAAAAACTCATTTGAAACAAAAAGCGGAAACAGCACAATATATTGTAGATACCAATCCGAGGTACAATATAAATGACTCTTGGATTATGCTAAAGAAAGTAGATCCAAAAAACACAGTCAAGTGGCCAAAAACTCATTTAGATGACTTGTCAAGAGAATTTAAACCGAAAGCAGAACAACCTAACTTTTGTTTGAGCACCTATGAACTCCCTGCAATATTGTTTTACGAGTTTTTGTGTAAGAAATACAGCATTAAAGTGTCAAATGCTGAAGGAGTAATTATCGGACACGAACGAAGCTATAACAGTCTCATTGCTGACATTAAAGGTGGAAGTTTATTACCATTGTTCGAGATACCACTTTATAATAAAAACAGCAGTTATAACAAAATGGGTGTAGATTTACAATTTGAAAATGAAATTGACCATCGATTTTCTGAATTGGAACATACGCTTCAAAAATATAATCTTGAAATAGAACATATCCCAAGAATAGTAAGAAACTATTTGCTAAACCTAACCCATGTTTCTGTGAAAGAAAAAGCAAAAACCAGATTAAAAGAATTGCAAAATGAGTGTGACGCATTGCTTGATAGACACGAACGATTAGTGATGAAAGTAAAGCAATCTCCCAAGGAGGGTAAACGAAAATTTACCGAACTGAAATCAGGCAATATTGCTGATTTCTTGGCAAGAGATATATTGTTTTTACAACCTGCTGTTGAGATAAATAAAGGAAAAGCTAATTCGACTGAATTTCAAGTTTTGCAAGCCAATTTTGCTTATTTTAATCGGGATAAATACAAACTTTTTGATTTTTGGAAAAGTTTAAATTTGATTAATTCAAAAAATCCTCATCCATTTTTGAAAGAAATGAATCCTGCAAATTTTCAAAACATCCAGAGTTTCTATAAATCGTATCTTCAAAAAAGAAAGAATTATTTCGGAAAATGTCTCACAACTTCCGGGTTTGAAAACTTACACTTTTTGCGTATTCGTGAGACCCCAACTATCAAAGAACAAATTGCGAACAGGTTCGACAATGTGCCCTTTAATATTCCAAGAAAACTATTTACTTCTCATATTTTGGATATATTAAAAACCAAAGGAACATCTGCGTTGAAAGAGGCATTGGGAAATGCAAGGAATCTAAATGTTTCGTTTATGATTAAAGCATTTTTTGAATTTGAACTGCAAGACAATGGTCAGCCATATTTTCAATATAAACGCTCTTATGATTGGATAAATAAACTTGAAGACACAAGAACAAAAAAGCAAAAGTTTATTCCGCTTAAAAAACAATATTATCATCTCACAGAACTTGAAAAAGGAGTAGATAATTGGAAAAACAAGATGAACCAAAAACCTGAAGCTACTGATAATGAGATAGCTATAAAAGGAAATCTTCTAAAACTTTACAAGCAGTTTGAAGACAATGAAAAACAATTGCGTTTAACCCAACTTCAAGATAGAGCACTGTTTTTGAGCCATACTTTACTAAGCACGTGTACCTCTGCTCATTTTGTACCCGGAGAAAATGACTATCAGTTAAAAAATATCAAAAACCTATTAAATAAATCCGGCAAGATAGAAGTGTCCATTCCATATCAAGTAATTGATTATGTGGACAAAGAAAGAAAATTGGAAGGTTCTAAAATTATCTTTCAGAACGATCTACGTAGAAAAAACTTTGGTGATTTCAGACGATTTATGAAAGACAGAAGAATAAATGACTTGCTGCCCTATTTCAATGACTCACGAATAGAAAGAGGCCGTGTGGAAGCCGAACTCACAAGATACGACGAATTGCGAGAGGATTTTGCAGAAATCTTGTACCGATTTGAACAGAATGTAATCCATAATCATAAGCATAGCTTTGGAGATTACTTTGTAAATCATACAAAAAACTACATTGGATTTCTTGAAGTTTTAGAAATTTACAAAAACCAACGAAGCGTATCTGATGAAGAAGCAGATATGATGCGATGGATACGCAATAGCTTTGTACACAATCAGTTTCCTTCCATTTTCCTGTTCGGCTCACGGGTTGATGACTCACAAACAAACTTGTTCATTGACCAAATTTATAACATTGTAAAACCGCTTTTTTATGCAAATAATTAATATGATACTGCTTTGCCAAACCCAATCGAACGGGATAGATTGGTTTAAAATTATCGAAATGCTCATCCCAGTTTTGGTAGCCATTTTAGCATTTTGGTTTGGGCTTAGGAGGCTTAAAAAAGAAACCAGCATATTGGTACAAAGAAAAAAACTGGATACAACCATAGAGAGCTACCAGGAATGTTGGAAACTACTCAGGTATATGACACCTACTGAAAACAGAGACAGCATTTTGAGATTTGAAAAAAACAAGAATGAAACCCAGTGGTTTGCCAGATTAGAGAATGGCCAATTGTTTCTCGATGAACTTACCGCCGTGTTTTATGAAAAGGGATATGGCTTGTTTTATTCCAAAGACATAAAAGAAAAACTGTTTGAGTATCGAAGCATTTTATATGGTTTGCTATTAAAGGAAAAAGGTAAGCAAGAGGTGCAACTTACCAATGAAAATATGATAAACCGAATGTCGCAATTGTACGATGAGTTAAACAATATTTTAAAAGAAAAATTAAGTGAAACAGCGAATTGAAATAAATATTTGCCATTTTTATAGGTGAAAATATTGATATAAGACATTGAATACCAATCGATAACAAGCACCTACGTTGTAGAAGCCTGCATTTTGAAAGGTATTCACAACAGGAGGGCGTATCGGATGCATCTGGTATGTGTTGTAGAAGCCTGCATTTTGAAAGGTATTCACAACTGCCCAGTATGGAGCCCCCGATTCCATTCGTTGTAGAAGCCTGCATTTTGAAAGGTATTCACAACGCTATGGCCAATTTTCATTTTCACCATCTTGTTGTAGAAGCCTGCATTTTGAAAGGTATTCACAACTGGTCTAATTTAGAATATTCGAGCCTAATTGTTGTAGAAGCCTGCATTTTGAAAGGTATTCACAACTGAGAAAACTTTAGAACTTGACGAAAGAGTTGTTGTAGAAGCCTGCATTTTGAAAGGTATTCACAACGCTTCCGGGTTTGCCTTTTTCAATACATCCGTTGTAGAAGCCTGCATTTTGAAAGGTATTCACAACTAAGGGTAGCAAGGAGAGTAAATAGAAAAAGTTGTAGAAGCCTGCATTTTGAAAGGTATTCACAACACTTATTTGTAAAAATTTTGTTCGCTAACGGTTTACAAATTGATTTTACGATGATTAATGGCGTAAGCCATCAAACATTTGTCTGTCTTGGGATTAATTCTCTGTCCTGTAATTTCTAAAATATACTGGACAAGATGTTGCTTTTTGATTTTTTTACCCCAAGGCGAATCGAACATTTTTCAATCTTACAACCCTCTGTATCAAAGACATATAAATTATGCCAACTCAATGTTCGATTATAGCTTCTAAAATTGTACTATCAACTTAAACCAATAATCGAACATTTTTGACCACGTGTAACTCTTTGATAATCACCAAAATACAGCCAATAAAAAAAGGTGTACTTGAATGTACACCTTTTAAAGTAGCCCCTAGGGGAATCGAACCCCTCTTTCCAGGATGAAAACCTGGCGTCCTAACCGATAGACGAAGGGGCCATCATCTTTCTAAAATAAGCATGTGCTTACCTTAGTCACACCCCCGTTTTTTGAGGCTGCAAAGAAAAGAAATTTCATTTTATTTATGCAACAATTTTTTTTAAAAAAATTACTTTTGCCGCACTGATTCAATTTTAAAATTATTTTTATCCTAAATTTCTAAAATGAAAGTTGCAATTAATGGTTTTGGACGTATTGGCCGACTGGCTTTTAAATGTCTCTTAGAAAAAGAAAATGTGGAAGTTGTAGCCATCAACGATTTGACTGATAACGCCACGCTTGCTCATTTACTAAAGTATGACTCTGTTCATGGAAAGTTTAACGGAACGGTATCTTCTACCGACGAATTTTTGATTGTGAACGGCAAGCAAATACATGCTATGGCCGAACGCGACCCTGCTGCTTTGCCGTGGAAAGAACTGGGTGTGGACGTAGTGTTAGAAAGTACCGGTCGTTTTACAGATAGAGAAACTGCCGGAAAACACCTTACTGCCGGAGCTAAAAATGTAGTTATTTCCGCCCCTGCAAAAGGCGATATTAAAACGGTTGTTTTGGGTGTGAATGACCAAGTTATCGATGGTTCGACAGATATTTTGTCGAATGCCAGTTGCACCACAAACTGCCTTGCACCAATGGTAAAAGTATTGGACGAAGCTTTTGGCGTTGAAAGCGGTTTTATGAGTACTATTCATGCATATACTGCCGATCAAAATTTGCAAGATGCTCCTCATAAAGATTTAAGAAGAGCAAGAGCTGCGGCATATAGCATTGTTCCAACCAGCACCGGTGCTGCCAAAGCCGTTGGATTAGTTTTGCCTCATCTTGCCGGAAAATTAAACGGAAATGCTTTGCGTGTTCCAATTCCAGATGGCTCTGCTACAGATTTTGTTGCCACACTTAAAACAGAAGCAACTGCCGAACAGATTAATGCTGAATTTAAAAAAGCAGCCAATGGAAGCTTAAAAGGCATCTTAGAATATACCGAAGATCCGATTGTTTCTATTGATATTGTTGGAAACCCACATTCGTGCATTTTCGATTCGTTGAGTACAATGGCTTTTGGCAAAACTGTCAAAATTCTTGGCTGGTACGACAATGAGGCCGGATATAGCAATCGTATTGCCGATTTGATTAGCCGATTGGGTTAATCTAAAAGTTATTAAAAGTAAAAAGCCGACTTTTAAGTCGGCTTTTTTTATGCTCGTTAACTTGAGCTTATTCGATAATTATTTTCTGTATCGTGCTTCCCTGTTCAAAAACAATTTCGACAAAATAGACCTTTGGGCTATTGTTTTGAACCGAAATGGTTTGAAACTTTTCAGAAATATATAACGGTTCAAAACGTACCTCTCTGCCCAAAACATCACTTATATGTACTGAATTTATGGGGTATTCTTCGCTCGAAATATGAATTGTTCCAACACTCGGATTTGGGTAGATATGCAGCTTTTGAGCCAAAATAGGGGATATGCTTGACTTATCCAACACATTAAATTGTCCAACCAGGGTATCGTTTAGCACTACCTGGTCGGTTGCTAACCGCGAGATGGCACGCATGGTGTACAAACCAACTGAGGTGGGAATGAAGGAACTGTCAAAAGCAAGTGTTTTGATCTCGGCAGAATCTAAGGTTATGCTTTTGTTGGATGAATATACCAACGATGTGCCAGCAAAAATTTCATACGTAACAGAAAAATCAATGTCTTGTTTTTTTGAACCGATATTTTGAACTTCCAATTTGGGTTGATACGTTTTGTTCATAACCACATTGGAATCAATTTGCGGATATACAAAAGCCACAGGAGCTACATCATTGTCAAGGGTTACATAAAACGGAATGACAACTTCATTATCGTTGATAAAAGCATCTTCCGAATTACTGATTTTAAATGTGGCTTCATACAAACCAGTAGTTTTGGGTATAAAATAGTGGCCTGTTATCAACTGCACTTTTGTTGGAGCCAAATTAGAAAAAGAGTCGCTGTAGGAATAAACCTCAACACCATTTTTATTGATTTTAATGTCGGCATACACCGGAGATTCAATGCTGTGGATGCCGATATTTTTGGCCGAAAAATTCAATTTTACCGTATCCAAATTAAGTCGAAAAGTTCTGTTTTTTGCAGGGTTGAAAACGCTGTCGATGCCAATAGAGTGCCGATGGTTTACAAAAAAGTGGCTGTAAAGACTATCGTTTGATTTTTCGACATCGCCAGTGTATTTTAGGTAAGTTAAAAGGCCGTATTTTCCAATGTTTGTGGTGGCAAAATTCAACGCAGTAAAGGTTGTATCATTTTCGTTAAATGCCAATGTTTTTGTCGCGGCAACCGAGTCGAAATGAATGATTGTGTTATTCTCGTTTCGTATCTGCCAATAAATGAAAGTACCGGAGTTGATAGTGCTATTGCCTATATTTTTAACAACGGCAGAAAGCGGGATAGAACTATTAACAAAATAGGTTGAATCAACCACTGGGGATAGGTTTTTAAGCAGTTTCAAATCAGTAGAACTGCGAATGTAAAAGGTAGAGCTCATGCGGTCGTTCGTGCTATCTTGGTCTCCCTTTAATTTGGTATAAACCGTAAATAACAGTGTTTGAGCACTATCCGGACAGGTAAAGGTTTTGAAAAGGGCTTGTTTTGAACTGAGTTTTCCTATACTTGTGGTAATGGCATCACTATAAATAATTTCTCCCTTCCAATTTTTAATATGGCAAAGAATTTTTGCAGAATCTTGGTCTGCCAAACCTTCATTCCGATAAAAAACGTACGGTTTAAAGGTGGCTTTTCTCAAGTAAACACTGCCATTTTTAGGAGTTTCAATCGATTTTACTGCCAAATCATTACTACGTATTACTTGCAAATTCAATCGAAGTGTGTCGTTAATTCTAAAGGAGTCGATGTGATTCCAGCAAAAAACTTCCAAAATAACATTGCCCGAAAAAGGAATGGCTACCGAATCAAAAGCTAAAATCAAGCTACCAACACCATCTAAGCTGATGGTTTGTGTTTGCTCGGCAGCAATTTTAGTACCTTGTCTTACCCGAGAAGTGACCTTGATGTTGGATTGTTTTTTGGCTCCAAAATTTACCATACGCACCACAGGTTGAAATTCTTTTTTACCTAATTCCACCCGCTGACCTTCCGTGGGCGAAAAAAAGCTCTCCACCTGAATGTCGTAATTAATAAAAATGGAGAAGTTAGACCTAAGTGAATCGTTTTCGGTGGCCTTATCTCCCGCCAGTTCGGTATAAACCAAAAGCTCAAGATTGCCATAATTTGTTTGGCTTATGCCTTTGTCGAAATGCACCAACAGTGTGTCATCGGCATCAAGTTGAATGTATTTTATGCTTTGATAGATAAGTGACCCGCTTTTGTTTCGTGCTTCGCAAACCACTTTAAAAGGCACTTTTTGATCATTTACACCATAGTTGATTATGGTTGCTGCTGGTATAATGGAGTCGATTGCCAACTCTAATGTATCATTTGGAATAGGATTGTGGATGGCCCAAACCCCAACGTCATTGGCTAATTGAATGCGAGGTTGAATATCGAAATTGTAGTTAAATCCGGGAGAAAACGGCACCCAATCGGTATTGCCCGATGGGGCGGTAAAATAAAAAGTGCTTGGCCTAACTGGTACTTCATATTCAAACAAAAAGGCCACGTTGCTATTACCCAATTGTCGGATACCCACGTAATAGCCATTAGTCACTTTTATTTTTGGAAAAATAGGAAGAATGTATTGTGAACCGTTGGTATAGAGTGTATCTGATTGATAAATTAAATTACCGGGACCTCCGGTGCTATCTTCATTCCAAACGGCCAATTTAAAAGGCAATGCGGTAGAGGCAAAACCAATTTTAATTTGATTAATATAATTGGTATCGGTATAAAATTTGGCAACAAAATCGCCTGTGGAGCCATTAAAACCTATACCTCCCGGAGTGTTGGTAACATACGGATTGTTGTGGCTCAAAACATTTGCCGTTATTCTTCGCTGGTTAAAAGAGGTGTCATCCAGCGGATAGTTGTCGGAAAGACTCATAACTTGTATCGAATCTTTACCTAAGTTTTTGGGTCTATAGTGTGTAAAATAGATAAAACGTTCTTCAAGAGGAGCAAGATTGTTGACAAAAATGGTGTCTTTAAATGTATTGGCTCCTGTAATGGATAGTTCTATGGGGTGGTTGTTAAGCTTTGCGTATCCGGTATTGGCAATCAGCACTTTTATGCTGTCAGTCGGGGTCATGGATATGGCCAACTCGCCCAAACAGTATATGTTTTGAACGGAAGCGGATTTAGCAACCCGTTGATGCGAAATACGAATACACGGTTTTCTTACCTGACTGTTGTTGGTGGTATCTGGTGCATTGCCAATGTAGTAGATAAACTTGGTTTCGTTGTTTGATACAAATCCCGGAAAAGAAGCCCCACTTTCGTAGGCCCAATAGGGCATATCATCGACACTTTGTTTGGCCGTTTGATAAAATTCAACCATAATTTTCAAGTTTTTGCCTTTGGTGGTATCATACACCAAATACTTTAGCATCGGAAACTTTTTAAAACCCGGTTCGGCAGAAATTACATGGTTTGTGGTGCTGTCAAACGTTTTAATCATTCCGGTTTTCGCCACCTCCGCCGACCAATTTTTGATATTTCCAACACCCCAATCAGCACTGTCGGTTAGGCCAACATACATCTTAAATCGAGGATTGCCCAAATATGTTCCAAGTCCGATTTTGTAAAATTCAATCATTCTAATGGTGTCGCCATGTCGCAAATCGCCGAGTGTATTTCTTGGGTAAATATAGGCGTGCCGGCTATAGGCTATTTGTGTGTCGGAATTTCCAACCATGGGGCCAAATGCGTTACTCGCAAATGACAAATATCCAACGGTGGTTTGCTGAGCAAACACTGGAGCAAATTGCACTATAACCGAACAAATTATGAGGGTAATAATTTTTTTCATTAGTCAAAAGTAGGATTTAGTTAGCGTTTAATTTTCATTTGATTAAAAGATATGATTATGTTTTTACTAAAACGGCATAAAGGCGGCTTCATGCCTTAAATAAAAAATGGAGAGTATATAAACCAATATACCACTACCACGATATTACTCCGTTCAAATTTGCAAACAAATAACCACACATTCATATCAAAAAGATAGAATAGTTGATACCTTTGTCGCAAATTTTAAGCAATGTCTAAGATTCATAATTTTTCTGCTGGCCCGGCCGTATTGCCCCAAGTGGCCATAGATGCGGCGGCCAAAGCTATTCATAATTTTGCCAACACTGGTTTATCCATTTTAGAGGTTTCTCATCGTGGAAAAGAATATGTAGCCGTGATGGATGAGGCTCGTAGCTTGGTAAAAAAACTGCTTAATTTGGGCGATGAATATGAGGTTTTATACCTTCAGGGCGGTGCCAGTCTTCAATTTTTGATGGTGGCCTACAATCTTTTAAACAAAAAAGGAGGATATATTGATACCGGAACCTGGGCTTCAAATGCCATAAAAGAGGCAAAACTATTAGGCGAGGTAGATGTGTTGGCCAGTAGTAAAGATAAGAATTATACCTATATACCAAAAAACTTCACAGTTCCTTCGGATATTGATTATCTGCACTTTACAAGCAATAATACCATATACGGAAGCCAGTTTCATGATTTTCCTAAAACGGATAGTTTGTTGGTTTGCGATATGAGTTCGGATATGTTTAGCCGAAAAATAGACGCATCAAAATTTGATTTGATTTATGCCGGAGCTCAGAAAAATCTTGGGCCTGCCGGAGCAACTTTGGTTGTAATAAAGAAAGAAATTTTGGGTAAGGTGAGTCGTCAAATACCGAGTATGCTCAGTTATCAAGTGCATATAGATAAAGAATCCATGTTCAATACTCCACCAGCATTTGCGGTATATGTGGTGTTACAAACTCTAAAATGGATTGAGCAGTTGGGTATCGATACTATTGAAAATAGAAACAGACAAAAGGCGGAATTGCTTTATAATGAAGTGGACAGAAACCCCAATTTCGTTGGACCTGTGGCCAAAGACGATAGAAGTTTTATGAACCCTGTTTTTCTTCTCGCCGATGAGAGCAAAACCGATGCATTTATGGCAGCCTGCAAAGAGGCGAATATTAGCGGCATTAAGGGACATCGCTCTGTGGGTGGGTTTAGAGCGTCAATGTATAATGCATTAGAGTTAGATAGTGTTCAGGCTTTGGTTAATGTGATGCAAACGTTTAATTAATAGTTAAAATGAAGATATTAGCAAACGATGGCATTGATGCCACAGGGAAGGAATTGTTGGAAAAAGCTGGTTTTGAAGTATATACCGCAAACATTGCACAAGCAGATTTATTAACAAAACTAAACGATTATGATGCCATTTTGGTGCGAAGTGCAACTAAAGTTAGAAAAGAACTAATCGATGCTTCTCCAAATTTGAAACTTATTGGTAGAGGTGGAGTTGGAATGGACAACATTGATGTAGAATATGCAAAATCAAAAGGTATTGAAGTGATCAATACTCCCGCCGCATCCAGCAACAGCGTGGCTGAGTTGGTTTTTGCCCATTTGCTTTCGGCCAATAGATTTTTGAATAAAACCAATTGCGAAATGCACTCGCTGGAATTTTCCAGATTTAAAGAATTGAAAAACGAATGCTCAAAAGGCACCGAACTTTTTGGTAAAACTATTGGCATCATTGGACTTGGAAGAATAGGGAAAGAAGTTGCACGCATTGCCATTGGCATGGGCATGAACGTAGTGGCACATGACCCGTTTTTAGATAAAGCCGAAATAGAAATTATTTTTCACAACCAATTAAATATCTCTCCTGTCAAAGTGGAAATTGTCACAAAGTCGAAAGAGGAAGTGTTGGCCGAAAGCGATTTTATCAGCCTGCATCTGCCGGGCGGAAAGGGGATAATTATGGGAGAAACAGAATTTGCCAAATTAAAGAAAAGTGCCGTTTTGGTTAATTGTGCCAGAGGTGGTTCTGTTGATGAATTGGCATTAAATAATGCGTTAAATTCTGGTCAGCTTGCTGCCGCGGCGTTGGATGTGTTCGAAAAAGAACCACCTGAGTATATGGATATTTTAGTAAATTCCAAAGTTTCGTTGTCGCCACATATCGGAGCCTCAACAGTAGAGGCTCAAGAACGAATTGGTGAAGAATTAGCCTCCAAGATTATTTCATTTTTCAAAAAATAACTATGCCAAAATTTAAACCGTTCAGGTTTTCGATGGCTCACACCGAATTTATACCTCAGGTAGCCGTTCGGTCATCCGATTTTAGCAACAATGAAGAGTTGTTGGTTGAAATGCGAAACAATCCACATTCTTACTTGCATTTGACCAAAAATGACTTGCTGAGCGATGAGTATGCTCATTTTTCGCAAGAATTTTTTAAAAATTCAAAAGCATATATTTCACATCTCATTGAAAATGAAATAATTAGTAGGTTTGAGCAAGATATATTTTTTGTTTATCGCCAAACTTCTAATGGAACATCGCATACGGGAATTATTGGCTTGGTAGATATTTTGGATTACCAAAAAAATAAAATCAAAAAACACGAACACACAAGACATGTCACCGAGGGTTTTGTAATGGAGCTTTTAAATCATACTAAAATAATTGGCGACCCGCTGTTACTTAGCCATCATCATAAGCAATCGTTAGAAGATTTGTTGCGATGGGTCATTTCGCATCCAGCCGATATTGATTATGAAAAAAGGGAAAAAAGACATCAAATTTGGTATATCGAATCTGAAAATTTGGTAGAAACCTTTAGAAATGAGGTAGAAACTATTCAGGATTTTTATATCATGGATGGGCATCATCGAGCAGCCGGTGTAAATAATTTATACAATCAATCTGAGTCGAAAAAAGACCGATATTGTTTGGCATATTTGATTGATTGTAATCAATTAAGCATTAGTCCTTTCCATAGATTAGTTAAACAAAATAAAATAATGCTCCCAGATTTGTTAGAGGCATTATCCGAAAATTTTTTGGTAACAGAGCAGCCGGAATATGTTTTTCGACCAGATGGAAGAGGGCAAATGGTGCTGAAAACTGCCGAAAAAACCTACATGCTTACTGCCTTGAACACCTTGCCAAATTTGGATGTTCAGGTTATTGAAAATGATATCTTAAATGACATTTTTGGTATAACTAACTCACGAACAGATGATAGGGTGGATTTTATAAAAGATGATGAGGTAAGTCTAAATAATGCACTTGGATGCACCAAAGTAGATGGAAATTTCTTGTTTTTATTGCATCCGTGCACGTTTGAAGAAATC
The DNA here is from genome assembly GCA_020635395.1 of Flavobacteriales bacterium. Lineage (NCBI taxonomy): Bacteria > Pseudomonadati > Bacteroidota > Flavobacteriia > Flavobacteriales > Flavobacteriales bacterium. Next base: position 1,429,591 of record JACJZV010000001.1, read on the forward strand.
GCCGACATATCAGACAAAAACGAAATTATGCCTCCAAAAAGTACTTATGTAGAACCTAAATGTCCTGCTGGACTATTTCTTCAAAAATACGGGCAGTAAATTTTAAGAACCTGTTTATTATCTCCAAATTGAAAGCTAATTTGGAATTATTTTAGTCCAAACAAGGCAAAATTGAAGAGAACGGCAGAGCTATTTGAGGAAATTTTAACGAAGTTTGTGGGTTAAAATAAACCGAAATAGGTCAATTTGTGAGATTATAAACAGGCTCTAAGCTACCTGTTTTGCCTTTAGTTGAACTGAATCAACCCACTTGATGGCTGCAAGTGCAACAGTGGTGAAAATGAAAGTAGAAACCACTCCGTTTAAAAAGAAGTTGCTCATTACATCATTTTTGTAGAATGCAAGACCTGCGGCATAGCACTGAATTAGACCCACAAAATCTTTGCTGTACATGCCATGGATAGGGTCTAACCAAGCTGCAAAGTTTGTTATTAGAAAAAAGGCAATACCCGATAAAATGGACGCTTTTAGAATAGATAGTCCGCTCTTATTTTTGGATAATACCGTTTTGCCAATCAATACAGTCAAAGCAAAAGCCCCGTAAACAGCAATCATAGATATGTTTCCCAAATAACTTTTGAATTCTGGTGAAATTGCAGCCAAAGCCAAATCAGACAACAACATAGCTCCTAAGGGAATAGAAAAGCGTTTGCCCTGAGTGGCAAACATAGCTCCGGCCAATAGTGCTATTGCACCTATTGGTTGAAAATTTGGCATTCCAAGTTTATTGATAAACAAACGAACAATGGTTAAAACCAAAATCATTAGAACCGTGCTTATCTCAAAAGTTTTTCTCATCTCTATTTTTTTATGCAAATATAGACAGCCCGCTAATTAATATACAATTTGCGTTTTCCACGTTTTTTATTATTGTTAAATATTTTAATATAATTATTTATAAATCAGTTTATTATATATTGTATTTTAAACAAAAAATTATCACTAATTAACGGATTTCAACCTATAGAAATTTACAATTGTGAATAAACAAATCCTTTACAATTGTAAAATAATTTCACATTTGTCAAATGGATTTATTGAATAAACGGGTGATGCAGTTTGTCTCTGCAATAGGTTTGTCAAAGAGTGATTTTGCTTCGGCCATTGGAGTTCAGCCTTCATTGATTAGTCATATTAGCAGCGGTCGGAACAAAGTGGGTGTTGAGGTGCTACAAAAAATGTTAGAGATTTATCCTGACATTTCAGCAGAGTGGTTGATGCTTGGAAAAGGGGATATGTTTACCCAAAATAATACAAATCAATCGATTAGACTAAAAGTAGAAGTGCAAAATTTGATTTCTGAAATGGATTTAGTTCAAAACCAATTTAATGTGCTTAAACGCAAGTTTGACAAACTGGCCTCAGAGCTTAAAGGTTAGTTTTCTCGATTTCTGGCCTTGCTAACAAGGTAAACCCCCAATAAAATAAGTAACATTCCCACGGCATGTATGCCTCGGATGTTTTCTTTATCCATTGCCCCAAAAACCAATGCCATAATTGGTATAAAATAGGTAACTGAGCTGGCAAAAATGGGTCCACTGGTTTGCAATAGTCTGTTAAACATTATTAAACTGATAGAATTTCCAAAAATGGCCAAAAGGGCAATGGCTCCAAATGATTTATAAATTTGATGATTTTCGTAGGTTTCAAGCTGTTGCCAATTGCTAAATAAAAGAATAAAACCGCTTATAACCGCCAAAAAAAACAATGGCAACGCAGAAATATTGAGTGCTTTGTATTTGGACAGTTTTACTTTTATAAGGTTGACATTGGCTCCATACATAGCCGTTGCAAGTATGATTAACAGCGAATATTTGTGTTCGCCTGATTTTAATGTGTCAAAATCATTATCGATGAAATGCGAACCCAAAATCAAAACCAAAGCACCCAAAAATCCAACCAAAACGCCGAACGTTTTGTTTTTGGCCATAACAATAGAACCGAATATTGAACCTATAATAAGCGTAAACAGTGGTGTTAAAGCATTTAATGCTCCGGCAATGGAACTTTCAACTTTAGTTTCTCCGTATGCAAACAAAAAAGCCGGAATGCCATTGCCAAGTAAGCCGGAAAAAAGAAGAAATTTCCTGTCTTTCGGGGCAATATCTTTAATTAAATGAAAAACAAAAGGGGTAAATACGCTGCCGGCAATGAACAATCTGGTGGCCGCCAACTGTAAAGGGGTCATTACTTTTAGTCCTTCTTTTATTAAAATAAACGATGCACCCCAAATAAATGCCAAAATGGCAAGAATAACAAAGGGCATTGCGGACGCATTGATTTTCATTATGTTTAAAAAAGTCGGGAAAAATAAGTCTGCTTTATGGCAATAAGCTGCAAATGCCTGATAATTTTGCACATTATTATGAATGTTTTAGTTTTAGGTTCAGGTGGAAGAGAGCACGTTTTTGTCTGGAAATTGGCTCAAAGTGCGTTGGTAGATAAACTTTTCGTAGCACCCGGAAATGCTGGCACTTCCAGCGTTTGTACCAATGTAGATTTAAAAATTCTTGATTTTAAAGGCATTGCCGACTTTTGCTTATCAAATAACATTGATGTCATTATACCTGGTAGCGAAGATCCTTTGGTGGCTGGCATTGCAGATTATTTTTCTGGAAATGATAAACTAAACCACATTTTTGTTTTAGGCCCGAATAAAGAAGCCGCCCAATTAGAAGGAAGTAAAGACTATGCCAAGCAGTTTTTAATTGAAAACAATATCCCAACGGCCCAATATCAAACATTCACATCTGACAATATTGCCGCAGCAAAACAATATGTACGAACCAAAACAGCACCTTATGTTTTAAAAGCCGATGGTTTGGCCGCTGGCAAAGGCGTGGTCATTGCCCAAAATTTAATTGAGGCAGATGCTACGCTGGACGATATGCTGCTGAACAGTAAATTCGGTGCTGCTGGAAATAGCGTTGTTATCGAGGATTTTTTGGATGGAATTGAGTTTTCGGTGTTTGTTTTATGCGATGGAGAAAATTACGTATTACTTCCGGAAGCAAAAGACTATAAGCGAATTGGTGAAGGTGACACAGGCTTAAACACTGGTGGAATGGGGGCGGTGAGCCCGGTGCCATTTGCCGACAAAGCATTGATGGATAAAGTGGTAGAACAAATTATTGAGCCTACAATGCACGGATTAAAACGACGAAACATCCAATATGTGGGGTTTATTTTCTTTGGTTTGATAAATTGCAACGGCCAACCAAAAGTGATAGAATATAATGTACGCATGGGCGACCCAGAAACGGAGGTAGTTTTTCCACGTATAAAAAATGATTTTGGTGAGATGGTGGATTTTTGCCGTAATAAACGATTAATTGACGCTAATATTGAGTTTGAAAGTAAAGTTTGCACAACCATTTTCGCTGTTAGTGGCGGTTACCCTGAAGATTATGAAAAGGGAAAAAGGATGACCATTTCATTGGCTTTGCAAACGGAAATGGTGTTTCATGCCGGTACTCAAAAGTCAGATAATGACATTTTGACAAATGGGGGTAGGGTTGTGGCATTAAGTGCCTTTGGCAATACCATTGCAGATGCTTTAAAGCATAGCTATCAAAATGTTGCAGAAATAAAATTTGACGGAATGTATTACCGAAAAGATATTGGAAAAGACCTTTTAAATAATTAATTATGAGCGTATTAAAGAAAATATTGGGCTACCTCACCTTGAAAAAGGATGAGGAATTTGGGGATACTTCATTTACAAAACCGATGCACCGCATAAACAAAATCAGCATTTTCATGTTTCTATTTGCAATCATTATTTTGCTGATTAAGTTTGCCTTTTAAATCAAATGGAACAGCTTTTGACAAAAGAGAATTAATTAAATAGAATTATTATGTTTTCAGGTGCTTACATGGGGGCTTATCTTATTGGTGGAATCATTGCCTTTGTTGGCATGATTGTTCAGGGAAGGCTCCGTTCAAAATTTAAACAGTACAGCGAAACACCAATTTCGAGTAACTTATCAGGCAAAGAAATAGCTGAAAAAATGCTTCGCGACAACGGAATCTATGACGTAAAAGTTATTTCTGTTCAGGGGCAACTTACAGACCATTACAATCCGGTAAATAAAACGGTAAACCTAAGCGAAGCCGTTTATAACTATAGAAACGCTGCCGCTGCGGCTGTTGCCGCACACGAATGTGGACACGCCGTGCAACATGCCAATGCGTATAGTTGGTTAGAATTTCGCAGCAAAATGGTTCCTGCTGTTAAAATTAGCTCCACATTGGTGCAGTTTGTTTTAATAGGAGGCATTTTAATGGTTAATACCTTTCCAAATCTATTATTGGCCGGTATAGTTCTTTTTGCTGTAACAACGCTTTTTTCGTTTGTTACCCTTCCTGTAGAGTTTGATGCAAGCCGAAGGGCATTGGTTTGGATGCGAACCAGCAACGTGGTTTCAACTCGTGAATTAGAGGACAGTAAAGATGCCTTAAAATGGGCCGCACTTACCTATGTGGTAGCAGCCTTAGGATCTTTGGCAACGTTACTTTATTATGTATCTGTTTATTTAAATAGGAGATAATCTTTGTTTCGCAAGATTTTAATATTCAGCCTGTTGTACATTGCGTTTAACGTAAATGCACAACAATTTAAGGTAAATCTAACGGAGCGGGTGCAGGACGATAAAATATCAAAATCGCTTGCCATACTTCCGGTTTATAAATTTCAATCATCTGTGATTGAACCTTTTAGCATGTTTGGAATTGAAGATAAAAACAAAGAGGAATTAAAACCTCTTCAAATTAAGCAATTGCCTGATATGAAAGGTTTTAAAGACACCGGATACACTTACATATATTTTTCTGGGGCAAACAATGAAGAAAATCAAGGGTATTGTCTTACATTGATTGGAAACTATACCAGAACTGTTCGAACCGTTTACTTCTTTATTGATAGAAACAACAATTTAGATTTTACCGATGACGGCATGCCCGACAGTATGACCTATATGGATGAAACCGTTGATATTTCTTTAAAAAACACTATAAATCCGGAGGCCGAACACCATTTAAAACTTACCAGAGTTCAATATGGCCAAAATTTGGCTTACAAAAAATTGTTGACAGAACACTTTACAAAACATCAAGGAAACAAAATATTTACAGATATCAACTACTGTTTTCGGGAGCAACGAATGAACACCATTGCCGGAACTTATAGAAGTGAAACAGATAGTTTTGTTTTGTCGCTTAAAGATATGAATAACGACGGGTTGTTCAATCAGCCCTGCACAGATAAGTTTTATTGTGGTGGAGTAGGTGATGAAATTCTTACGGAAGAAATGAATTTTGTATTACCCAATAGCAGCGAAATGTACTTTGAATGGAATCGAAAAAGATACCATATTCTTGGTATTGACCCTGCGGGAAAATTTATTGAATTGGAGGTAGCAAAAGAGCAAGAATTAACAAAACAACTTGCTGTTGGTAAAAAGATACCAAAGTTCACCTTTGTAAATACGCAGTATGAAAAGGAAGAAATAAAGAAATATAAGAAAAAACCTGTTTACATATTCTTTTGGGATAGAACAAATTTGAGCGATGATGATACACTTTATCTCGGCAAATTGGAACGAGAATTTGGTGACAAAATTCAAATTGTGGCATTAAATCATGGCGACAAACCCCGCGAAGTGCTTAAAGATCAATACTATAGACTATACCGATGGCATATAGGATTTTCAAGTTATTCATTAGGCAAAATATTCTATATAGAAAGTCTAAACAGAGGTTACTTACTCAAAAAAAGGCTAAAACTTACGAACGATGATATTTCGCCAAAAGAAGTATATGAATTGGTAAGTACTTGGAAATGAAAGACTTTTGGAATTGCCGATATGCGGAGCAAGAATATGCCTACGGCAAAGAACCAAATCAATTTCTATTAGAGTGTTTCTCAAGATTTAATTTTTCTGGAAACATTTTGTTTCCGGCAGAAGGCGAGGGACGAAATGCCGTATATGCTGCACGGCATGGTTTAAAAGTACATGCTTTCGACATCAGTGAAGAAGGCAAAAAGAAGGCTGAAAATCTGGCCGCAGAAAGTGGAGTTTGTATTGAATATGTTGTAGCCGATTTTGAACAGTTTCTAAAAAATGATTTTAAATTTGATACTATAGTTCTCATTTACAATCATTTACCATCAAAGATGATGGAGAAATATGCATCGAGATTGGTTGAAATGCTTCAACCCAATGGTCGAATAATTTTAGAAGGGTTCAGTGAGAATAACTTACCGCTTCGGGAAAAAAATCCTTCGGTGGGCGGGCCTGTAGATGCAGATATGCTCTACACCCTAAAAAAAGTTGAACATTTTTTTAGGGATTTAAAAACAATGTATTTGCAGGAAGAAATAGTGGAGCTGAACGAAGGAAACTATCATAACGGTCTTGCAAGTGTTATTCGATACATTGGAGTAAAAAATTAGAGCAATTCACAATCAATTTTCCTATTTTTACCAAAAAAACAATTCAAAAGAATGAGTGATTTTTTGTGGTTTAAAAGCTATCCCGACTTTGTTTCAAAGAGCATTACGCTCGACAGATACAACAGCATCAACGATATATACAACGATGGCATAAGAAAATATGGCGATAAAGTAGCCTACAAAAACATGGATGTTAATCTGACTTTCAATCAGTTAAATGAACATGTAAATGCTTTTGCCTGGTATATTCAAAACAAAACAAATCTCAAAAAAGGAGATACTGTGGCCGTGCAAATGCCCAATTTGCTTCAATTTCCGGTGGTTATTTTTGCCTGTTTAAAGTTGGGTTTGGTTTTGGTTAACACCAATCCGCTTTACACCGCCGAAGAGATGCGGCATCAATACAAAGATTCTGAGGCGAAAGCAATTATCATTTTAGAAAATTTTGGAGACAAACTTCAAAAAATACTTCCCGAAACAAAAATTGAACTAGTGATTGTGACCACCATCGGCGATATGTTGGGTGGCTTAAAAGGTGCCATAACTAATTTTGTTGTGCGAAAAATTAAGAAAATGGTTCCGGCTCATAGCTTGCCAAATGCCCTAAGTTTTAAGCAAATATTGGCAGAAGGCAAGGGCAAATCGCCAAAACACGTTGAGGTTGGATTGCGTGATTTAGCATTTTTGCAATATACCGGAGGCACCACCGGAGTTTCAAAAGGGGCCATGCTTTCGCACGGAAATATTTGTGCCAATGTGCAGCAGGTAGAAGCGTGGCTCGATAAATTGTTTACAGAAGGGGAGGAGGTTATTATCACTGCACTTCCGCTCTACCACATTTTTGCCTTAACCGCCAATTGCATTGTGTTTTATCGGTATGGAGCCAAAAATGTTTTAATAACCAATCCTCGTGATATGAAATCTTTTTGCAAGGATTTGAAAAAGAATCCGTTTGGTGTTTTAACTGGTGTAAACACGCTGTTTAACGGACTTTTGAATCAAGAGGCATTTAGAAATCTTGATTTTTCTAATTTAAAATTATCGCTTGGTGGTGGTATGGCCGTGCAAGATGCCGTGGCCGACCGTTGGGAAAAAACAACCAATTCACCACTATTAGAGGCTTATGGTTTGTCGGAAACCAGCCCCGCTGCCACCATAAATCCGGTTGACGGAACTCATCAGCGAGGAACTATTGGATTGCCTCTTCCCAATACCGAATTGCAAATTTTTGATGATAATCTCAACATTTTAAAACAGGGAGAAATTGGAGAAATTGGCATAAAAGGACCTCAAGTCATGCATGGTTATTGGAAAAATGATGCGGAAACGAAACGCGTTTTTCATGGCGATTATTTTTTATCGGGAGATGTGGGGTATATGACCGAAGATGGTTTTTTTAAGATAGTTGATAGAAAAAAAGAAATGGTCAATGTATCGGGCTTCAATGTATATCCGAACGAAATTGAGGCCGCCATTATGCAAAACCCAAAGGTGCTTGAGGTGGGTGTGCGAGGGGAGAAAACCGAGAACGGCTCTGAATTTGTAAAGGCGTTTGTCGTAAAAAAGGATTCAAGTCTTTCCGAAAAAGAGGTCATTGAGTTTTGTCATTCTGTGCTTACCAATTATAAAGTGCCGAGAGAAGTGGTTTTTAGAGATGAATTGCCCAAATCAAACGTGGGCAAAATTATGAGGCGACTATTGAAATAAAACAATTTTGAAAAGAACCGGATTTATACTTGTTGCTTTCCTTTTTTTATTGATGATTGTTTTATTGATTTTAACAAAATATCAATATCATAAGCAGTATAAATCCATTCATATAAATAAAACCTTGATTGAAAAAACCTACGAAAACTATGCAGATTTAACCAAAAAAATGGCCGACAAATATGAAATCCCGCAAGAGTATTTATTGGCACTTATTGTTTTAGAATCGTCTGGCAGAAAGGTTATTCCACATCGATTTGAGCCGCGGGTTTTTGAAAAACTTAAAGCGGTTGGCAATGGCAAATCAACTCAATTTGAGGGAATTACAAAGGAGGATTTAAATAATAAATCAGAGGCACAACTGAAACAGTTGGCCAGCAGTTGGGGGCCTTTTCAGATTATGGGTTACAAAAGCATACAAATGAACCTTACTCTTAATGACCTTATTGGGAAAAATGGCTTTGAAACAGCTGTAAAATGGATTATTTCCGATTATGGAAGCTATTTGATTGAGGAAGATTATAAAAACGCTTTTCACATTCACAACACAGGGAAAAAATACCCATTAATTGGTAAGCCAAAAACATTTCACAAAGACTATGTGCCACGTGGTTTGAAGTATGTGGAAGAGTTTCACAAAATGTGCGGTTAAATAGAATAATACCAATCAATTTTCAACAATTGGCTTCCTATATTTGCCGCTCTTTGATTTTAATATGAAATTCAATACAAAAACAATTCATGCCGGCGTGCACCCCGACCCAACTACCGGTGCCATTATGACCCCAATTTATCAAACTTCAACCTATGCACAGGCATCGCCCGGCAACCATAAGGGCTATGAATATAGCCGAACTCACAACCCAACCAGAACCCAACTTCAAGACAATTTGGCTGCATTGGAAAATGCCAAACATGGCCTTTGTTTTAGCAGCGGCATGGCCGCTATTGATGCGGTAATAAAATTACTTTCTCCTGGTGATGAGGTTATTTCTACCAACGATTTGTACGGCGGTTCATATCGAATTTTTACTAAAATTTTCGAGTTTTATGGCATCAAGTTTCACTTTGTGGATATGGCCAATTTGGAAGCTGTTAAGCAAAAAATTTCTGACAAAACAAAACTCTTTTGGGTAGAAACACCAACCAATCCTTTGTTAAAAATTATTGATATTGAAGCCATTTCTGCTATTGCAAAGTCGGCCAATTCATTGCTTTGTGTTGACAATACCTTTGCATCGCCATACCTACAAAACCCAATGAACTTGGGTGCTGATATTGTGATGCATTCTGTAACAAAATATCTCAATGGACATTCGGATGTAGTTATGGGTGCATTGCTTTGTAATTCAGACCAATTACATGAAAGGTTAAGTTTTATTCAAAATAGTTGCGGAGGCACACCCGGCCCACAAGATTGTTTTTTGGTGCTACGAGGTATAAAAACTCTTCATCTCCGAATGCAACGACACTGTGAGAATGGCGAAAAAATTGCCCATTTTCTTAAAAATCACTCCAAAGTAGCACAGGTTTATTGGCCAGGTTTTGAGAGCCATCCAAACCATGAGGTTGCTAAAAAACAAATGAGTGGTTTTGGTGGTATGATGTCGTTCACATTGCACGGCGATCGTTTGGATGAAGCACAAAAGGTAATCAGCAAAACGAAACTATTTACGTTGGCCGAATCATTGGGTGGTGTTGAGTCGCTTTGTGGCCACCCCGCCAGCATGACTCATGCATCTATACCAAAAGCAGAACGAGAAAAGGCAGGTTTGAAAGACTCATTGATTCGATTGAGTGTAGGCATTGAGGATGTTGATGATTTAATTGAAGATCTAAAGCAGGCAATAGGCTAATGTGGCTTCTCGCTCTTGCCATAGCCCCGGGTATAGCCATTAGTATTTATATCTATTGGAAGGATAAATACGACAAAGAACCCGCCAGGTTATTGATTGCTGCTTTTCTTTGGGGAATAGCCAGCACCATTCCTACCCTTATGCTTGAAGGAATTGTAGAAGGTGCGGGAATTTTTCATCAGACGAGCCTTGTAAAAACTGCCATATACTCGTTTGCAGGTATTGGGCTAATTGAAGAACTCTGCAAGTTTTTGTTTGTCTATATTTTTCTTTTTCCCAAAGCTGCTTTCGACGAACCATTTGATGGAATAACCTATTCGGTTTTAGTGGCAATGGGCTTTGCAACCCTCGAAAATATAGCGTATGTGGTTGATAACGGACTTTCTACAGCTATTGTTAGAATGTTTACAGCCGTTCCGGCACATGCCGCATTTGGTGTAATTATGGGCTTTTTTATGGGGTTGGCCAAGTTTGATAAAAGCCAATCCAACACCTATTTGGCTTATGCGGTTTTCGTTCCGGCCATATTGCATGCGGCCTACGATTTTCCGTTAATTTTGAGTATATCTCAAACTCCTGAGTGGATTGGAGAATACAAAATATTAGGAGCTTTTATTACTCTAATCATCGCCATTTGGCTTTCGCGAAGAGCAATAAAGATTCATCAATACAACTCACCATTTAAATAGGTTTGAGTGATTTTCTGAAAATCAAATCTTTACTTGATGATTGGTACCAAAAAACCAATCATATTCGATTTATTGAGAATGACCCTATTTCTATTCCTCATAAATTCAGGAAACTGCCAGATATAGAAATTGCCGGTTTTTTTGCGGCCATCATGGCATGGGGAAACCGCAAAACCATTGTTTTAAAATGTACTGACCTTTTAAATCGGATGGATAATGCTCCGCATGATTTTGTTAGTCATGCAAAAAAAAGTGAATTGGAAAGACTAAAAGGTTTTGTGCATCGAACACTCAACGAAACAGATGTGCTTTATTTGGTTGATTTTTTTTGTCGATGGTATGCAGAAAACGATAGTTTGGAAAAGGCTTTTTCGAGGTTTATTACTCCAACGGATACATCGGTAGAAAAAGGTTTAATAGGATTCCGAAATCTGGTTTTTAACACTGAATATGTTCCAAAACGAACTCAAAAACACATTTCGAGTCCTGTCACCAATTCTGCCACCAAACGAATAAATATGTATTTGAGGTGGATGGTTAGAAAAGATAGGAGCGGGGTTGATTTTGGTTTGTGGAACGATATAAATCCAAATCAACTGGTTTGTCCGCTGGATGTTCATGTACACAGAGTTGCCAGCCATTTGGATTTGCTTACGCGACCGCAATCTGACTGGAAAGCGGCCATTGAATTGACAAATAATCTAAAAAAGTTTGATGCCGACGACCCCATAAAATATGATTTTGCCTTATTTGGTTTGGGGTTGGCAGGTTTTGCTAAATAAAAAAGGCCTCACAAAGTGAGGCCTTTTATCTATCTAAAATATTTTGTGTTTATTGAACAGTTACTGGTTTTGTAACCATACCAAAATCGGTAACCAACTGAATGTAGTAAACACCAGCAGCCAAATTAGATACATCAATTGTAGCAGAATTTGAGCCTTGGCTTAAATTACCTAAATTTTCAGTTGACAATTCTTGACCGTTTGTATTCAACACTTTTACTTCAACATTTGAAGAACCTGTTAAATCAAACTCAACATTTACATTGTTTGTAGCAGGGTTTGGATAAATATTGAATGAGTTGCTCGCAGTCAAATCAATTACTCCACTTGTCAAATCAGCATAAGCTGCTTGATACACCTCTTTGGTCGTAGAATTTTGCAACCAAACAATTACTTGCAAGTCGCTAAACTCCTCTACAGAGTTTGCAGTGGTGTGGTTTATCCAGTTTGCTTGCGAACCATCGGCAGGCAGCTTATAATCACCATTAAAGGTATAAGAATATGTTTTTGAAACTTTGCTTCCTTTAGTTAAAGTGCCAATGTTTTGACCAGAACCACCTGTCATCATTTTTTTCATAACATGGGTAAACTCTGTTTCGCCATTAGATTTTACGTTTTGATAGGTTGTACCTTCCACAATAGCAACATGAAGCAAATTGGTGCCAGAAAAATCTGCAGCTGGATCTAATTCAATATTTACAGCTACTGTTTTTCCATACATTTTTGTGGCAGTGGCGGTAATACCAACAAACGATGGTTTGTCTTTAGAATCGTTGTGCATCTGAGCAGTAAATGATTGAGCATTTCCATCCCAACCACCGTCTATTTCCATTCTTGGAATAGAGTTGATAGCGTAATAGTTTCTTCTATCGTTCGATTCTGCCGTGCAGTATGGGTCACCAGTTCCTGGCCAGCTTTGTTGAAACTTAATGTATACGCATTCATCTTCTTTACTGTCTATTACATTATGGAAATTAGCATTTCCAGGGTTACAAGGTCCACAAGTTGAAGATGTGAAAATTTCGTACAATGGCAATCTTTGGAATACCTTATCATGTACATTAAATGTAAAATTCATTTCATCGTTTGCCATATTAGCATCTGCGTTTCCGTTTGGCATTGACGTCCAAACTTTTATATCAAACTTGCCAATTTGAGGAAAAGTGTATGCAGTTGGGTGTGTAAAATTGTAATATGCACCTGGGGCGATATTTACACCAGAAATATTTTGAGTTACATCCGCACCGCCATTCACGCTATAGTTGATGTCGAAGCTCGTGATTGCGTTTGCACCAATATTTCTGAAGGTTCCCTTTACGCTTGCCGAACCATTGGCTAACACATAATCTGGTTTCATATCAATGTCAGTTAGCATAATGTCTTCTCCAGCTTGTGTGCCTGGGTAGAAAGCATAGTACACGTTGTCAACAGGTGTGGCATCATTACCCGCACGGTTTTGTACACTTGGAGAACCCGCAAGAGAAATGGCGTTACTACCGTCAAATTGCAAACCTACGGTAAAGGCTGTTTTGTCGGTGCAAGCTGTGGTTCCATTCGTACATTGATTTCTTTGGTCAACAATGTAAATATTGTTTGTTCCTTCTTCCAACACAATGCTCCAGTATGCCCATCCACTTTTTAGGTTTGGATGACCTGCGGTGTTCATTTGTACCCAAAACTGACGATTTGGAGAAGAGCCAAAAGTTTTGCTCACAATAAAGTCGCCACTTCCAACGGTAATACCCCAAATAGCAATGGTATTGTCAGGCAAACTCGTACTTGGTAAAGCTGCATTTGTATTTCCAGGATAAGAACTTGGAGTTCCAAAAGTCAGCAAACCCTCACCAACCTTGCAAGTGGTGTAGTCGGAGCCATTAAAATTAAAGGTAAAAGGAATGTTAATGTCGCCAGACCATCCTGTTACAGGGCCGGTCATAACGGTTGTCCAAGTATTTGGCAATCCACCACCAACAGGATATTCTGGGTCGTTATTCAAGTTTCCGGGATTTTGTCCCAATTCCCAGTCTAAGATGTAGTACTGCGATTTTCCAACAATGCTAAGCGATAACGCTAACAAGATAAGAGTAAATTTTTTCATATTAAACACTATAAATTTTAAATGTGATGCGACAAATGTATAAAATTTAATTTATGCATTACAACCAGTTAATATTATGATTAAAAAAAATTACAAAAGGGCGTAAAATTCTTTTTGAATGGAAATGCCCTTGTCTCTTGCATACCAACCATGCAGTTCGGTTGCAAATTCATCATGCGATTTTCCGGAGGCTTTGCTTTCGAGAAATAATTGTTGTGCCTCTTTTGGCCGCGGCCCCCACGTAAACAAAATTTCATTTTCCGAATCAATAGCTATAACTTTTGGAATTGAACGCCCGCCATTGGTAAGAAATTGATCCATGATTTCAAGATTTTCATCACGTAATATTAGTTCGACTTTTATGTTATGATTATGCTTTGATAGTGCATCAATAATAGGTAGGTTTTGGGCCGCATCTCCACACCAGGCCTCGGTTAAAATAAGCCAAGTTTGGGGTTTTACTTTTTTAATTCTCTCTTCCAATTCGGGCAAAATTTTGACCGTTTTCTCAATCCGCTGCATCCTTTTCTGGTTAAGTTTTGTGTATTCGATCATATAGTCGTCTTGATTGCCTCCAGTTGTTTTTCCTTCGGCCAACAAATCATCCATCATTTGACGATATTCTGTGTACGAAAATGATTTTTCGTATTGATAATTAAATTTCATGCTTACCTTAACAATGCTACAACTGAACTGTTTGATTTTCTAAAATTGATTTTAGTGCAGAAACCGCCTCATCAATATCTTTTTGGGTAGAGAACCGACCAAATGAAAAACGAATAGCCTGCCTATCTTGCGGATGTTTAATGGCTTCTAAAACATGAGATTCTGAGGCAGCCCCCGAGTTGCAGGCCGACCCTCCACTACAACAAATTCCGGCTATATCTAATTTAAAAAGCAACAAGGCATTGTTTGATTGTGGCGGCACAGAGCAACTCAAAACGGTATATAATGCCTTTTCAAACGAAGTTTCTCCATTTATTTGGATTCCTTCTATTTGGTTGCACAATTGGTCAATGGCGTATTGCTTTAGCCCAAATATTTGCTTTTGTTCTGCGGCTAATTGGTCAAATGCCAACTGAAGTGCTTTTTCTAATCCAACAATTCCGGCCACATTTTCTGTTCCGGCTCTGTGATTTCGCTCTTGGCCTCCACCTGTTATCATTGATTTCAGTTTGAGCTGATGGTTTACATAAAGAAATCCAACGCCTTTGGGGCCGTGCAGTTTGTGTGCGGAGCAGGTCAGCAAATCTGCTCCAAACTCTTTTACATCAAAGGCATAATGCCCCATGCTTTGCACGGTGTCGCTGTGAAAAATACATTCGTTGGCTTTTGCTATTTCCGAAACCTTTTTGTAGTCGAGCAAGGTGGCAATTTCATTATTGGCGTGCATCAAACTTATCAGCGATTTGGGGTAGTTTGAGGCCAGCTTTTCCAATTCAGCTAAATCAACGTTTCCTTTTTCATCAACCGATACCAAATGTACGTTGCATCGGCCTTCTTTTTCCAATATTTTGCAGGTTTCTAAAACAGCCTTATGCTCAATGGGCGAGGTAATTATATGTTTGATACCTAAATCGTTTACAACACAACGAATGGCCATGTTGTCTGCCTCCGTGCCACCAGAGGTAAACACGATTTCGCGAGCCTCGGCATTGATTAATCCTGCAATCGTTTTTCGGGCATTTTCCAGAGTTGCCTTTGCCGTTCGGCCAATGCTGTGGGTGGCCGAAGGGTTTCCATAGTTGTTTTTAAACACCTCACACATGGCATCAATTACTCGTTCGTCGAGTGGGGTGGTGGCAGCATTGTCGAGATATATTTTTGAAGTAGCCATTATAGTCATTCTTAAAAATTACGTGGATTGATGGTACAATAACTTAAAACTTTATAGGCCAACTGAGCCAATAAATATTCCGACCTTATCTGGCCTTCAATGGGTGCACATTCCACAATATCAAAACCAACAATTTTTTTATTCGTACATATTTGTCGGAGTAAGTTTAAGGTTTCATACCAGAGCAAACCGCCTGGTTCGGCAGTACCAACTGCGGGACAAATGCTCGGGTCGAGGCCATCGGCATCAATGGTTATATATACCTCATCTGTTAAATGATTGAGTATTTCTGAAATATAGGTTTGGTTGTTTTGCAGCTGGTGGCCATAAAAAGTCTGAATGTTTTTGCTCGATTTTATCAATTGTGATTCTTCGATGCACTGAGCCCGAATGCCCACCTGACTTATTTTTACTCCCAAATCATTTATTCTTGCCATTACACTTGCGTGCGAATACGGATTTCCGTGATATGCTTGTCGCAAATCGCTGTGGGCATCTATTTGAAGAATAGAAACATTCGAATTTTGTTTGTGAAAGGCTTTAAACACACCGTATGTTATGGTATGCTCTGCTCCAAAAGTCATCACAAATTTTTGGTTATCAATATGTTTGGTAGTGTTTTCTTCAATAAATTGAATGGCATTTTCGTCGGCTTTTCCTTCAAAGTTTAAGACTTCCTGCGTGGCTATCCCAATTTTTTTGTACGGTTCGTCGTCCAATTCTTCATCATAAAATTCTACAAAATGAGATGATTCTAAAATGGCTTCCGGCCCTTTGTCGCTGCCTGATAGGTAGGAAGATGTATGCTCGTAAGGCAACAATTGCAGAACCACTTTGCTTTTATGATAGTCAAATAAATCGGGTTCACTAATGCCCAAAAAATTACTGTCTGAATCGTAAAATTTCATGGTGCAATATTAGTTGATTAGTTTGTTAGTTCATAAGGCTTGGAAGCTGTGCAAAATATTGCTTTGTACAGATTCTGGGGTTATGAGAAAAACAGTATCTTTGATTGGTTTTAATGTATTCCGCAATAGGAGCAATGATAGATAATATCAAATACATCATTTTAAATCTTTACTTCGGTTTTATTATTTCATTGTTGTTTGGTCTTATCGTAGTGTGGATAGAATATGATGTTTCATATTTTTTTGGTTTTATCATGGTTTTACCGAAGATTCTTTTTATCAATTTAGTTTCTGTTTCTATTTACCTGACAATAAGACGTATAAGTGCCAACCACAAGCTTCAGATACTATTTATTTTTATTTCTAATCTTATATCCGGTGTAATCTATTTTATTCCTGATATTATTACTAGGAGTCCTGTATTTGAGGACTTAGTAAGTCAAAATTTTGGTTTTACCATCTTTTTTATTTTGAATGTTGGCTTTCAATGTTTCATTTACATCCGCGAATTGCGACTGCTAAATGCAACTGAATAAAAGAGGTAGAGGCTAAGGCTTGGTCAAGACTCAATTCGCAATCGAGCCAAAAATCAACTAAAATTTTCAACTTTCACTGTTTCGATTAACTTTGTCCGAAAACTAAAATTATGGGCGAGCAGGCTATTAACACTTTTTCTGATTCGAACCAACGGCGTGCATTTACAAAGCAAGTGCTTGAAGACATTCAGGCGTTGGATTTGATGCTTCAAAAAAACATGATCGAACGCCATACCAGTAGGATTGGAGCCGAACAAGAGTTGGTGCTACTCGATAAAAATTGCAAACCCGCAAGCAATAACATGGAGATACTAAAGACTATCAATAATGAATATTACACCACCGAATTAGCTCGGTTTAACCTTGAAATAAATTTAGACCCCTTTGATTTTAATGCGGATTGTTTTTCGGCTATGGAAAACCAATTAACCGGCTTGCTAAAAGCCGGAGTTGAACAAGCTGCTTTGAAAGATACTAAAATTCTGCTGACAGGAATTGCTCCAACCATTGAACAGTCTAATCTTCATTTTGAACACATGACCCCCAACGTGCGGTATGAAGCTCTTAACAACATAATGCTGGCCGAAAGAGGAACTGATTTTGAGTTGAACATAGACGGAAAAGACGAGCTTATTACACGACACCCCAACATATTATTTGAGGCGTGTAATACCAGTTTTCAGGTGCATCTTCAAATAGACCCCGACGACTTTGTGAAAAAATACAATTGGGCACAGTTTATTGCTGGCCCGGTTATGGCTATTACCACAAACTCGCCATTGCTAATGGGCAAAAGGCTATGGAGCGAAACACGTATAGCCCTTTTTCAGCAAAGTGTTGACACCAGAAATACTGGA
Source organism: Flavobacteriales bacterium (assembly GCA_020635395.1). NCBI lineage: Bacteria > Pseudomonadati > Bacteroidota > Flavobacteriia > Flavobacteriales > Flavobacteriales bacterium. The sequence goes on from JACJZV010000001.1 coordinate 1,447,375, forward strand.
ATGATTGCCAGAACAAAAGAACCACGAGTTTCTTTTGGAAAATCTTGGATTAAAAACTCGGTGACCGACCTTTACAAAGACAATGTGTCACGGTTTGGTTCGCTCGTTCATACCGAATTGGACGAAAATTCGCTGGCTCTGGTAAAAGATGGAAAAGTGCCAAAACTAAAAGCTCTAAATCTGCACAACGGAACTGTATATAAATGGAACAGACCGTGTTATGGAGTTGGAAATGGCATACCACATTTACGCATAGAAAATAGGTATATACCCAGTGGACCAACCGTTTTAGACGAAATGGCAAATGCTGTTTTTTGGCTCGGATTAATGCAAGGTATGCACGAAAAATATGCCGATTTGCCCAATATGATGCCTTTTGAAGAAGTTCGATTTAACTTTTATAATGCAGCCCGCCGCGGCATTGATTGCCAGTTTAACTGGTTTGGAAAAATAATTCCGGCCAAAAGATTGCTCGAAAAAGAGATGCTACCCATGGCGTATGCAGGGTTGGACAAAATGAATATCAACCAAAACGATATTTCAAAATATATGTCGGTTATTGAGGGAAGAATCCGAAAAAACATTACCGGCTCCAAATGGATGATTCACAATTTTAACCAAATGCTTGCGGGCAGCACGCCCAATGAAGCCAGTATCAATCTTACCAAAAAAATGCTCGAAAATCAGGAAAGTCAGAAACCGGTTCATCGATGGAAAAACATTGAATTGAATGAGGTGGTTGGCCAAAAAGAGTTTAAGCGGGTAAATGAAATTATGGAAACCGATTTGTTTACGGTGCACGAGGATGATGCCATAGATTTGGCTGTAAACATGATGAACTGGCAAAACATTAGGCATATTCCTGTAGAAAACAGCCAACATAAATTTGTAGGAGTTATCAATGCACACTGCATTATTGCCTATTTGGCCGACAAAAAACAAACCAACGAAGTGGTGGCCGTAAAAGAAATTATGATTGCCAATTTTCCGACCATTTCGGCACATGCCAGTGCCAGAGTGGCCGTTATGGAAATGGCTCAAAAAAGGGCTGACGCTTTGATAGTAGTAGATATTGAAAACAGATTGCAAGGCATTATCACCGAAAGCGACATTATTCAGGTGTTGAACATGACAAACAAAATAAGCGAATAAGCAAAAAGGGATGCGGGAGGATGTTATAGAAATAACCAGCTTTAATGAAAAATTAAGCGTTGAAAGAATAATCGGCAATTTGGGCAACGCCACAGGAAATACCATTCTGTTTTTGGGCGGTGTGCACGGCAATGAAACTTCGGGAATTGCTGCTTTGCATGAGGTTTTTGGCCAATTAAAAAAGGAAAATAAAACTTGGAGTGGCAGAGCTATGGCCATTGTGGGCAATATGGAAGCCTCCCGACTGGGCCAACGCTATGTTTATAAAGATTTGAACCGCATTTGGACTCGCGAAATTATTGACGACTTACATTATGGCAGATTAGACACACGACATACCGAATTTGCGGAGTTGGTGGCCGTGTATAAAATCATTTCGGAATTGATAAAAACTACACAAGGGCAGCTCTATGTAGTAGATTTGCATACCACATCAAGCCCAACCATTCCGTTTATTGTCACCAACAACGAAGCCCGATGCAAGGCATTTACAAATCATTTTCCGATGCCCGTCATCAGTGGTTTAACCGGATTTTTGGATGGCACGTTGTTGTCGTATATCAACGATTTGGGCCACGTAGGTTTGGCTTACGAAGCCGGCCAACATAACAGCCACCAATCGTTTTTAAAACATGAAAGTTTTATTTGGCTTAGCCTTTATCACTCGGGTATTTGCACCGATATTGACCAACGATTGATAAACTTACACAAGCAAACATTGGAAGAAGAATTGGTTACCCGAAACAACAATTTTAAACTTATAAGTCGATATAAAATTAAAGAGGATGAGGCATTTAAAATGAATTTGGGATATACCAATTTTCAAAAAATATTTGAAGGGGAGGAGTTGGCTCAAAATCAATTTGGAAAAATCAAATCACCTTATGATGGGTTTATTTTTATGCCACTATATCAGAGCCAAGGAGATGATGGATTTTTTATTGTAAAGCCCGAACAAACTGAGTAGAGGCGTTGGCTGATAAGGCTCTGTTTAAAATCAAATTTGTAATTTATTAATATTGTAGAATGATTCTAGAATTGAATTATTTTAAAGATTGGACAGTAAAAGAAGCTGAGGTTGTTTACAAAAAGTTTTTAGAAAACTATGATAGCTATCTTGAGCAAGTTGATAAGTATGTAAAGCCAAAACAGACATATTCTATTGAGGAATTGGATGAATTTGGTTTTTGGATACAAAAGACTTTTCAAGGACTTATAGAATGTATAGATTTTTCGAGGGTCGTAATAACCAACATTGAAGAATTGAACCAACGATTAGGGATGCCTTTTGAGGAATTTAACAATGTGTTTACCGTATATTTAGGTAATGCGTTGTCTCATCATTTTGGGGGTTACTTTGTCTTTGAAAAAACAAATAGTACTATTCGTGGCTATCCTACATTTACTGATTTTGGTCCTAATACTCTTCCTCATTTAGGCGGTGTTATTACTCCACATTGGGAGCTGATGAGTAGGTTTAATTCCTACTCAACGGATTACAATCGTAAACTTGGACTGGTAATTACAGATTTGTATAAAAAAATGATTAGACAAAGGGAAACCTTTGGCGTGAAAGAAGAATTTACAGATTTCAAGCGAACCCTACCTAATATGTCAATTCAAGAATTATTAAAAGAATTTGGCAAATGGGATTATAATTTAATAGATAGAAAAAAAAGATACAATGAGTGATTTTGGATGTGTACTGCTTTTTACGAAAAGCGATGGAGAGCTTAACTCTCAAGACAAGCAAAAAGTAATCGAAAAACTGGATGAAATAATTCCCGATAGCGATTATAGTTTTATGATACAGGATGGCGATTATCGCACATTTTCGGATTGGGGGGATGGTATTCAGTGCATTCGGCTCACAGAGCATTATGACGACGAAGATGAAGAGTTAGCCGAATTTGCCGAAGAAGATGAGCTTCCAGATGCAGAAGAAATTGCTCAAATACTACAAGACCTTCTTGGTGATGGATACGAGGTAAAGGCAGAGTTTACTGGTTGGTAGAGTTTTATGTATCCCAACTACTCTCCCGATGCAATGGCTCTGATGGCAGGCAATGGTCTTATGAGCTGTTGTTTCTACAAAAGGAGATGCAGCGGCAAGCCTCTGCATGACGCAAACAAAACCCGTCATGCAGAGGCTTGCCGCTGCATCCCAATAATAAATATTTGATTTTTTTTGACTTTATTTGATAGGTAATAAAAATGAAACCACAGCAATATAAAAAGTATGAACAAAGTAGAAATAGAATTAGCAAAAAAACAGCTTACAGACGCTGATTTAGACTATTTTGAAAAGGAGTATAACAAAAAACTTCCCCAAAATTTTCGCAAGTATTTGTTAAAATACAACGGCGGTTTGGTAGAAAACAGAGATGATTTGGATATTTTATTGTCATTGTTAGAAGGGAATAAAATTGAGCACTGGGTGAGATCACATCAAATATTGGAGCAAAATATTGATCCTGACTATCTACCCTTTGCTAATGATCATACTAACAACCCTTATTGCCTAATACTAAAAGAAGGCGATGATTATGGAAAGGTGGTATTTATCGAAATGGATTTTCAATCGGATGAATATATCGTTGCAGACTCTCTCGAAGAATTTCTTGGGGTTGAGTCTATTGATGATTTGTAGGTATTTTTGCCTTGCAGGTGTCCATCGTGAGCATTGGCTCTGCCGGCAAGCAATGGCCAATAAACTTAGTATTTATGCGTGTTAATTTCTACAAAAGGAGATGCAGCGGCAAGCCGCTGCATGACGGATTTTCCTTTTTGCCCCTCATCCTATCTTAAAACCAATTCTGTAGCCATTGCCTCTTGCCTGCAAAGCACCTATCAAACAGAAAAGCGTATATTTGCAGGGAAGTCTGTACGTGTTGGATTATAAAAGAATATTAGCGACGATTTCTTTTTTGACCATTTTGGCTGCCGCTTATGGGCAGTCGAAGGTTACTATTTCCTCAAAATTGCCAACCGAGGTGAGTATTTGCGGAGCTCAAAAAGAGGTGGAAATGTCGGTACACAATATCACAACCTCCACCGTTAGCGGCATTTGGATAAAGGTAAATCTGCCAAACGGTGTCAACTATGTTTCAGGCAGTATTTCGGGAACAAATGTTACCGAAAAATCCATAACCAATCTTCAAGCCCCGGAGTTTTATTTGCCCGATTTAACCATTGCTCAGGGTTCTACATTTGTTTTTAAAATTCGCTCTGACTGCGATTTAGAAACCTTTTTAACCTCCGGAGGAATACCCAAAATTAATGCAACGTGCAACTATACAGGTGGTTCGGTAACGCACACGTCAAATCCGTTCAATGTTTTTCAACCTTCGGTAAATATTACGGGCATAACCAACCAATATTACAATGGCAATTTTGGCGAAGTTTTTATTCGGCAGATTACTATTAAAAATAGTGGAAAAGGAGAGGTGTCGGGTTTTACCATAAAACAAACACCCGAAACCGGATTGAAAATGCTGGGTATAAATGGTGGCAACACTTCCGTTTTGGGTACGGTTTTTACAACCGTTTTCGACAGTACCCAATTTAAAAATATGGGAAATGGTGATGTCTATTTTTCTCAAAATGAGGTGATAACCCTTGTAGATACTATCAAGATTATTGCTTGCTCCAAGCTAAATGCCTACATGAGTTTGCAATGGGGCTGCAACTCGAAAAACTGCAAAACAACCAACTATTCAACTCAGGTTAATCTCATAAATAAGGCACCATTATTAAAATACATCGTCAAAACAGCCAACAACAATTGTTTTGACGGTAGCTCAAATAAACAGCAACTTATTTTGGTGAACGCAGGAAACGATACCGCCCGAAATGTGCAAATTTCTATTTATCAATCAACCTCTTCCACTTTTACAGCCAATGTGCTTTCCAGTCTTGATACTTCTTCCATTTATTACAGTATCGGAAAAAATGGCACACCCAAAAAATTGAAACCAACCAGCACCAAGCTCAACAGTGTTTCGGGCATTTATTCTTGTTTGGGCAATTTTCCTATTGGAGCTTTTGATGTGGTGTTGCCTTTCGTGCTAAAATCAGATTCTATCTATATTTCTTGGAATAGTGTTTCTTGCTGCCCAGCCTCGTGCAATGCTGCTTTCTATGCCCATCGTTGGAATTATGAAGCAAGCTACTACGACCAATGCGGAAAAGCCATAAAACAACTTTCAACAGTGGCTTCGGCAGGTTTATTGCATAGCCTTTCTTTTTCGGCTTTTACACCCACCGACATCAAAGAAAATGATACCTTGAAGTGGGTTTTTACGGTTACCAACGGCACATTGGTCGGCAATTCTGCCTATTCCCAACTGGATGTTGTTTTTGAAATACCAAAAGGTTTACGACATTCTTTGCAAAAAAAGGATTTCCGATTTGAAAATCATTCGGGAGGCATTTGGCAGCCCAATTCCATTACAACCGTAGGAGATAGTATTGTAGCTCATTTTACGGGTGTTCCATCTATAAGCCTTGTTCGATCCGAGCTTATTGTTAGGTTTATTGGAGATTGTGCCGGGTCGGCAGTTTCTAAAGATAAAAACTATACTATTAGCTTTGACTATATACCCGATGGGCGTTGCACCAATGCCTGTGTTTTAAAAAGCCTTTGTCAAACCGGAACTATCCGAATTCATTGTGGAAATACGTGCAGTGGCGGATTAAAATTTAGGAATTTTGAAGCAAACCGTATCAGTTTTGGATTGCCGGATAACGACAACGATGGCTCGCCAGATGCCTCTGCCAGCTTGGATTTGGATAAAATAAAACGAGAAAGACTCATGTTTGGAGATACGCTTCTGACGAAGTTTAACGGCAAAATTAGCTCGTATGGCTCCACAACTTCTTGGAGTAGGCTAACGGCCTCTACCTTTATTCCGTATGGAAGATATTTGTCTGTATCCAACGTCACAATCCGAATTTTTAGAAATGGCAATCAACTGTACAAATGCAGCAATGTGCCATATACCTACGCGGCATCCGGAAACGACAGAATAGCCACGTTTGATTTGAGTGCAGCCTCTTTAAAAACAAGTGGTTGCCCGCTATATACGGGTTTTGCCTATATGCCAACCGACAGCGTTGAACTTTTGGTGAAATATGCTGTTAGCATCAACCCGGGAAATTTTATGCAGGAAATTGAGCTTAAAAACAGCTTTTATCTGCATACAGTTGCCAACCCCACCGCGGCTCAACGCTATCAATGCGATACGTTTTCCGGAAAAATAGTTTTGGCTGGATATTATTTTCTGAATTACACAAAAAACTCGGTAAATGCCACCGGATGCAATGAGTTTGAATTGTATCAAGCCTATTATTTGAGTGTTGGTGCATGCTGTAGCAACTATGCCGGGGGCAACCTTTTTCCATACGAATATCGAGCTTGGGCAAAACCACAAAATTTTAAAGTTTCTACCCCAAAAGGTTTTGATATGATACATGCCCGAATGTATCACTACCGAACCACCGGAACCGGAAATACGGCCTATCAGTATCTTGATACCATAACGCCTTCATCCATCTCTGGAGATACCACCACTTTTAATGTCGGTCAGCTTTTTGATGATGCCGGAGGTACATTAAAAATTAGCGATGACGGCTTTTATGGCTATCTATACTGCAAATTTCGCCCAAATTGCGAAGCACAGGAAGGCAAAAACCAGGTGGATTACACCTTCGATTTTAAACGATTGAACTATTTGGGAAATGGTTTAGAAACGATTCATTCAAACGGAGTTCATAGCGATGACATCTATCAAAGCAATCCTCAGATTTCGATAACCGCTTTAAACGATTTTATCAATGCCGACAGCGACACAGCAGTTTGGCAGATAACCGTTTCAAATAGTTCGAGCGTGGCCAACGCCAAAAATGTTTGGCTATATCCCGAAAGTAACGGCAACACGCAGGTACACAAAATCATTGATTTATCAACGAATTTGGCTATTCAAAAATCAAACGATATTTATCTAATCGGAGATTTTGGCATTGGCACATCTAAAACCTTTTTAATAAAAGCTACTTTTAAAAGTTGTGCCACCGATAGCTTTAAACTTAGTCTCGGCTACAATTGTTCCGACTATCCAGATAGTTTTAGCGTTGCTCAATGCACCTCGTTAGATAAAATTCTTCGATATACACCTCAAAATACGCGGCTCGAAATCGAGATTGTAAATACCGATTCGGTCATTCAGTTGTGTTCCGAAAATTATTACGATTTAAAAATAAAGAATCTTGGAAATGCCTCCGTTTTTAATCTTTATGTAGATGTGCACTCAAGAGATGGTATGATTTTTAACGATACTGCCTATCTGTTTTTGAACAGCACAGATTCTATTTTAGTCAATAATCCTGTTGATTTAGGAAATGGTATTATTCGCTGGAATATCAGCAATTTCAGCACTTTGTTGATTAACAAGGGGTTGTCAGGAATTAGTTCGAACACCCTGAGTGAAGTGACGTTGCGGTTGAAACTCTCAACCAATTGCGATTTTGTAAGTTCGAGCTATTATTTGGCTCGCCCCGGCGGAAATCTAAACTGCGGAAAACCCGTTCTGAGTTCGTTTGGTGTGAGCAAACCCATTGATATTATGGGTGTTTCAAAGCCCTACTACGGTTTTGTCGTTTTTGATAAACAACCCATAGATGCCTGCAACTATGATGGATTAAGCACGGCTCATTTTATCAATTTAGGCCCCGACACCACCGGAAATACAGATTATATACAACTTATTTTGCCCAAAGGTTTTTACCTCGATACTACATTTAAATCGAATATTCATAATGCTCCGTCTCAAAATCCGAAGCTAAAACAAGGTAAAAATTTAATTGGCCAATGGAAAATTCCGGCGGGCATACTTCCTGGCGATTCTGTTGTTTTTGGGTATAAAACCGTTTTAAATTCGGCAGAAGTTGAGTGCGGAAATACGCAGTTAATTATGCAATCCGTCGTTTCTCAGCCTGCATTGTGTGTGAAAGACAGTTCTTTATGCAATATTGATGTAAGCACGGCCAACGACTTGATGATAGATTCTATAAACAAAGGAATTTATGACGTAAACTGGGGCATAGCTTCGAGCGTGCAAAGCGGAAACAATGAGTTGGTAACATTGAATTATGTGTTGAAAAATATTGGTTCGGACAAATCGGCTGGAGTGCCACTTTTGGTTAAAATGGTAGTGGATGCCAATAAAAACAATCAAATAGATTCTGCTGATATGCTGATTTCAACAGACACCATTTGGAATCAAATTCAAAAAAATCAATCCATTACACGTTTGATAAATTTTGAGGCAAATCCTGCCAATATATGCAACTTGTGGTTGGTCATTGATTCCACAGGGTGTGTGTGTTCCGAATTTTATAAGAAATTGCCAATCATTCATTTAAAAAATGCAGGAAGAGATACCCTTTCTTGTCCCGAAACGAATATTGCAATCGGAAGCAATAATTCAAAGTCATATACCTACAAATGGCTTTCTTCTTATGGTATTGCTCAGGTTGATAGCGGTTTAACCGTTTTTAACGGTAATAATTTTAGCAATAAAGACACCAGTTTCAACTTGATTTTGCAAAGCGACAGAGGAGGGGGCTGCCTATCAAAAGACACTGCCATAATAACACTTCATCCCAGCATTGTCCTATCTATGAATCCTGTTGAAGAAATTTGTCAAAATCAATCGGTTATAATTGGAAATTTGGCTACAGGTGGCATTGGAATTAAAACGTACAGATGGTCGCCAACCGATAGTTTGTCTAATGTAAATGGCTCGAAAACAATAGCAAAACCCTTAGCTACGACAACTTACTTTCTACGGGTGGAAGACACCAAAAAATGTGTACACACAGATTCGGTAAAGGTGGTGGTTCATCAAAATCCGAAGGCTGATTTTGTGTTTGGCGATACGTGTGTCGGTCAAAATTATTCGTTCAAGAATTTATCTACAAGTGCCGGTGCAATCTTGGATTCGATAGACTGGCATTTTGACAATGGAATTCATTTCTCGAACCAAACTCCTGCATTTTTTCCTGTTTCTGATACCTCTCAAAAACTTACTTTATTTGTTAGAGACAGCTTCGGTTGTGTTGATTCTACCACCAAATTTATCAATCCATATTCATTGCCCATTCCGAATTTTTTGCCTCAAAATGGTTGCCAATTTGATAGCCTTTTTGTGCAAGATTTAACCAAAATTAAAACAGGTAGTTTTTTTAATAGTTGGAATATTAATAACAATGTTTATCAAACACAGAATTTATCGGTGTTGGCAGTAGATTTTGGAAAATATGATGTAAAACTGATTTCGACAAGCGACCGTGGGTGCGTGGATTCTATAACGAAAACAATTGAAGTTTTTGAAAAACCTATTTTAGAAATTGATGCTCAAAATGCCTGTTTAGGTCTAAAAACGGACTTTGCCATAAAAAGCAGTTTTATTTCTTCCGACAGCGTGGTGCAATGTTTTTGGAAGTTTGGAGATGGGGTAGGGGTTGCCTCCCAAAAAGATACCATTCACAGATACGCAAATGAAGGCTTGTATAGTGCTGAAGTTTATGGAATAACGAACAATGGCTGCCGCGATACAGTGACAAAAAACATAGAGATTTTTCCAATACCGGTTGCCGACTTTTATGCAGATACCGTTTGCTTTGGCGATTCAACTCATTTTTTCAGTACAAGTACTGTTGTTTCGGGTGGCGTTTCGAGTTTGGACTGGAATGTTGGAAGTGGATTTTTCAGAGATTCGGCTACCATGTCAAAAAAATTCAATCAATTTGGGGTATTTCCGGTGTCGCTTATTGCAGAAACCGACCATGGGTGTAGAGATTCTTTTTCAAAAAATGTAAAAATACACTTTTCCGAAAAGCCATTTTTGGTTGTAAATGGGCATTGCACAGAAGCTCCTATTTTGTTGAAACATCAGAGCAATTTTTTAGATTCCATTTTGAGTGTTGAATGGAAAATTGATGCAAATGCCACGGTTATTGCTGATTCGATAATTCAGCAATTTTTGTTGAGTGGAAACCATACGGTTTATCAAAATATTCTCTTTAACAACGGCTGTCGAGCTGATTCCAATTTTACAATAAAGGTGGATGACACGCCAATTGCCGACTTTAACTTTAATCTTCCTTGTGCTGATAATTTGGTTGATTTTAATTCAACTTCCTCCACCAAAACGGGTTTCATTATCAATAACCTCTGGAATTTGGGTGATGGCAACAATGAGAACACAGCTCAATTCAATCATTCCTACACAAATGCCGGAATTTATTCGGTTCAACTTTCTATTGAAAATAATTTTGGTTGCAAAGATACCATGCAGAAAACCGTGCAGATTGACAGCATTATTATTCCAGATTTTCAGATTAAAGATATTTGTGCATTGGATAGTCAACTTATCTTTGAGAAAAGCATGTTTAGACGACAAAATATTTCAAAAATTCAATGGAATTTGGGAGACGGAACAATTTTGAATGGTAGAGACTCATTGGAATATGCCTATAAAAACGGCGGAAATTATACAGTGAAACTTTCGTTTACCACAAATCAGGGTTGTGATTATTGGGTTGAGAAAAGTGTTGTAGTTTATCAATTACCGATTTCGGATTTTGAAATTTCCCCCGAAAAAATTGATATAGTTCATAACCAAATTTCCGTAATCTCCACTGCACAAGGAGCAACCGATTTTGAATATTATATTTCGGATGGTGCCAGTTTTTCTTCGCCAGATTTTGAATATTCTTTGCTCGATACGGGTTATTTTACCATTACCCAAAAGGTAACAAACTCATTTGGTTGTACCGACATTTCTGAGAAAAGGGTATATGTAAATTATCTGATTAACATCTTTATTCCCAATGCTTTTCATCCAAATAATGACGGGAAAAATGAATATTTTGAACCCCAAGGCATGGGAATTTCAACCTACGAACTGCAAATTTTTAACCGATGGGGTGAGCAAATATTTTACTCAGAAAAAGGGGAGGCCTGGGATGGAAAAAATGCACCTACCGGAGCCTATTTTTATGTATTACGCTTAACCGATTTTAGGGGTGTTCCGCACAATTATAGCGGAATAATACACCTTATTCGTTAGTATTTTATTTCAAATATTTCTTGTCTATTAAAAGAAAGGCAAACGGAATAATGGATGCCAATAAAATCCATTTGGTTTTTGTTTTATCCCAAGTGTATTCAGATTTTAAATATAAAGCCATGAATATATAGGCTACAAATAGCAAGCCATGTGGCATTCCTAACATTTTTACATATTTCGGCTCGTCTGCAAAATGCTTTAATGGTGTGGCAATAAATAATAGAAGTATGAAGGAAATACCTTCCAAATAAGCCAATATTCTAAAGCTGTTTTTCAAATTCATGCTGCAAAACTATCGTTCGGAGGTTTAAATTTCGAGATAGATTTTAAAAATGTCAGAAAAAATCCTTTATTTGCTTATAGACTTACATTTAATAGCTACAGGAAATGATTACAATTACCAAAAAACACATTACAAACTCCTCAAACCGACCTTTTAGAAACCTCATAAGCACAAAGGGAATAATTATTCATTGGACTGCAAATTCAGGAACTAATGCAAATGCGATGGCTCATTACAATTATTTTCAGAATCACGATGTTGGAGCTTCTGCCCATTTTTTTGTTGATTCAAATCAAATTATAGAAATCATACCGGACAACGAAGAAGCCTATCATGTGGGGTCAAGATATTCATCGGGTTATACAGATTTGGCAAATACCATTCGGGGTACACACTACACTCCCAATGCCTTTTTAATTGGGGTAGAAATGTGCGTTAATCCTGAGTCTGATTGGGATTTAACCCAGAAAAACACCATTGATTTGGTAAACCATTTGATGCAAAAGCATGGTTTAAATGCAAATCAAGTTTGGAGGCATTACGACATTACTTTAAAAGACTGCCCTAAAATGATGACGAATGAAGAAGATGAGGCTTGGGGTAGGTTTAAACAAATATTAACCTCTGGAAATTTCCCGGATGAAAGTAAAAAAATTGGATTGGGAACAGTAAATAGTCAAGACCTAAATGTGCGGATGGGCAACGGCACTTTCTTTAAAAAAGTTGGACAATTGGCCTTAAACAGTCAAGTGGATATTTATGAAAGTGTTGGCACGTGGTATAGAATTGGCAAAGGGCAATGGGTGAGTAAATCATACATTACCTCACAACCTTTGCCAAGCAATAGCACCACCAATGCCGCTGCATTGACTGGAAAAGTGACAGCCGATAAACTGAATGGCCGCAGTGGTCCGTCAACCTATTTTGATGTGGTTAAACAATTTTTGAAGGATGAAGTGCTGTCTATTTTTCAGCAAGAAGGAGACTGGTACCATGTGGGCAATAATGTTTGGGTACACAAAAATTACGTTGATTTGGTAGAAAACACACCGTACAAAAATGGAATTGTAACTGCTACCCAGCTTAACATTAGAGGTGGTGCAGGCACAAACCAACCTATTGTTGGCAGCCTAAACAAAGGCGATGAGGTAAAAATATTTGAAGAACGTAACGGATGGTATAGAATAGACACTGACCAATGGGTTTATGCACTTTACGTAATCGAAAAAGTTATTAAAAGCGGTCGGATAAATACTACCGTTTTAAATGTTAGACAAGGCCCTGGTACGCAGTTTCAAATAGTTGGTCAGGTACACCAAAACGATAGAGTTTCAATAATAGCCCAAGAAGGTGATTGGTATAATATAGATACTGATAAATGGGTGCATTCCGGTTATGTTTTATTAGAAAATGTATGAAGGTAAAAGGCTTCTTTTTTTTCGTAGCTTGCGGTTTGGTTGCTGGTTGCAAACTGCAAAAGGCAGCCACAAGTGGCCAAGCTGAAAGCACGAATCTCGAAAAATTTGTAACAGAAATTAATTTGAGTATTCAAAATCAAGACTATGACCAGTTTTTGAATTTGGTTGATTCCGATTACAAATCAATTCAATTAAAAGCCGTTGGCGATACTGCACAGTTTGTTAGCGAACTTTTTTGTGGCCAATTTGAAACCAAGTATTATTGTCCGCCATTTTCTGAAATTAAAGCTGTTATGTTAAACGCAGATAATAAAACCTTTTTGATAATTCTGAATTCAGGAATTTCTTACAAATCTAATTCTGTTGAAATAGTTTTAAAAGATAATAAGTATTATTTGATTGGAGCCTATGGCTAATTGATATGTATTAGGGGTAATTTGGCCTAAAGCAATTTTCCTATAATTTATATTATGTTAAGTAGTACAGTTTAAAATAAAGCCGAAGCTATACTTCGGCTCTACTTTTTTATCCTTTTAGTTCATCAATCAAAGCCCTCATTTGTTTGTATTTGGGCTCATACGATTTATCAACGTTTTGCAACCTGCCATAGATAATTTTCAGGTTTTGTGCCAAATCAGCTTTCTCGGCATTAGTCATATTGCCATCAGCCATATTCATACATTCTTCAAAAGGAACTGCGGCCTTTTTATACAGCTCATCAATTTGACTTTCTAATACTAATTGTTTGTCGTAGTTTTTTTCAGCGTCAATTTTTTCTTTTATAGGCTTACATTTTTCAGTGTAAACCACACCCAAGTTAAAATATGCATTGAAGTATCCGGGATCCAATTCAATTGCCTTTTGATAACTTTTTTCAGCCTCATCCAGATTTGCTATTTTCTTGTCAATTTCATAAAGATTAAAATAATTCAACCCTCGTGCATAGTGCAAAATAGGATCATTTGGCTGTGCAGCAATTGCGTTATCCAATTTGTCCATCAACTCTTTGCTTCTACCCAATTTTAGCATTAAATCAAGCTCTGCATTTATCAAATTTTTGTCTTCTGGCAACGCCTCTCTTCCTAATGCCAGCGTTTCCAATGCTTTTGTAGTATCTTTTTCATTCAAATAAATTTCGTGAAGAGTGTAATACACATTTGCATCTTTATAATTTGACTCTGCCAATTGTTTTAAAGTGGATTTTGCTTTGGCCACATCTCCTCCCCTATTGGCAGCAGCAGCAGCATTTAGCATGACCATTTCTTTGCTTATGCCAGCATTTTTTTGAAGCAGCTTTTCATCATCATACTGAAATAAATCTAAAGCCGTTTCGTAAGCCTTCAATGATTTAGCAAATTCTTTATTATTATAGGTCATAACCCCTTCGTTATACAAACGAACTGCACAGTCAACCAATCCTTTTTTGGCATCTTTGGTGTGCTTGCCTTTTGCGTCAAGCTCAATACATTTTTTAAAAGATTCAACAGCCGTATAAAGTTTGTCTTTGTACTTTGCCTTTTGCTCATCCGAACCTTCAGATAAAACCGTAAGGTAGGTAAAACCTCGATAGTAAAACATTCGAGGGTCGGCAGCAGTTGTTGTATGTTTTGCGGCATCTTCAATATCCTTCACACACTCATCCAGCGTATTGTGCCATGCTTCACCAGTTCTGGCATCACCAACCGTGTTAGACAGCTTAAAAACTACCGTAGATACTTTGTTTTTTTGAGCAAATGCTGTTACACTCAACGAAAGCAAAAACGTAAATGCTAAAATTACCTTTTTTGTTGTCATTTTATAGATTTTATTAATTGTCATTATTGTCCACTATTTCAGACGAATCATCTTGCCCGTTTTCTCCGTTTTCAATTGTTCCGTCTTCCAAAGTTTCAGTATTTTCTTCCTCTTCTTCTTTATTTACCTTAGCTACAGATGCAATCTCATCTCCTTCTCTAAGTTTTATTAATCGCACACCCTGTGTGGCTCTGCCCATTATTCTTAGGGTTTCAAGCGGAAGTCGTATTGCAATACCTGAACGATTGATAATCATTAAATCATCGTTGTCGGTTACAGATTTTATGGCTACCAAATTTCCTGTTTTTTCGGTGATGTTTAAGGTTTTTACACCTTTACCACCTCTACCGGTAATACGATAATCTTCTACTGCTGTGCGTTTTCCGTATCCTTTTTCCGAAACTACCATAATGGTTTCTTCTTCCACACTCTTGACACAAACCATGCCAATTACCTCATCGTCATCATTTTCAAGTTTCACACCTTTCACTCCGGCGGCTGTTCTACCCATAGGTCTCACCAATGATTCGTTGAATCGGATGGCTTTGCCAAGTTTTTTGGCCAAAAGAATTTCGTTGTTGCCATTGGTCAATTTTGCTTCCAATAATTCATCCCCGTCTTTTACTGTTATGGCATTAATGCCGTTGGCACGTGGGCGGGAATAAGCACGAAGCGTGGTTTTTTTGATAATACCATTTTTGGTACACATAATGATAAAATTATTGTCCAAATATTCGTCATTATCCAAGCCTTCTACCGAAATATATGCTTTTACCACATCATCACTCGGAATGGCAATGAGGTTTTGAATGGGTCGTCCTTTGGTTGCTTTTGCACCTTCGGGAATTTCATATACTTTCATCCAAAAACATCGACCTTGCTCTGTAAAGAAAAGCATATAGTTGTGCGTTTTGGCCGACAATAAGTGTTCAACGAAATCTTCATCACGGTGCTTAACTCCCCTATTTCCAACCCCACCTCTCGATTGGGTTCTGTATTCGCTCAAAGAAGTTCGTTTTACATATCCCATTCTGGAGATAGTAATAACAACATCTTCGTTCGGAATCAGATCTTCGATGTTTAAATCGCCGCTGTCAAACTCAATATTGGTGCGTCTTTCGTCGCCATATTTGTCTCTAACTTCGGCCAATTCATCCTTAATAATTTGCATTCTTAATTCTTCACTGCCAAGAATTTCTTCCAATTTGGCAATGGTAAGCATGATTTCTTTATGCTCTTCTCTGATTTTGTCGCGTTCAAGTCCGGTAAGTTTTTGCAATCGCATATCCAAAATGGCTCGTGCCTGAATCTCTGACAGATTAAAGCGAGTCATTAAGCCATTTCTTGCATCTTCCGGATTATTTGATGAACGAATCAGGCTAATAACCTCATCCAGATTGTCAAGAGCAATCAATAAACCCTCTAAAATATGGGCTTTTTTGCGTGCTTCTTCCAGTTCATATTCGGTTCTTCTTATTACCACCTCATGCCGATGCTCTACATAGTGATGCACCAAATCTTTGAGATTTAAGGTCATCGGTCGGCCTTTTACAAGAGCAATATTATTAACCGAAAACGAGGTTTGAAGCGGCGTAAATTTAAAAAGTTGGTTTAAAACGATGTTCGGAATTGCATCTCGTTTTAGGTCAAAAACAATTCGCAAACCGTTTCTATCGCTCTCATCGCGTATTTCGCTGATGCCTTCTATTACTTTTTCATTTACCAAATCAACCGCTTTTACAATGATTTGGGATGGCGAAACCTGATAGGGAACTTCGTTGATAATGATTTGCTCTCTGCCGGTTTTGCTTTCTACAATCTCGGCTTTACCCCGCATTACAATTCTTCCTCTGCCTGTCTCGAAAGCATTTTTTACCCCTTCGTAGCCATATATAGTTCCTCCTGTCGGAAAATCGGGAGCTTTGATATGCTCCATCAATTCCTGTATGGTAATGTCTCTATTATCTACGTAGGCTATAACTCCGTTACACACTTCTTTAAGGTTGTGTGGAGCCATGTTGGTGGCCATACCCACTGCAATTCCTGCCGCTCCGTTTACGAGCAAGTTTGGAATTTTTGAAGGCAAAACGGTTGGTTCTTTAAGCGAATCGTCGAAGTTTGTTTGAAAATCGACCGTGTTTTTGTCAATATCCACCATCATTTCTTCGGCCAATTTTTTCAAACGAGCCTCAGTATAACGCATAGCCGCAGGGGGGTCTCCATCAATAGAGCCAAAGTTTCCTTGCCCGTCCACCATTTGATATCGCAGACTCCAGGGTTGTGCCATACGCACCATGGTGTCATACACCGAAGAATCGCCATGCGGGTGGTATTTTCCAAGCACCTCCCCCACTATCCTTGCCGATTTTTTGTATGGTCGGTTGCTGGCCAGGCCAAGCTCGGTCATGCCATAAAGCACCCTGCGGTGTACGGGTTTTAAACCATCCCTTACGTCGGGCAGGGCTCTTGAAACAATTACCGACATCGAATAATCGATGTAGGCCGTTTTCATTTCATCCTCAATATTGATTGGAATTATCTTTTCGTTCGGATTTTCCATATATATTTTTTGCGTTTTTGTTAAGCTGGTAAAACTAAAACCAACCTCAGGGACAAACGCCTTTTACGCCGCTAAGATACCAACATTTTACCTACAAACTACCCACATTTTGGGCATATTTTTACCAACAGTAATTTTTGATTTACGAAAGAGGGAAAGTTTTGATTTTCGATTTTTTGTTTTTCAGAAAACCAAATGGAAATGGTGGTAATTTGTTTAAATTTATTTAAATTTATTTTCGTAGTAATACATGGCAATTTAGCTTGAGAGTTCTTACATTTTGATTTTAATTAATCCTTTTTCAATGTCGAAAATGAGGAAAACTTCTTCCAATCTTTGTGGTTTATTCTTTCCATCCAAAAAGTAAATGTTCCAATGTTTTAATTCTACTTTGAGGTATTCATTAATTATTTTTTGATAACTTTTTACCTGTTTGCTTTCTTGTTTGTTCAAATCCCAAGTTATTTTTTTGATGGTACTTTTTTTAGATAGTTGGATAATCACTCCGGTATGAAGACTGGGTACTTTACTTCTTGCATTAGAGTCAAACCTGATAATCAATTCTTGATTAAGGTTTTTTTGGATGGTATCAAAGGGTAATAAAAAACTATTGAGAATGGCATTTAACTCTAAATCTCGATTGTCTTGATTGTACGTATTCTGAGCGTGAGCAATGCCGGATAAACTCAAGGTTACTGAAATTATTAATTTAAAACAAATTTTCATTGGAATTAAACTATTCCGTCAAATATACTCTTTTTCCAACTTAAGAAAATAAATCTAAAACATTACCCATTTAGCCAACCCCAAAATCATTTCGATACTTTGGTTTAAAAAAAATCCGTTGTTTTGTCGAAAATTTGGATTTCAATAAACAAATAGAGCAACTCGAACTGCGTGTAAAAGCGAGACTAACTCCTGCAAAAAAGCTTTTGCAGCGAAAAACATTGCCCGGATTTAAGGGTAGGTCAATCTATGATGTAGGCAAATTTTTTGTGGATTCACTTTTTGATTCTGACCTAAATGTGAGGGCCTCTTCTTTGGCCTATAATTTTTTTCTATCCTTGTTTCCTGCCATTATTTTTCTTTTTACCCTCATTGCCTATATCCCTATTGATGGGTTTCAAGAAGATTTGCTCCAACAAATTGAGCGGGTGCTGCCCCGAAACACTTTTGAAGCACTGTTTACCACCATCGAAGACATTTTGAATAATCAAAACATCACGCTGCTTTCATTTGGTTTTGTGTTGGCCATATACTTTAGCAGCACGGCTTTTCAAAACATGATGACCAATTTTAACAAATACACCAAACAAGAACACAAACGCAACTGGTTTGCCAGTCGAGTAAGAAGTATTTGGCTTACCTTGCTGGTTACTATGACTGTTTTAATAATGGTATTGGTGGTAACTTACATTAACATTAGCCTGTATATGCTTGATATTGAGGATAAAACGAGATATATTCTTCTTCAAGTGCTGCAAGTGGGGTCTATCTATTTCTTGATTTATTTGGTATATAGCAGTTTATATTATTTTGGTAGCTCTAAGACCGCAAAGTGGAATTTTTTTAGTGTGGGGTCTTCCCTGGCTACCATTCTGACCGTTTTGGCTTCTGCGGCTTTTACATTTTATGTCAACAATTTCAGCAACTACAACCGATTTTATGGTTCGGTAGGGGCATTTATAGTGCTGATGGTGTTTATTTATTTCAACTGCACCATGCTTTTGATAGGCTTTGAACTCAATAGTAGCATTGATAGGGCAGAAATCAGATCCATCAAAAACAAAGAATAAAAGTTTTTCTAAAAAATTTGTTTGACAAACGAATAAGGAAAATTATTTTTGCAGCCCTCAGAGGGAGAGATGGCAGAGCGGTCGAATGCGGCGGTCTTGAAAACCGTTGACTGTAACAGGTCCGGGGGTTCGAATCCCTCTCTCTCCGCCACAAAAAAGGCTGATGTTTCATCGGCCTTTTTTTATTAGCTTTTTTTTACCTTAGCGGCTATGTCGGGCAATAATTTTTCCTCATTAAAAATTCTGATTCTATTTATCCTTTTTGGCATAACCTACCACATTGCTGGCTACATAGGCCATTTTGGTTATGATGATATGCAATATGCCCAAATGGCATTCGACCTACTGCATGGCAAACTCAATCTAAACGACCACTATGCCCACCGCATAGCCGTGGTTGCTCCGTTGGCTTTGAGCTACAAACTATTTGGAATAAACGACACTGCCTCTGCCCTTCCCGCCATATTTGCTTATTTGATAAGTTTAGTTTTTGTTTACAACATGCTCAAAAACAATCGTTTGCAGTTAATTTTAGGCCTGTGCCTAACCGCACTTTGCAATTGGTTTCTGTTTTATAGCGATAAAATTATGCCCGACATTTTTGTGGCAATGTTTGCTTTTGGGGCAATTGTTTTTTTGCATAAAGCCCGAATAAAACCGACAAATAGTACCCTGTTTTCAATTGCTTTTTCTGCCTTTGTTTTATTGGCTTTTCTGAGCAAAGGTTCTGTAGTTTTAGCCTTTCCGTTGTTTATAACCATCTTTTTTTATGATATTTACAACAAGCAGCATCAAAAATTTTGGCTCTTTTCGATAGTTTCAGGCATTATATTGTTTTCTATCTATTTTGGCATAATGTATGGCCTCGCCGGCTCCATCACTCATCGGTTTCAGGCCATTGCCAACGGAAGTTATCTCAACCTTTGTAGCTACGACCAACAGCCATTTCATATTTTATTAAAACGCATTGGTTATCAATTTGTTAACCTATTCGTAAAAGAAGGACTTGCAGTTGGTTTAATTTTTATTTTACCAACCATATTTTCAGCCAAAATAAAAAACTGGGATTTTTGGACAAAAGCCTCTCTCCTACTGCTGATTTCGGCCAATTTTATGACTGTTTCTTTCAAAACCTATTCGCCAATGTGCTTAGACCCTCGGCATTACCTTTACATTGTTCCGGCAATTGCGGTGGCAGCGGCTCGTTCGTTTGGTTCAAATTTTCATAACAAAAGATACAAATTGCTGTTGATTGTAACATCAGCTGGCTTTGCAATGTGGTCATTCTTATTGGATTATAACAACTTTTTGCACATTTATTTACCCATTTTGGTTCTGACTGCACTTCTATTTTTAGTAAAAAAAACATATTTAATTGGAGTTTTTATGGTTTTGGCCTTCGTAGTTCAACCACTAAATATGATTAATTATGCCCATTATTCGGTTCGATACAAACTGCAAAAAGAAATTGTTTTTAATGAAGTTATTAATCAAAGAACAGATAAAGTTGTTCTGACAGACGAGGTTCAGGCACGATTGCTAAATTATTATGTAGGATTTGATTCTGTAAAAACGGGAAGATTTAAAAATGTGATGGATTTTGAGGCCGACAGTACTCAAAATTTTGTATTTCTGTTTAATCCAAACACCTTTGCTATGGCGGGTTTGCAGTACAACGATTTGCCATATTCTGTAAGAAATAACGACTCCACCAATTTAATTTTTATTGATAGATTGACTGGAATAGAAATTAGTCATCTGCCAAAAGGTTTTGCGTCTTTCAACAAAAAAATGGTGTTGACCACCAAAAATAATTTCGAAGAAAAATCGAAGTTTTGGTATGTAAACGAAGCTGAAATCAGCACGCAACATGGCTATTTAAGCACCAAAAGCAATCGGTTTGGTATGTATTCTTCCACCTATGTTTTACCCACAGATTCCATTCATTTTCAACAAGATAAAAGTTATTTTATGGAAGCCGAATTTCTATTATTCTTGTATGATAAAGCACCTAATATTCAACTCATTTTTTCGGTAGAAGATTCAACCGGAGGTTATATTTGGAAAAACTACGACGTAAGCCGGCATATTCGGGCTTACGGCCTCTGGGAACCAATTTACATCCAATTTGACGAAGTGGGCAAAAACATCCGACCCAATTCTTTGCTAAAAATATATTTACTAAACGAAGATTTAAAAGAGGTTTATGTGGATGATTTTACCATTAAAATTAGTGAAATAGAACGGTAACTATTTGAAAATAAATTTATTGCAAAGCACACCGGCATCAAAATGGCGTTTAAAATCAAAGGTGGATGTATAAATGGAAACCTCACTCCGATTGACAAAATCTTTGGCATCCGACAAAATAAAATCTCCTGTTTTTGGGTGGATATCAAAACCATAAATGTTGGATTCGGGCAAATCCAACTCTTTTTTTATGAATGAATAATCTGCGGAGCTGAATGAGTAAATGCCTTTAAAAGCCATATAAATTCTATTGTCCACCGCACTTTGCTGCAACCGGATTGGCTTTTCTGCATTGGCAAACTCATGGACTAAAACGGCGGTCTTAGTGCCATTTTTAATCACGTAAAACGCGGCTTTTTCTGATGAGCCAAGTTTTCCTTCGCACAAAACTCCTAAGTCATCATTTTTAAACTTACAAATGGAGTTGGTATTGTTTCCAATTTTTATGCTATCTGTTATGCTAAGTTTTTCAATATCAATTAAATAAAGATATGGTTTTTCTCTATTCGCAACCCACAAAACCTCATTAGAAACCAACATATCGTCCGTCCAACCATCGATAGAAATAGTGGCAGAAATGCTCATTTTATTTATATCAACCACATAAATTTTATCGGCATATAAATCACTTACAAATACCTTGTTTCCTGATGATATGGCATATCTCGGAGAAACGAACCCCTCAATACTATTTTTAATTTTTAGGCTGGACGTGTCCACAATCCAAATTTTACCAGAATTGTTCACCACCAACCAATAATCACCATTTATGATGGCAACTGATTGAAAAACATCGCCAATGGGTATTTCATTTTTCTCAAAAAAAACGTCCTTCGAGTATTCATTCGATTGAGTGTTAAAGAAGCCAAAACTCGAATTGCCTTGCTGAAAATTTCCTTCGTTAACAGTATAAAAACCACTTTGGGTGTCGGTAGTTTTTGGAGGTATATCATCATCTTTACACCTTGCAAACAATAAAGACAACCCAAGTATAAGGCCTAATCTATACATAATTTTTGGATGGTGGTTTTCCCATATTTCTCCATTCTGAGTAGATAAATTCCTGCTGAAATGTTTTGCAAATCAATGCTATTCCCGCCCTCAATTTCCAAAATGACTTCACCAGCCAGTGTTATTATTTCTGCTTTTTCAAAGCCAACATTTGTTGTTATACTACTTCCTGATTTTGCCGGATTTGGGTAAAAGAAGTTTTCATTTTTCGAGAATTCAAAAATAGTAGTTGTCGGATCGCCCAAGACACCAACCGCATCCAAATCAAAGCCACCCGACTCAAAAGCTGTTGGCCATGGATCATTTATTTTATGGTTTTGGGCATCTCTTCTGGCCCAATTGCTGTCCAGGTTTCCAACCACGTCCACCAATCGCATGTAGTAAATGGCAGAAAGATCTATTTTGGTCGAGTCTTTGAGTTCCTCCAAATCAAACGGAGTGCCATAAGGTGCCTGATGTTTGCCCGCCAAATTTTTATACCACTCCGGATTCATTGCCGCCAAATTTTCGATTTGCACATTGGTGTCGGCATTTGAAAATGCAGGAAACCGAACAAAATCAAGGCCATTGCTGCTCACTTCTACAAAAGCCAACTCTAAAAAATAACCGCCTTGCCATTGAAAACCATTTTCGAAAACCACAAAATCAAAACCTTTTCGGTTTTGAATTGGTTCGTCAAAAAACAGGATAATGCTGCCACCATCGCCCAAGCTAATCGAGTAATTATCCGCGGCACCCACTGCATGTCTCGTGTCACCAGTGTTTACTTTTCCTAATGA